>CAYFOR010000005.1:0-44543 GCA_964344785.1 uncultured Piscirickettsiaceae bacterium
AATATGTGCGAGTCAGCCGTTGAAATGACCGTTTGGTGAATAAGGCGGGATTAAAGTACACCAATAGCACTGACTGAGACATGGGCAGGAGCAACCATTTACTTCAACTCAACAGCACATGACTGTCCATAATAAAACCCAATTGATTCATTCAATTTCTATATTTTCAAAGAAGAACCAAACTCAGAAACATTGAGCAGGATCATTCGTCAACAGCAGACGATTTCCTATAATCGCATCTTGCTTATGAACAGACATCCAACATCAGGCTCAACAGCAGAAACATCACACCTCCCGGGCAGTCGCGGCATGTGGGCCGGAATTCTTGCAGAAATGACCGAGTTCGGTCTGCTATTCGGCGTCTACATTGTGGCCCGCTACTACAACCCGGAAGCTTTTCATCTCGGCCCCGAACAGGTCAATACCCTGGCTGGAACAGCCAATACAGTAATGATGATCTCTGGAAGCTATTTTGTCGTCAAATCGGTACAGGCTGTACAGGCAAACAACCAATCTGCTGCACTGGGTTGGCTATGGTCTGTTTTTGCCACCATTATCGGCTATGGAATCATCAAGACATTGGAGCTGAGCTGGAATATCGATCACAACATTAATGGACGCAGTGGAATCTATTTCACTGTCTATTACTACCTGACCCTTACCCATATGGTTCATGTCTTCTGGGCTGGCATTGGGCTTCTATGGATATTGTTTCGCACCTACCACGGTGCCTA
Organism: uncultured Piscirickettsiaceae bacterium; assembly: GCA_964344785.1. Lineage (GTDB taxonomy): Bacteria > Pseudomonadota > Gammaproteobacteria > Thiopontia. The sequence goes on from CAYFOR010000005.1 coordinate 735, forward strand.
CAACAGTCGGTCGATGGAGGGATTGGAATCCTTCGCCTCTTACTGGCATGCAACCGATCTGGTCTGGCTGATTATTTTTCCACTACTCTATCTACTACGATGAAAATGAAAATAAATCGGGCCCACTACAAGATGGAGCTGCTTTGGGCACTATTGATAGTGCTGACTCTGGGGAGCCGCTGGTTAATAGAAAGCTCCGACACCAATATTGTGACTGCCCTGATCATCTGTGTACTCATTACCTTCAAAGGACAGATCGTGATTGATTATTTCATCGGGCTGAAAAGGGGTAACCGGCCACTTCGATACCTTATGCGACTCTATTTCTATCTCATTCCGCTACTTGTATTTATGGTTTATCTGCTCGGTCAACAATAGAAACACGTGTAATCTTTGATCTAAGTCATGGCATATGAAACGGGGCTCAAAGAGAATCTACGCTCCATTCGCGCTACAAACCAGTAAAGGGGGCTCTAACGATGGACGAAATGTTCACCAAATCGATGGCCAGGAATATCTTCTATGGAGGAAGCCTGTTCTTCTTCCTGCTGTTTCTGACCTTAACTTTCGACACCATGGGCGTAGTTCCCACACGGGATAACCATGAAAACCTAACACCTACCGTTATAGCAGGTAAGGCACTGTGGGAAGAAAATAACTGTATCGGCTGTCATACCCTGTTAGGTGAAGGGGCCTACTTTGCACCTGAACTGGGTAATGTCTATGTCCGTTACGGAAACAGTACAGAAGCAATCAAGGCTTTCATCAAGAGTCGCCCCAAAGAGGGCATTCCTGGTCGCCGGAGCATGCCTCAATTCAACTTCACTGAGGAAGAGCTGGAACAGATCGCCCAATTCCTGAAGTATGTCTCAGAGATCAACACGGCTAATTGGCCACCCAACAAGATGGGTTAAGGAGAGAGCAATATGGAATATCAATCACAAGCTGTTTCAAAATATTACTTTATTGCAGCCATTGGCCTCTTTGTCGGACAGATACTGTTCGGCTTGATCATTGGTCTGCAGTATGTCGTGGGTGACTTCCTGTTTCCCGAGATTCCGTTCAATGTAGCCAGAATGGTACATACCAATCTGCTGATTGTCTGGCTGCTGTTCGGCTTTATGGGGGCAGCCTACTACCTGATACCGGAAGAGGCGGAGCGTGAGCTCTACAGCCCGGGGCTGGCAATCCTGATGTTCTGGATTTTTCTGGTAGCAGGCGCGCTGACCATTCTGGGTTACCTGCTTGTACCTTATTCGACACTGGCAGAGATCACCATGAATGATCTGTTTCCAACCATGGGACGTGAATTCCTGGAACAACCGACCATTACCAAGATAGGCATCGTGATTGTTGCGCTGGCATTCCTCTTCAATGTCGGTATGACAGTACTCCAGGGGCGTAAAACTGTAATCAATCTGGTGATGATGATCGGCCTGGTTGGCCTTGCCGTCTTTTTCCTCTTCGCCTTCTATAATCCTGCTAACCTGGTTCAGGACAAATTCTGGTGGTGGTGGACCGTTCACCTCTGGGTAGAGGGAGTGTGGGAGCTGATTCTCGGATCCATTCTCGCCTTTGTCCTGATCAAAACCACGGGTGTAGATCGTGAAGTGATTGAAAAGTGGCTCTATATCATCATTGCAATGACTCTGATCACCGGCATTGTGGGTACCGGTCACCACTATTACTGGATTGGCACACCGGAGTATTGGCAATGGTGGGGCTCGATCTTCTCTGCAATGGAGCCGATCCCTTTCTTCATGATGACGGTATTTGCCTTCACCATGGTCAACAAGCGCAAGCGTGAACACCCCAACAAGGCTGCTGTACTGTGGGCATTGGGTACCGGTGTGATGGCATTCCTGGGTGCGGGTGTCTGGGGCTTTCTCCATACACTGGCCCCGGTCAACTACTTTACACATGGTACACAGATTACTGCCGCCCACGGGCATATGGCCTTCTATGGAGCCTATGTGATGGTAGTACTGTCGATCATCTCCTATGCCATGCCGATCATGCGGGGGCGTGCAGCCAATTCCAACAAGGCCCAGGTAATGGAAATGTGGTCGTTCTGGCTGATGACTATCTCTATCGTATTCATCACCCTTTTCCTGACTGCTGCCGGTATCCTGCAAACGTGGCTACAGCGCATTTCAGATACACCAATGACCTTTATGGCAACCCAGGATCAAGTCGAGATCTTCTACTGGCTACGTGAGATTTCCGGTGTGATCTTCCTGATTGGTCTGGTGATCTACATTATGAGCTTCTTTACACAAAGTGATGAAGCGAGTGCATAGCTAGTATTACCGAAAGGATATAGCCATCATCGACCCCCACCGTTTTCGGTGGGGGTTTTTCTTGGGCTACAAAACCATGAATGAAGTGATTCAGAAAAAACTACCTGGTGACTTTGCAATCTGGATATTTATCTATGCAGAGCTATTGGTCTTTGGAGTCTTTTTCATCTCCTATGCGGTTGCCCGCAGCCACAACATCGAACTGTTCAATGAGTCGCAGCTTCTGCTGGATCGAACGGCAGGCATGGTCAATACCGTTGTACTGATTACCAGTAGCTGGTTCGTCATCAATGCGGTACACGCCACCAGAGCAGATAACACCTCACACAGTGCACGTTGGCTAGGTGGAGCACTGCTGATGGGCGCAGCCTTTTTGGCGATCAAAATCTATGAATTCGCCATCAAGATTGATGAAGGTATCTCACTGAGTACCAACACGTTCTATATGTTTTATCTATCTCTCACCTACTTCCACTTTCTACATGTCATACTCGGTATGGTGATTTTGACTGCCGTACTCATCAATGTACTCAAGGTGTGCTACAGTAGCCAGGAGCACACCGGAATAGAGACCGGTGCCTCCTACTGGCATATGGTGGACTTGGTCTGGATCATTCTTTTTCCACTGGTCTATCTGATTTGATCATGACAACAATCCATAATCACCGCATGGCAACCATCGTCTGGATCAGCTTGATCATGCTGACCCTTTTGGGTTATTGGATCGGATCACTCAAAGATAACCACTTGCTATCCCTTGCACTACTGCTGGGTGCTGCATGGATCAAAGGCCAACTGGTAATCAGTTTTTTCATGGAGATGCATCAGGCAACCACCCGATGGAGATGGGTACCGACACTATGGCTGACCATGGTTATTACCACGCTTGCCCTAGTTTATATCTACTGAGAGATACATTATGGAATCAACACTTCCCTATTACCAACCACAGGCCAATGAAGTTGAGTTGTTTGAATATGCCTTCAACAATCAGCTTCCGGTACTGATCAAGGGACCGACCGGTTGCGGGAAGACTCGCTTCATCACCCATATGGCCGCCAAACTGAGCATTCCACTCAATACTGTGGCCTGCCACGATGATCTGACTGCAGCAGACCTGGTGGGACGACACTTGATCGGAGAGGGCGCCACCTACTGGAATGATGGACCACTGACCCGTTCGGTGCGCAGTGGCGGGATCTGTTATCTGGATGAAGTGATTGAAGCGAGAAAGGATACAACCGTTGTTCTGCATCCTCTCTCCGATGACCGCCGCATCCTTCCTCTAGACAGAACCGGAGAGATTCTGGAGGCACCAGACAACTTCATGCTGGTGGTTTCCTATAATCCCGGCTATCAGAACCTGTTGAAGGGAATGAAACCGAGTACTCGACAGCGATTTATCTCGATCCGTTTTGATTTTCCCTCTGCATCACTGGAAAGAGAGGTCCTGGTCAATGAAAGCGGCGCCTCTGAAGATACCGCAACACGGCTGGTTTCGTTGGGACAGGCACTGCGAAACCTCAAGGATCATGATCTGGAAGAGGCGGCCTCAACCCGTCTGCTGATCTATGCAGCACGTCTGATACGTAGCGGCTTTGATCCGGTGGAAGCGTGCCGTTGCTCACTGGTCGAACCGCTCACGGATGACCTTGAAACCGCAGATGCATTAATGGAAATCGCCCGCGCTACCTTTGGAAAATAGCGATGGAAGAGCAGGTCGGTACATTCTGGCACCGCTGGATTACGCATGCCGCCAATCACCGCAACACCGCTGCGGCCGTATCACTTGACCAGTACAGTAAACAGCTGGGAATCATCTTTCGTGCATTGGGTGGAGACGGTGGCCTCAAAATTGAGGCCAGTTATGCCACGAATCACTTTGGACACCGCTCTCTGCTGCAACGGATAGCCGGTTCTGACAAGCGGGTACATAGCAGCTGGAGAGATGAACGTGCACTACTGCTCCCTCCAGTAATCGACCTTTTTCCTGACCAATCACTCAATCGTGATCTCTATCTGTGGCTTGCAATGCTGGCATCCACCCCTATCGACCAGACTACAACTCACTGGATTGAGCAGAATCGTCAAAATACGATCACCACCTTGAAGCAATTTCCTGGACTACAGGAGCGCTATCAACGCCTTGCTGAGGCGGTTGTCGCACTACGGCCACCACTGAAAAAGCTGGAACCAGATCAGAAACGGGTCGAAGAGGTGATTCGTGAAATCCTGCTCCACCCCCAATCCGCACAACGATTTGACAAACACTTGGTCGAACCCGCCACCCCAATCCCACTCTGGCTGGTTCCATCACCTCAACCACTTTCCACCACTACCGAGCTAGAAAGCACACAACAACAGGAGACTAAAGAGTCAGAAGGCTCAAATCATCAAGGCTCTAACAAACGCTACAGAGCCGAACGTACAGAGAACCCGGATGGCAAGAGTGGTTTGTTGGCACTGCGAATGGAAACCATCTTCAGCCTTGCCGAGTATGTAAAGGTGGACCGCACAACGGATGATGAAGAGGATAAGGATGCGGAGTCGAGGGCTGAAGATCTCGACCACCTGAGCATTACACAGGATGCCCAGACCTCGGGCTCAAAACTCAAGTTCGATCTGGACCTGCCGGCAGCAGAATATGATGACACACCATTGAATGACGGAATCCTCTACCCGGAATGGAACTACAAGACGATGGAGATGGCGGATAACCACTGTCGTGTTATTCCACTGATCTCTTCAACAGCTCCCCCTTGCAAGCTGCCGGAAAAGCTGCGACTCTCCTCGAAAAAGGTGAAAAGACAGTTCGAGGCACTGATACCCACCCGTACCTGGTTTCGAGGAGAAATGGATGGTGCCGAAGTCGATCTGGAGGCCTATATCGACTTCATCGCCCACAGCAAGGAGCACCCATCCAATAGCGAAGCCGCGCTCTACCGGGACTTCCGTAATGCCCACCGGGACTTTGCCACACTGCTGTTGGCCGACCTCTCCCTCTCTACCGACAGCTGGATCAACAATCATGCCCGGGTGGTTGATGTGATACGTGAGAGTCTTCACCTGTTTTCAGATGCATTAACCCACACAGGAGACCAGTTTGCTCTCTATGGCTTTTCCTCTCTTAAACGGGAGAAAGTCCGCTTTCATCAGCTTAAGACCTTTGAAGAGAAGTTCAATGATCGGGTTAGAGGACGTATTGAAATGATAAAACCCGGTTACTACACCCGAATGGGTGCCGCCATTCGACATGCCACCGCACTGCTCTCCAGACAACTGGCCAATCATCGAATCTTGTTATTGCTTACCGACGGCAAACCCAATGATCTGGACAAATACGAAGGACGATATGGCATTGAAGATACCCGCAAGGCCATCTTTGAGGCAAAACAGGCAGGGCTTCATCCATTCTGCGTTACCATTGATGAGGAGGGAAGCAGCTACCTCCCCCACATCTTTGGACCCAATGGATATATTGTGATTCGCAAACCTGAACAACTCCCGTTGAGACTGCCTCGATTGTACAGCCAGCTTACCCATGCCCCCATATGACAAAGATACCGTGATTAGCAATCATCACCCCTTGGCAGTGCAGTGATCGATCATATAGAAATATGCAGGCATCAACCGCATAAACATGGATCACAATGTCTTCAACAGGGAAAGGTACTGTTTGACTGATAATGATTTAACTTGAACTGGAATGCATTCCTGAATCAGAATTTGTCCACTGGCCTGCAAGATCATCCATGACAGATTTTGACAGGATTGAATCAGACTTGACCACCGCAGTAGTGGATCAGGATTCAAACAGCAGACTCCGACGAACAACATTCACATTACCGCCAGGGAGAAATGGATGAGCATGAGAGAGAAAGGGATTGGTCAAAAAATCGCATACTGGATGTCTATCATCAGTTTTTTTTCTGCTCTGATTCTGACCTATGTACTGCTCACCTATGATCAGGATACCGGAGTTGAAGACTCCATTATCGCCAGCATGATCGCTGGAATCATTTTTTTGGGTGGCGTGGGTATCGTACTGTTTGTTATTGGCAGGGCCAACTTGCCAGATTTGAGAATTCGAGACTAGAACTCCGTAGCAGATGATCCCAACTAGACATTGAAGGAAATCATCACGAACTAATCCCGTATAAACCTCTAAAGCAAAAGAGGCTACCAGAAAAACCGATAGCCTCTTACGTTATATGGCTCGGGTGCATGGATTCGAACCACGATTAAAGGAGTCAGAGTCCTTTGTCCTGCCGTTAGACGACACCCGAATAGATCCAAATAAACAGGAGCCTGAACTGCGCTGTTAACGCTTGGAGTATTGGGTTGCCTTCCTTGCCTTATGCAGACCGACCTTCTTGCGCTCAACCTTACGAGAGTCTCGGGTTACGAAACCAGCTTCACGCAACGTCCCACGCAATGCCTCATCATACTGCATCAGTGCGCGTGTGATTCCATGGCGGATTGCACCAGATTGTCCGGTAATACCACCACCGGCAACATTCACGGTAATATCGAATTTATCGCTCATATCAACTGCCGCCAACGCCTGATTGACTACCATACGAGAAGTTGGGCGACCAAAGAAGTCATCCAGACTTTTACCATTGATCGTAATGCTACCACTACCGGGACGTAGATAGACTCGTGCAGTTGAGGTCTTTCTCCGCCCGGTTCCGTAATACTGTTCTGTCATTGCCATTGTTATATCTGCTCCCTCAATTCCGGTTAGGCGATCTCAAGTGGTTGCGGCTGCTGTGCGGTATGAGGATGCTCTGATCCTGCATAGACCTTGAGCTTTGCCATCATGGCCCGGCCCAGTGGACTGCGAGGCAACATCCCCTTGACAGCCGTCTGAATGATACGCTCCGGGTGAGTCTGGTTCAGCTTGTCAAAATTGATCGACTTGAGATTACCGATGTAACCCGTGTGGCGGTGGTACATCTTGTTCTGACGCTTGTTACCGGTAACCGCTATTTTCTCGGCGTTCACAACCACAATATAGTCCCCAGTATCGACGTGCGGCGTATATTCCGCCTTATGCTTTCCACGCAGGCGGCGCGCAATCTCAGTGGCGAGACGCCCAAGTGTCTTGCCATCTGCGTCAACCAGATACCAGTCACGTTTTACCTCATGAGGCTTGGCACTGAAGGTTTTCATCAATACTGCTCCGAATTCAATTCATTACTTCAGGTCTCCCATACAACATAGAAGCGGGAGCCCCCGGAAAAGAGCGCAGATTCTACAGAATGATCTTTTCTGCTGCAAGCAAAAAAATCACACTATGAATCAAGGATCTGATCCACCGTTTTGCCCAACTCTACAAGCCTGCCATGAAAGAAATGGTCTGCCCCGGGAAAGACCTGAAAACGGGGGGGTAACTGCTGTTTCTCCACCCACTGCTCCACATCTGCATAGGAGACGACTTCGTCCGCATCCCCCATCAACACTGCCCATGGGAGGGCAACCCGGTCAATGGGCCAGATATCGGAATAGAGTCGAAGCGGCGGGGCCACCATAATCAGACCCGATGCGGCGGCACGCCCGGTTGTCAGCAGCGCAATCCTTGAACCAAACGAGAACCCGGCCAGATAGAGCGGCAACTCTGATAGTTCGGTGGCCATCCAATCTGCCACAGCCAGAAGATCATCCTGCTCTCCGACACCATTATCATGCCGACCTCCACTCGCCCCGACCCCACGAAAATTGAAGCGAACCGCCACCAACCCTGATCGTAACGCTGACTTGGCCAGAGTGTAGACTACTTTGTTGTCCATGCTGCCCCCATGCAGTGGATGGGGATGGGCAATCAACATCGCTCCCCTGGCCTCTCCCTTTGGGCACGCCTGCCACACCTCCAGTTCTCCAGCGGGGCCAGGAATCGTCCCTCTGACAGGCTCACACGACACCGCCTACTCCTTTAACAGCAGCCGATCGACAACCTCACCATTGAGCAGATGGCGATCGATGATCTCATCGATATCCTCCTGATCGACATAGGTGTACCAGACATTATCGGGATAGATCACGATGACAGGCCCCTGATCACAACGCCCCAGACAGCCGGATTTATTGATACGAAAATCCCCAGGCTGATGCAGCCCCATCTCTTTCACCCGATCCTTGGCATAGCGATGCAACCTCCTGGCACCATGCTGATTGCAGCAGGCCTTACCCTCTTCAGACTGGTTGGTGCAGAAAAAGAGGTGTCTTCTGTAATAACTCATAACTAATTAAGCTGGCTGATCCTGCCTGCGAGTATACAATAGCACCGTGACCCAGGACGAAATCATTCAGGCCACAGACCGTTGTGTTCTTTGCGGACTCTGCAGCAGCCACTGCCCAACCTATCAGATTCATCGCGAAGAGAGCGAATCTCCTCGCGGCAGAGTGATGATGTGCGGCAGACTCATCCGCGGGGAGATCGCCCCGGATGAGTCGCTTGCCACCCATTTGAACCACTGTCTGCTCTGCCGGGCATGTGAGAAGGCGTGCCCATCCGAAGTTCCATTTGGCGCAATCATGGATGAAGCAAGAAGCCATCTACCCCGGCCCACCGGAGCAGCCAGACTGACGGAGTGGATCGCACCTCACCGCGGCACTACCCGGATGATGGCAGACCTCTCATCACTGCTGTACCGTACAGGACTGCCACTGCCTTCACTACCCAAGGCAGCAGCCACCCTGATGCGGAGAACAGACACACAACTACTGGAGCAATATCCTGCCGTAGGGAAACTGGTTGGCCGTATCGGTCTCTTTCTGGGCTGTTTTGCGGCACCCTTTGACCGACAGACACACCACTCCGCCACTGTGCTGCTCACCCGGCTTGGATATGAGGTTGTCATCCCCAAAGCACAGCGCTGCTGTGGTGCACTGGCACTGCACCACGGCAACCCGGCTCAAACAGACCAGCTCACCGCCATCAATCAACAGGCCTTCGATGGCCTGGACGCCGTGGTCTTTACCTCAACCGGCTGCGGCCAGCAGTTGACCGAACAGGGCAGCTTCAATACACCCTGCTACGAAATCAGTGATTTCATCCTCAACCACTCGAAGGTGAGCAGACTTCATTTTCGTCTGCTGCAGCAGACAACACTGCTCCATCACCCATGCACACTACGCAATGTGCTGGATGGCACTCACACGGTCGAGCAGTTGTTACAACTGATTCCAAAGCTGCAGATCTCGATACTTGGACCGGACCAAAGCTGTTGTGGTGCTGCCGGCAGTCATCGGCTACGCGAGCCGGTCATCGCCGATCGGCTACGCCAACCGAAGATTGAGGCAATACGGCAAAGTGGAGCACAAATACTGCTTTCCACCAACTTCGGATGTGCACTCCATCTGACTGAGGGAGCGCAGAAAGAGCGATTTGATATTGAGATCTTGCACCCTGTCACCCTTCTTTCTCGCCAACTCGACGAATCTGGAAACAGCCGGTAGAATGGGCCGATTATTTTGTACGCAGGGAGGCGTTCAATCGCTCTCTCCGCATTGAACCAGGAGAACCGCATGTCAGTCAAACATCCCGTTATCGCCATAACCGGCTCATCCGGTGCCGGAACCACCACGGTTAAGCGTGCCTTCGAACACATCTTTTTCAGAGAACAGATCAGCGCCTTGGTTGTTGAGGGTGACAGCTATCATCGCTACGACCGTGCTGCAATGAAAGAGAAGGTGGCTGCCGAAGAGGCTGCGGGAAACCACTCATTCAGCCACTTCGGTCCGGATGCCAACCACTTCGAACTGCTGGAGAAGAACTTCAAGGAGTATGGTGAGAGTGGTGAGTGTGATCGTCGCTACTACCTCCACAGCCCGGAAGAGGCCTCAGAGCACAATGGACGCCTCGGTACCGACCTGAACCCTGGAGAGTTCACCCCCTGGGAGAAGGTTGGTGAAGGGACCGACCTGCTCTTCTATGAGGGGCTGCACGGACTGGTCAAAACCCCAGAAGCCGATGTAGCGGGTCAGGTTGATCTGGGTATTGGTGTAGTACCGATCGTCAACCTTGAGTGGATTCAGAAGATCCATCGTGACAGCGCCGAGCGTGGCTACTCTGCAGAGGTGATTGTTGACACCATCCTGCGCCGCATGCCGGACTACATCAACTACATCACTCCACAATTCTCGCAGACTGACATCAACTTCCAGCGTGTCTCCACGGTTGACACCTCCAACCCGTTCATTGCGCGTGATATCCCGACCCCGGATGAGAGTTTCATCGTCATCCGTTTCAAGGACCCTACCAAGTATGACATCGACTTCCAGTATCTGTTGGGGATGCTGAGTGGCTCCTTCATGTCTCGTCGCAACACCATCGTAGTTCCCGGCGGCAAGATGGGCTTCGCCATGGAGATCATCCTTGCACCGATCATTCATGAACTGATGGAAAAACGAGGCTGATACCTGTGCTGGTGGGTGGCAACTACCATCCACCAGCTGTTCAACGTCCGACCAGCAGACTGACCCCGACTAGTATCGTCACCCCTTCATAGATCCGCTTGATCCAGCGGTTTCCCTTCAGGACTGCCAGATGAGCACCGGCATAGCCTCCCAGCAGCGAGCCTGCGATCAGTACCGGCAACCAGCTCCACTCGATCGTTCCCAACAGGCCCAGCGTCAGTGCGCCTGAGCCATTCCAGAACATGCCAACCAGTATCAGGGTATAGGCAACCGCCTGCTTGTAGTCAAGCCCGAACCAGCGCACCAGCCAAAGCGTGACAAAGAGCCCAGTACCCGAAGTCAATGAGCCATTCAACACCCCGATCGACATCAGTCCACCCCCTCCCAGCAGCAACCCAACACCCTGTCGATTACGCCTCTCAACCAAAAGACCGAGGTCGCGTCTGAGTATGGAATAGAGTCCAAGCCCGATGGTCAGTAGTCCCAACGCAACCTCCGCTGCACGATCAGGCACCGCAAGGATCAGACTTGCGCCCAATATCACCCCCGGCAACCCGGTTGCCAGGATAAAGAGTGCAAAACGACGCTCCAGCGCATCCTCACGCAGATGGCGCAGGGTAGCCCCCACGCCCAGAGCAACGCTGGCCACCTTGTGGGTTGCCAGTGCAATGGGGAAGGGCAGCCCAAGAAAGATCAGGGCCGGTAGTTGAATCAGCCCCGCCCCACCACCGGCAAAGGCAGAGAAAAGATTGGCTACGAATGAGATAACAAAGAGGAGAAGCTGCTCCATTGACGTGGGCGTGTGTCTCTAGCAATCGTGATTTTCTTGCAAGAAAAGTGCATTGCCAGAGGTAGACACTACTGGATCAGTGTACCGATTCCCTGATCGGAGAAAATCTCCAGCATGACCGCATGCTTCACCCGCCCATCAATAATATGAGAACTGGTCACCCCCGCCTTGACCGCATCCAGTGCGGTCTGGATCTTCGGCAGCATTCCACCATGAATGGTGCCATCAGCAATCAGGTGATCCACCCTCTCACTATCCAGTCCCGTCAACAGTTTCCCTTCCTGGTCCAGCAGCCCCGGGGTATTGGTCAGCAGGATCAGCTTTTCAGCCCCCAGCGCCTCGGCTACCTTGCCAGCCACCAGATCCGCATTGATGTTGTAGGAGATGCCACCCTCTCCCACACCGATCGGAGCAATCACCGGAATGAACTCCCCTTGATCCAGCATCTCCACCACCGAGGTGTTGATCGAGGCCACTTCACCCACATGACCCAGATCGATCAACTCCGGTGCATCGATCTGGGGTGAGTTGCGCGTCATCTCCAGTTTTCTTGCACGAATCAGGCTCCCATCCTTACCCGTCAGACCAACCGCATTTCCACCATGACTATGGATCAGGTTCACGATCTCCTTGTTGACCAGCCCACCCAACACCATCTCGACCACATCCATGGTCTCACGGTCGGTCACCCGCATGCCGCCGATAAACTCGCTCTGCTTGCCGATCTGCTCCAGCAGCCTGCCTATCTGCGGGCCACCACCGTGGACCACCACCGGATTGATCCCGACCAGCTTGAGCAGTACCACATCTCGCGCAAAACTGCGTTTGAGGTCCTCCTCGGTCATCGCGTTGCCACCATATTTGATGACGACGGTCTTGCCGCGAAAACGTTGAATATAGGGGAGTGCCTCGGAGAGAACCCGGGCAAAGTCCTGACTGGTTTGTGGATCTAATGGCATCTTCTTCTCAACAACAGATCAAATGACTCATAAACTTGAACTCGCCGACGTGGATGAAACCATGTTTGACCTCATTCACCCCATGGGAGCTACAACTACAGGTGGCGTTTAAAAGGGCAGCTCAAGATCCGGCTGCACGTTCAGCAATTCAGTCCGGAAAGCCTCCTGAACCTGCGCCAAAGCCCCCTCACTATCGGCCTCGAAACGCAGCACCAGAACCGGCGTGGTGTTGGATGGGCGCACAAGCCCCCAGCCATGTGGATAATCCGCTCGTACGCCATCAATCAACGTCACTTCGGCGCCATCGAATCTGGCCTGTGCCTTCAACTTCTCCATAAAGGCGTAGTGTGCCCCCTCGGCAAACTGCACATTGAGTTCCGGGGTATTGACGGTATCCGGCAGCTCTCCAAAGATCTCGGCAGTAGGGCGACCATCCCCTGCCACAATCTCGAGCAGACGGGCTGCGGTGTAGAGGGCATCATCAAAACCGTACCAGCGCTCCTTGAAGAAAATGTGTCCACTCATCTCACCGGCCAACAGCGCGTTTTCGCTCGACTTCAGCTTCTGCTTGATGAAAGAGTGGCCGGTCTTCCACATGGTCGGCTTGCCACCCGCCTGCTCAATGATCACCGGCAGGTTACGGGTGCACTTCACATCATAGACAACCTCACCACCTGGATTGCGCGAAAGGATATCCTGCGCATAGAGCATCATCTGCCGATCCGGAAAGATCAGATTGCCACTGGAATCGATCACCCCGAGTCGGTCCCCATCTCCATCGAAGGCCAACCCGAGGTCGGCCCCTTCAGCGACCACACGCTCACGCAGTTCGGCCACATTCGCGGGTTTACTGGGGTCGGGATGATGGTTGGGGAAATTACCATCGACATCGCAGTACAGCTCTGTGATCTCACAGCCCAGTGCCTTCAGCAGTTCCGGTGCAGTATTGCCTGCAACCCCATTACCACAATCGACAACCAGCTTGAGTGGTTTGGCCATCGTGATATCCCCAACAATACGCTGACGATACTGATCAACCACCTCGACACCACGGACAGATCCTTCACCACTCACCAGATCACCCTCATCAATACGGCGCTTGAGACCCTGAATCGCATCGGCAGAGAGCGTTTCCCCAGCCGCCACCACCTTCAATCCATTGTAATTGGGCGGGTTGTGGCTGCCGGTGACGGCAACACAGGAACCAGCATCAAGGTGGACCGCTGCAAAGTAGATTACCGGAGTCGGTGCCATGCCGATATCCATCACCTCCATCCCGGAGGCCTTGAGTCCATCCATCAGCGCCTGCTGCAGCGCAGGACCGGAAAGACGCCCATCACGCCCGACCACAATGGTACGGACACCACGCGCCTGACTCTCACTGCCGATAGCCTGCCCGATCTGCCGAACGCCCTCCTCGGTCAGGGCCTCGCCCACAATACCGCGAATGTCATATGCCCGAAAAATGGATGAATCAATCATCTGTTACGCTCTCCCTGTATGCCCAAATCCACCTGCCCCACGAGTCGAGATATCAAATTCCTCCACCACGTCAAATGCCACCTGAATGATGGGCACAAAGACCATCTGCGCGATGCGCTCACCCGGTTCGACGGTGAAAGTGCTCTCCCCACGATTCCAGCAGGAGACAAAAATCTGCCCCTGATAGTCGGAATCGATCAATCCGACCAGATTACCCAGCACCACTCCATGTTTATGTCCGAGGCCGGAGCGGGGCAGCAGGGTTGCCGCCATCTCCTGGTCCTCCATATGAACCGCAATACCGGTCGGGATCAGTTCGGTCTGCCCCGCTCCGAGTTCCAGCGGTTCATCGATACAGGCGCGCAGATCCATCCCGGCAGAACCTTCGGTTGCATAGTGAGGCATTGGATAGGTGGTACCAATCCGTGGGTCCAGAATCTTCAGTTCTACCTTTTTCATCTCATCTCTTCATCTGTTGGGCAACCACCTCGATCAGCCGTGTCGCCAAACTCAACTTACTGGCCTGCCCCAGTTCCAGTTCACTCTCTTCCCAGTATAGAGTCAGTGTATTCTCGTCGGCATCGAAGCCGGTCCCGGCCACACCGACCTGGTTTGCTGCAATCATGTCAATCCGTTTCTGCAGCCGCTTTTGTTGGGCATGATCCGCCACCCGCTCCGTCTCCGCAGCAAATCCTACCGTATAAGGGGGAGTCTCTCGTGCCGCAACCTCGGCTAGGATATCACGGTTTCTCACCAGCCTGAGTTGCATTTCCGTGACACCCTCTACCGCCATATCCTTCTTGATCTTCTGCTCGGCAACCTCGACAGGGCGATAGTCTGCCACTGCAGCGGTGGCAATGAAGAGCGTCGCCTGCTCCGCCTGCTGTGCCACCACTTCAGCCATCTCTTCGGCCTGCTCCACATCGATGCGGGTTACATGATCCGGTGTCGGCAGTGCCACCGGCCCACTCACCAGGGTAACCTCTGCCCCGGCCTCGACCGCTGCTCTGGCGATTGCAAACCCCATCTTGCCTGAACTTCGATTGCTCAGAAAGCGCACCGGGTCCAGTGGCTCACGCGTCGGACCCGCTGTGATCAGTACTCGCTCCCCCTGCAGCAGACCTGACTCAAACTGTGCAGCAATCGCCTCGACAATCTGCTGCGGCTCGACCATACGTCCCAGCCCGATCTCACCACACGCCTGTGCCCCCTCCGCTGGACCGATGAGTGAAACCCCCTGCTGTCGCAACCACTCCACATTCTGCTGTGTGGCAGGATCGATCCACATCTGCTGGTTCATTGCTGGTGCAAACCACTTGGGCGCCTGGGTTGCCCGGCAGACTGTGCTTAACAGATCATCCGCCCGTCCGACGACATGGCGAGCCAGAAAGTCTGCAGTGGCTGGGGCAACCAACAGCAGGTCGGCCCAGCGTGCCAACTCGATATGCCCCATACCGGCCTCAGCCTTCGGGTCGAGCAACGCGGTATGAACCGGGTTGCCGGAGAGCGCATGAAAGGTGAGCGCTCCCACAAACTGCTGTGACGCCTCGGTCATCACCACCCGCACCGTTGCACCCGATTTGACCAGCAGGCGCACCAGCTCGGCACTCTTGTAGGCGGCAATACCCCCGGTCACCCCCAGCACAATGTTACGGTTTTGAAATAGTTTTTCCATAAAAGGCAAGTATAGCGTAGCCTCCACGATGGTCCGTAATGAATACCCAGAGATCAATCAGGAGGAGGGAACAAGCAGTGGCGATTAGTGACTGGCCAGAAGGTGAACGTCCACGTGAAAAACTGTTGCATCGTGGGGCCCAAAGCCTGTCAGATGCGGAGCTGCTTGCCATTTTTTTACGCACCGGTGTCAAGGGGAAGTCTGCAGTGGATCTGGCAAGAGAGTTGCTGGAAGCCTTTGGTGGGCTACGACCACTGCTTGAGGCGGACCGCAAACAGTTCTGTGCCGCAAAAGGTCTTGGAGACGCAAAATATGCCCAGCTCAAGGCCGTACTGGAGATGGCCTCACGCCATCTGATGGCGCAGCTGCAGCGTGGTGATGCGCTTAGCAACCCGCAGTTGACCCGCAATTATCTGAGCAGCCGACTGCGGAATCTTCCTCACGAGGCCTTTGGTGTACTCTATCTCGACAACCGCCACCGGATTATCCAGTTTGAGGTCCTCTTTACTGGAACAATCGACGGTGCCTCTGTCCATCCCCGCGAGGTGGTACGAGGGGCACTCAAGCATAACGCGGCGGCCGTTATCTTTTCCCATAACCATCCATCGGGGGTGGCCGAGCCAAGTCTCTCGGATCGTACCATTACCCAGCAGCTGAAAGAGGCATTGAAGCTGGTGGATATCCGGGTACTGGATCACATCATCATTGGTGACGGTGAACAGACCACCTCTCTGGCCGAGCGTGGACAGATCTGATTACTCGGAGGGCTTTACCCTGGGAGAGCTACTGGTTGTACTGGCCCTGTTTGCCCTGCTGACCGCTCAGCTGCTACCAGACCTCTCCACCGTAACCGATTCGAACCGTCTCTACACAGTCGCCAACGAATTCAGCCAGCAGCTTCAGCTTGCCCGCAACAGCGCCATCCAGCGAAATCGCAAGGTGACGCTCTGCAAAAGTGCTGACAGCACCCAATGCAGCACCAGTGTGGAATGGGAGGACGGGTGGATACTGTTCGAAAACATCGACGGTGATGGCAATGTGGACAGTAGCGATACCGTTTTGCAGAGCCACAGCCCGCTACCCATCGGGATGACCCTGCGCGGGGTTGGCAATTTCAAAAACCGGATCACCTATAAGCCAACTGGAGATTCAACCAGCTTCAGTCGTATGGTCTTCTGCAATGATGGCACCCTGACCGACGCACAGGTGATCTATATCAGCAGCACAGGGCGAATTCGCATTGCAACCGATGAAGACGGGGACCGAATTCCGGAGGATAATGATGGTGAGAATATCGATAGTTGCGAGATCTAGTACCTTGCCCGGTAAATGTGCCGTAATTAAGGCAAGGCTAAATTGTCGAGAACAAAGTGTGAAAATGCAGGAATATGCGTATATTTCAAATTTTCACAACGCAGTTATCAGCGATTTAGACCGTTTTAATTTAGGAGGATTTACCGAGCAAGGTACCAGAGCATGCTAACACGCCCCAGCGGTTTCAGCCTGTTTGAACTGATCATCGCACTCGCCATCATTGCAGTACTGGCGGGAATCGCTCTCCCCTCATACCAGAACCAGCTACAGCAGGCACGCAGGAGCGATGCCACCACTGCGCTACTGATCTTTGCTGAACGGATGGAGCGCCACTTTCTGGAAAATGGTAGCTACAGCAGTGCCACCACCGCAATCTATCAGGAGACCTCCGATGAGGGTCACTATCAGCTCTCGGTCACCACAGAGAGCGACAGCTACCAACTCACCGCTACCCCGACCGGTGTCCAGGCAGACGATAGCGAATGTGCCAATTACAGCCTCAACCAGCTTGGAGAGCGGACAATCAGTGGAACAGGCACTATCGATAGCTGCTGGTAAAGCCAGCCGGCACTAACGCAGTTCCACGGGCAACGGGAAATAGACCTCTTCACTCATCGTCTGACTGTCTCCCGCCCAGGTACCCCCCAGCTGCTGCAGCCGCTCCACAACCCCTTCCACCAGCATCTCCGGTGCAGAGGCACCCGCAGTCACACCAACGGCATTCGCCCCTTTTAACCAGTCTGGCCTGATCTCTGCCGCCTCATCGATCAGATAGGCTCGCGAGCCACAGGTTTCCGCAATCTCACGCAGTCGATTGGAGTTGGAACTGTTGGCAGAACCCACCACCAGCACTACCTCACACTGCTTGGACAGCATCTTGACTGCATTTTGTCGATTCTGGGTGGCATAACAGATATCATCCTTCTTCGGCCCCTGCAGCGCGGGAAAACGTCCTTTCAGTACATCCACCACCTCACCGGCATCATCCATGGACAGTGTCGTCTGGGTAGCATAGGAGAGCGCTTCAGGCTGTTCCACTTCCAGTTCTGCTGCAGCCTCAGCACTCTCTACCAGATGGATTACACCATGACGGTTACCCAGGTAGCGCCCCAACGTACCCTCTACCTCCGGATGGCCCGCATGACCGATCAACACAACATCCCGCCCCTCCCTGGCATGGCGGGCAACCTGAAGATGGACCTTGGTTACCAGTGGGCAGGTGGCATCGAAAACCTGCAGATCACGCTCACTCGCCTCTTTTTCAACTGCGGCAGAGACGCCATGGGCGCTGAAGATCACCCTTGCACCAACGGGAACCTCGTCCAGTTCCTGCACAAAGATCGCACCCTTGTCACGCAACTGCTGTACCACCGTGCGGTTATGAACCACCTCATGGCGAACATAGACCGGGGCACCATAGCGCTCCAGCACCCTCTCTACAATGGCAATTGCCCGTTCCACACCAGCACAGAAGCCTCTAGGGTGAGCCAACTCAATTCTCATCATTTTCTCTCCGTCCAATGGAGAGGATTTCCACCTCAAATTGCAGATCACGCCCGGCCAGCGGGTGATTGAAGTCAACCCAAACCTGGTCATCCTCTACTCGATCAATGGTAGCGGCAATCGCCTCGCCGGACGGTGCCTCAAATGTATAGACCGTACCTGGCTCCAGCTGTGCATCTTCAGAAAATTCACTCCTGGAAAGCGGATGGACCTGTTCCGGGTCGGGCAGACCAAACCCCTCCTCTGCCGCAATCAGAAAATGGTATCGCTCACCGACTG
Organism: uncultured Piscirickettsiaceae bacterium; assembly: GCA_964344785.1. Classification (GTDB taxonomy): domain Bacteria; phylum Pseudomonadota; class Gammaproteobacteria; genus Thiopontia. Next base: position 19,458 of record CAYFOR010000005.1, read on the forward strand.
CCAACCCTACCAGCAGTGACTCCAGACTCTGATCCAAGGTTCCGTCACCTGCCGTAAAGATGAGCGGTTCCGCCTTGGTCGCCTCATCCACCAGCGTACCGTCACTCAACGAAAGGGTATAGGCGAGCACCAATTCAGCCCCAGCCCGGACCATACCCTCTTTTTGAACTTGTCTCTCCATCTACGTAGTATATCCCAATGCGAAACTTCTACTGGCGCGGAAAAACATCCACCGGCAGGATTGTACGTGGCTCACTTGAGGGAGAGGACCGTGCCCACATCCAGGCCAAACTGCGCTCGCAGGAGATTGAGCCGTTGCAGCTTTTTTCACTGCCGATACTGGAACAGCGGATCGCCGCCTCCCATATCACGCTGTTGATTCGACAGCTTGCCACTCTACTCAACTCTGGACTGCCTCTGCCCAGGGCGCTGGAGGGGATGATTGCCGGACAGCCGCGCGGTCCGATGCATCGACTCTGCAAGACGATATTGAGTGAACTACGGCAAGGACAGACATTTTCATCCATTCTGGCTGCAAGACCTCACTATTTTGAACCTTTTCTGATTCACCTGGTCCGCTCCGGCGAACAGTCCAGCCAGCTTCCCCATCTGCTGGAACGGGCTGCCGAGTACCGCGAACAGATGCACACACTACGCAGGCAGGCATGGAAGGCGGTCTCCTATCCGCTCGGTGTGCTGCTGTTTACTCTCGCAATCTCTCTCTTCCTGCTACTGCAGGTCGTCCCGCAATTTGAGACCCTGTTTCACAACCTGGGAGGCACTTTGCCTCCACTGACTCTGCACGTACTCTCCCTAGCCCATCTGGTTGAGGCGCACTTTTTACAGATCATTGTGCTACTGGTCGCAGCCCCGGTCATTACAACCATCGGATATCGTACATTACCACCACTTCAGTGGGTACTCGGCCGGATACTGTTAAGCCTGCCACTGATCGGAGTCACACTACAGGAGATGATGGTGGCAAGACTGGGAAGAACCTTGGCCACACTGCATCAAGCAACCATCCCGCTCCATATTGGCCTGGAAGACTCACAGCAGATGACCCGACTGTTGCCACTGCAGCATGCCATACTGCAGATCAGTGAAGCCGTTGAGCGTGGCGACACACTGTCACAGGCAATGGGCAGACAGACGCTTTTCCCCTCCATTGCCATACAGATGGTGCATGCCGGAGAGGAGAGCGGTGAACTGACAGAGATGCTGGAACGATTGGCCAGCTACTATGAGGATGAGGCAAACAACCGTATTCAGCGGTTAACGGCACTATTTGAGCCTGTGATCATACTGCTGGTCGGTGTGCTGGTGGGTATCGTTGCCATCGCGCTCTATCAGCCAATCTTCCAGATGGGACAGCAATTGTGATGTTGCCGGAAGGGCTGGAACTATTACTCCAACCCACAATCTTTCTACTCCTGTCGATGATTGTCGGTGCCCTGATCGGCAGCTTTCTCACCATGCTGGTTCACCGGCTTCCCCGCATGATGGAGCGTAACTGGCGTGCTGAGTGCCACCAATACCTGCAGATTGAAACGGATAAAGAGAAGGAAGAGAGGGCTGAGAATCTCGCCTTCCCCGGTTCTCACTGCCCCCACTGCAAACATCCTCTTCACTGGACCGACAACATTCCGATTCTGGGCTATCTGATCAACCGTGGTCGATGCCGCTACTGTGGCGAGCCAATCCACTGGCGTTATCTCTTTCTTGAACTGCTCAGTGTAGCCGTTGCCATAACTGCAGCGGTACAGTTTGGTCCCGGTTTGAATGCAATGGCCGCAATGGGGTTTGGCTGGACCCTATTGGCACTACTGTTCATCGACCTTGAACATCAACTACTGCCGGATGAGCTGACGCTACCCCTGCTCTGGTCCGGCCTGCTGCTTAACCAGTTTTCTCTTTTTGCCCCCCCCGCTGAGGCGCTCTGGGGGGCGGTTGCCGGCTTTCTTTCACTCTGGATCATTTTTCACCTCCATCGCCTGCTCTCAGGCAGAAGCGGCATGGGCAGAGGAGATTTCAAACTCTTTGCAGCACTCGGAGGATGGTGTGGTTGGACCGTGCTGCCCCAGATTCTGCTGATTGCCTCCGTCAGCGCCATGATCATCGCCCTGCCGTTACTGCTGGTGAGCCGACAGCCAGACAGCCGCACATTGATGACGACTGCCATTCCGTTCGGACCATTTCTCGCAATCGGTGGCTGGGTAACCCTCTTCTGGGGAGACCTGTTGAGCCCTTATTTCATGGCATTGATGGGCACTGCAGGATGATACATGTAGTACTGACCGGTGGTATCGCCAGCGGCAAAAGTACGGTTGCAACCATCTTTGAGTCACTGGGCGCGCCCATTATCGATGCAGATATCGCTGCACGTCAGGTGGTTGCGCCCGGGTCGGATGGGCTACGACAGGTGATCAACCATTTTGGAGATGAGATCCTTGATGAAAAGGGCACCCTGAATCGCAAGGCGCTACGTGAACGGATCTTTGCCAAACCACGGCAACGACTGGCACTCGAACAGATACTTCATCCGCTGATTGCACAATCGATGATAGAGCAGGCAGCAAACCTCTCCACGCCCTATCTGATCTTTGTCATCCCGCTACTGACCAGCCGTAAGAGCAACTACCCGATCGACCGGATACTGGTAGTGGATGCCCCCGAGCAGCTACAGATTGAGCGGGTGATGCTGCGGGATCAAATCACAGAAGAGCAGGCAAGGAACATTCTTGAGGCACAACCCACCCGTAAAGAGCGACTACGACTTGCGGACGATATCATCCTCAATCTTGAACGGGCCAGTCTGCAGGGGACAGTGGAGCAACTCCATCAACAATACCTTCAGCTTGCAAAACAGCAATGTTAGAATTTACTGGAACACTCCTATACTCCACCACTACAGTCCACCCAGCCATTTAGAACCCTCACTACAGGACCCTCCATTGTCCGATACCATCACCTACGAACAGCCACTTAATGAGCGTATCCGCATACTGCTGCGCCTGGAATCCCTGTTCAAGAATATTCAGGACACCCTCTATGAACCCTCTCCGGCAAGCAGTCATGCCACCTTGGAGCGACTGCAGGAGATTCTGACGCTGACCGATCGCTCAGACCTGAAAAAGGATCTGATGAAGGAGCTGGACCGCAACCACCTCACCCTCTCTGCATTGAAAGAGCACCCTGGTGTTGACCATCAGCAGCTTGATGGATTTCTGGACAAGATCGCCCACCTCAATAGTGAACTGGATGCAGAGCGTGGAAAGCCAGGCCAGATGCTACGTAACTCGGAATTCCTCAAAAGCTTTCGCCAGCGTTCCGGGGTACCTGGCGGCCTCTCGGATATCGATTTTCCGCACTACCACTTCTGGCTGAACCTGCCTGCCGAGGAGCGCATTGAGTCACTGGCCGAGTGGATCCACAGCTTTGACATCTATCGTGATGCCGTGACTTTGGTGCTGGATATGATCCGCCGCAGTGCGACACCGACATCGGTTACCGCACACAAGGGTTTTTATCAACACAGCCTGGATAAGGACACACCCTATCAGTTGATCCGGGTGACTTTACCGATTGATTCACCCTACTATGTTGAGATCAGCGGTGGGCGTCACCGTTTCTCGGCAAGAATGATGATCCCGAACCTTATCGATCGTCCCACCCAGGCAACAGAAGATGTCAATTTTCAGCTAACCACCTGCATTCTTTAAACGCCACACTCCCTCAAGCTGCGCCTACACCGTCTCGGAACAGACTAAGAGCAGCGTTTTTTGAGTAACTGTTTTCCTTTATCCAGCTCCGCACGGATAATTTTCATTTCCAGTTTCAAGTGCTTTCTTTTGCTGGTGCTCTCCTCTTCCGCCAATCTTTTCTCAAACTTACGCTGCTTTTTTTTCAGCTCATCGATCAACTCAACAAGCGATTCGCAATACTCATCCTCCTGATCAACACCATCTTTGTGAAGGCCCGCCAGCTTCTTCAAGATTTTTTTAAGCCCCATTATGCCGATACCCCTATGGTTTTCTGAAACATTAGCGTGGTACATCCTCACCTTTCTCGATAAATACAGAACTGGACATTCTCCTTGAGAGCGAATAGATGCGCTTCAGCTTCTCAATGATATCCACCTCTGTGGTATATGCGGGAATCCTGTTGGGCTCCTCCACAACCAGACGAGCTGCCTGGTGGGCTGAAGCAGAGTTTAACAGGCGATTGATTTCACTCTTCATCCCGATTACAGATTTGGCCGCCTCAATGTTGCTTTGTGAAACGGCCTGAATGGCAAGATTCAGCCCCTGATGGACCGCCTTGTGAAAATCGGTCAATACAATACGGGTCGGTTGGCTGATGGAAAAACCGGCACTCAATCGCCTGAAGCCAAGATCAACCAGGTTGGTCTCTATCGCATCCCCTATGTTCTCCAAATCACTAACAGCTCTCATGAGAGAGAGAAATTCCTCAGTTTGATCTTCACTCATTGATCCCTTGCTGATCAACCCCATATACTCAATGATCTGTTCATAGAGCAGATCAACCTCATTATCCAGCTTCCTTACAGCGATTAACTCCTCCTTACTGCCGCTCAGGATCGCCGGCATGATCTGCTCATACATCGTCCCAACCTTTTCCCCCATATGGAGCACTTCCAGCCGCACACGATCCAGCGCTAGCGAGGGGGCTGCCAGCAACTCATGATCCAGGTATTTGGAGCGGACTTCCAGAACAGTGAGCTCCACAGGATTATCCGGCAGCAGTTTTTCAACCACCGCAGCAATCTGCCGGGTAAAGCCAATAAAGATAAATGTATTGGCAATGTTGAAAATGGTGTGTGCATTGGCAATCTGCCGGGGGGTCTCCGCTGACAACCGATCCAGACCGGTGAGATGTCGGTACTCCGGCGAGAGCAGGATCACCAACTCGGCAAGCTGCGGAATGAAAAAGAACCAGACCATGACCCCGGCAATATTGAAAAAGACATGTACCGCAGCGGCCCTGACCGCCTCGCGCGGTTTTCCGATGGCTGCCAGAAGTGCTGTTACACAGGTCCCGATGTTTGAACCGAATGCCAGCGCAATACCTGCAGCAAGGGTAATGAAGCCCTGTGATGCCATCACAATGACAATTGCTGTGGTTGCAGACGAGGATTGAACCAGGCCGGTAAAGGCTGCGGCCACCAGAATGCCAATCAGCGGATTCTCCATCTGGATCATCAGATCCAGAAAGGGCTGATAGGTTCTAAGTGGTTTCATTGCATCACTCATGATGCTCATTCCAAAGAACACCAACCCCAAACCCATCAACATTGCACCATACTGTCTTATCCGGTCCTGCTTTGCTGCGAAGAGCATGGTAAAACCGACACCAATCATCAGCAACGCAGCCTTGGTCACCTTGAATGCCACAATTTGGGCTGTAATGGTTGTACCAATATTGGCCCCCATGATCACACCGACGGATTGAGCAAAGCTCATCAAACCGGCAGAGATAAAACCCACAACCAGTACGGTGGTCACCGAAGAGGACTGGATAACGGCAGTAACAAAGGCCCCGGTGATCGCCCCCATAAAGCGATTTGAAGTCAACTTTGCCAGAATCGACTTCATCCGATCTCCGGCCACCGCCTTCAGTGCATCAGACATCTGCTCCATACCAAAGAGGAACAGAGCCAACCCTCCAAAGAGAGTCATCCCCATCACTCCCCACTGTATCGGCGCATCACTCTCCACAGCTGCAGGAACAGAAGGTAGATAGAGGGCCAGTGCAATCAGAAGAAGCAGCGGGAAGTGTTGTCGGCCTATAGGGTTCACCCTAATCATTACTATCTGGCATGGAAGGAGTTCTTGATCTGCAGATCATATCCCACAGCAACAACAAATCAAATATATTGATTAACCAATTTTATTTACAGGGAAAGGGGCAGCCTACTACCCCGCGCAATCCCCTATCTCCACTACTCGCTCATGCTATTTCCAGAAAGCCCGGATGGCCGCCACCCCTTGTCCTCCATGCTGACGAGCCTGTCCGATATGTTCTTGATTGACCCCTCCCAAGGCGTAAACCGGGAACGGCGCGGGCTCAACCAGTTCAGTAAAACGTTCCCAACCCAAAGGGGTACGATCCGGGTGAGTTTGGGTCGGCAATACCGCAGAGAGTACCGCAAAATCAACGCCAATCCCGGCAGCCTGATCCAGCTCCTCTCGATTATGACAGGATGCCGAAATCAGCAGATTCTGCTCCAATGGGCGCCGGTCCATCTGCTTGAGACGATGACCATTCAGATGGATACCGTCAGCACCAACCGATTCAACCCAACCCGGCTCTCCATTGAGCAGAACCTTCGCACCCGCCAGATGGGCCTGCACAACCACACGTTCCGCCAGTGCCAGATAGGATTCACGTGAACGTTCGGGTGCACGCAACTGAATCAGCTGTATCCCCTGCTCCAGTACCTTTTGCAGCTTATGCAGAAAATGGGCATCATCCTCCGCACCGCCGGTAATCAGATAGCGATCCGGCAGCTTCAGCGCAGTCAATACCGGCCGGTCTGCAGCCGGGAACTCCTCCGCCTGAAGCAATCCCGGTTTTGACCAGCGCAGTGGCTGCTGCTCCATCCCTTGCGGTTCACCACTGTAGTGCTTGACTTCCCAGATATCGAGCAGCACCTGCCGGTCACCATAATCGTGAGGCACTCGGATCAACGGCACCGCCTGCCCCACCTCAATGGACAACTCCTCCTGAAGCTCACGCCGCAACCCATCCAGTGGTGACTCTCCCTGCTCCAGCTTTCCTCCGGGAAACTCCCAAAGCCCCCCCTGATGGAGATGATCATGACGAAGTGAGGTCAGCACCTCTCCAGTACCATTTTTGACCACTCCAGCTACAACATGGATGACCTCTCCCATCAGCTTCGGTACTCCGCATTGATCCTAACGTACTCATGTGAGAGATCACTAGTCCAGACCGTTTCGGATGCACCCCCTCTCCCCAGATCAATCCGGATGGTAATCTCATCACGGTCCATCACCGCCTGCCCTTGGGCCTCACTGTAATCCTGATCCCGTCCACCATTACTGACAATCTTCACCTCGTCGAGCCAGATTGCGATCCGCGCAACCTCCAGCGAAGCAACCTTGGCCCGGCCAATGGCTGCCAGAATACGCCCCCAATTGGGATCGGATGCGAACAATGCAGTTTTGACCAGAGGTGAATGGGCGACCGTCAGCCCCACCTCCAATGCCTCATCCACCGTGGATGCACCCTCAATGTTGATCGTCACAAACTTGGTTGCTCCCTCTCCATCACGCACCATCAACTGTGCCAGTTGCAGCGCTACCGCCTCAAGTGTCGCCTTGAACTGCAGTGCTGCCTCACTCTCTCCATCCCCCAACGGAGGCGCGTTCCCCTTTCCTGTAGCGATTACCACAAAAGAGTCATTGGTAGAAGTATCACCATCGACCGTCACCCGGTTGAAGGTACGGCTGACAATCTCATCCACCATCTGCTGAAGCAGTTGCTGCTCAACAGTCGCATCGGTAGCGATATAGGCGAGCATGGTGGCCATATTAGGGTGGATCATCCCGGAACCCTTGGTGATACCGGTAATGGTGATGGTGTGACCATCGATTTCCAGTTGTCGGCTACACCCCTTGGGTACGGTATCGGTGGTCATGATCCCATTGGCTGCATCCTCCCACCCCATTTCGGAGAGTGCCGCCACCGCATCCGGCAACCCCTGAATGATTGGTGCCATCGGCAACGGTTCACCAATCACTCCGGTCGAGAACGGCAGTATCTGTGCAGGTTCCACCTGTGTGATCTCGGCAAGCATCACACAGGTCTGTTCTGCATCGGCTCTCCCCTGCTCCCCTGTTCCGGCATTGGCATTGCCGGTATTGGTGACCAGATAACGGATGTTGCCCTGCTGCAGATGTATCTTGCAGAGGGAAACAGGTGCCGCACAAAAGGCATTTTGGGTAAATACCGCAGCAATGGTAGACCCCTCGGCACACTCCATTACCACCAGATCTCGACGATCCGGGTAACGGACCCCTGCCTTTGTCGTACCCAGTGCAAACCCTGCAACAGGATGCATGACGGGAAGTGCTATCGGCCCAACGGTCACTTAATCAGTATTCTCAATTTGTCTGTTTGACACACACTGACAGTCACTGGTGACTCAGCAACTCCTCAGTTACCCACTGGGTTACCAATCCGGTAGCATGAGCACAACGGTCTCCCCTCTCATCGGAAAACGCCTTGTACTGATCCGCCTGCCACATATCCCAGTTCTTCCCGGTAAAGCACTGCTGCAAATCCTCACAACTGAGCCCGCCAAACTCCTCTTTAAAGCGCTCCACCAGCTTTTTACCTGCCTGGAAGTTCTCCATGCCCCGTCCCTGATCCAGCTTGTCTGCAGGGCGCCCCTTCTTCGCTCCGAGCGCGAGCAACCCCCCGGTGAGTGCACCACAAGCCCCCTCTCCCATCAGACCGCCACCGCCGGAAAGACCGTGACTGCACTGAATGGTTTCATCGTTGACCAGACCGGTTGTCTCTTTGACTGCTGTCAATACACACTGTGGGCAGCAGCCATATTTCACATCCAGATCAAAAGCGATGTCATACGCCTTTTTGGAAACATTCTTGATCAATCTTGTATCCACTGTCTATCCCCTTTTTCATTATGGATCGTTGGTACCACAGGTGCCATCCGGACAGAATCCAGTGACCCCCGAATCCTCTTTATCAACCTCGTACATATCCTGCTCTCGCTTGCGGCGTGACGCCTGTGCCTCATTAATCCGTGCCTCCCAGATGTGCTTACGCTTCTCGGAGCGCTCTTCCCACGCCCCCTCACGTTGCTTGACCAGCTGCTCACCAAAGAAGACCTGGCGCATGATCTTGTCTCCCAGCTCCAGTAGCAACATGTCATCCTTGATCGCCTCAACCAGTTCATCCTCAGGGATGTCGTAAACCTTTTCAAACCCTTCTGAGAGGACAAAGTCACGGAAACGATCAATATCGTAAGTAGCCATAAAATAGAAACTGAGGCTATTTTTGGAGAGTGTGCCAATTGCTGGACCACCAGACTTTTTCTTCAGAATCATGCGGCGATACATGTGAGAGTTCTTATCAAACTCCACCACCTGCTGTTCTTCACGATACTCATCGATCGTCAACTCACGCTCCTCGTCATGCCCCTTGCAATAGGTTTCCTTGACCAGGAAATAGTGCTCCTCTTCATCCCAAACATCCTGTTTACGCAGTGAGAGGTGGCCCACCGGATAATAGCGACACGCCATCGGGCGATTTTCATAGACACTGCATCCTTCATCGTTCATGAAGAGGCAGGTGGTGGTGTTATCCTGGTGACGCAACTTAACCCCCGGAAGACGGTCATTATCCATCTCAAAAGGATAGGTGTACTCCTTGAGGAATTCTGTTGAACTAATCCCCAAATGGACTTTAAGGCGAATCACATCATAGGAGGTGAGCGGGATATCTGCCTGGCGGCAACATTCGTTGTAGCACTCTACATCTTTATGACAGCGAAACTTTATCTTCGCACTGCCATCCAGCTGTGTAGGAACAGCAGGGCTGTTGACTGGTAATTCAAATGGGGTTTGCATCTCATATACCTCGTAAACAACGGCCTCTTCCAACAGAGGCAAAACCGTGTTCTATGGGGTGCGCTGTTGGGCGATCAAGAGCGCATTATAGCATTATTACATCATACAATAGAACACAAGAATAACTTATGGGATCACACCAGCCTCTTCACTGCATGGAGCGAACCCAGCGGCTCCCAAGACAAAAGAGTCCGGGCACCTGACGGCACCCGGACTCCCCTTACAGCTTAGCTATTCTAGCCACACTGCGAGCCTCGCTCGCAGCACGCTAAGGATACCCTCTCCTTATTTCTTGAACAGCTTGGACTTGTCAACGATATCTACGTGAGCACGCTTGAAGCAAGTCCACTTGCCAGACGCCTTGTCGTAGATAGAGTTAACGAAGCAGTGCCAGTTCTCCTCGTCGACAAAGTTCTTGTCCGCACGATAGTAGAAACCAGGGTAACGAGACTCCTGACGGAACTCGATGTGCTTCATGTGGGCCTCAGCCGTCAGTACACGGTGATAGTTCTCCCAGGCACGCAGCCACTCGTGGAGATCCTTCGCACGCATCTTCTCGGCATCTTCCTTCAGCATGTCGATCTTCTCACCAGCAACCTTCATCATCTCGGCGTTGGTGGTGTAGTAGGTAGCAACACCCGCTACGTACTCGTCCATGATCTTCTGCAGACGGAACTGGAACATCTTAGGAGTGATCAGGTTAGGGTTAACGTCGATCGCAGTAGTGTAGTCCTTGTGCTCCATGTAGTTCATGACTGGCTTCAGGATTTCCATAACCAGATCATCAACGTCCTCAGCGAACTCAGGCTCCCAGTCCTGGTTGTCCAGTACGTACTTGACCATAGACTTGGCAGCCATACGACCCTCGGCGTGTGAACCAGAGGAGAACTTATGACCCGCAGCACCAACACCGTCACCCGCAGTGAACAGGCCATTTACGGTAGTCATACCACGGTAGCCCCAGTTCCAGCCAGATGGCAGGTGATCCGGTACGCCAGCCTCGGTCTCTTCAGTAGGTGCACCTACGTCCTCAGGACCAGAACACCAGATTCCGCAGCAACCAGAGTGTGAACCCAGCAGGTATGGCTCGGTTGGCATCAGCTCAGAGTTCTTCTTCTCAGGCTCGATGTTCTCACCAACCCAGATACCACACTGACCGACACACATGTCGAGGAAGTCCTCCCATGCCTCAGCTTCCAAGTGCTTAACCTCACGTGGAGAGAGTACTTCACGCAGATCAGCCAGAGCGGTAACTGTGTCCATCCAGATTGGGCCCAGACCGTCCTTCATCTCCTTCAGCATCAGGTGGTTACGCAGGCAAGAAGCAGGAACTGCAGCCTGACCGTATGGAGGGTAGTCATCCAGCATGGAAGCATTCTTGGTCATGTACGCCTCGCCGAATGCGTTGGTAGCCTTCGCCTTGAACAGCAGGAACCAGGCACCTACTGGACCGTAACCGTCCTTGAAGCGAGTAGGTACGAAGCGGTTCTCCATCAGAGTCAGCTCAGCACCAGCCTCGGCAGCCATGGAGTAGGTAGAACCTGCATTCCATACTGGGTACCAAGCACGACCGGTACCCTCACCAACAGAGCGTGGGCGGAAGATGTTTACACAACCACCAGCAGCCAGCAGGATTGCCTTGGCCTTGATGACGTAGATCTTGTGCTCACGAACAGAGAAGCCGATAGAACCTGCAACAGTATTTGCGCGGTTCTTGTCGTTGATCAGCTTGACCATGAATACACGCTCGGTGATGTTCTCAGCACCCAGTGCCTTCTGTGCAGCCTCAGCGACGATCCACTTGTAGGACTCACCGTTGATCATGATCTGCCACTTACCAGAACGTACAGGCTTACCGCCGTCCTTCAGTGAAGTCATACCCTGCGCACCGTCGAAACGCTCGCCGTTCTCGTCCATCTTCCAGATCGGCAGCCCCCACTCCTCGAACAGATGTACAGACTCGTCCACGTGACGACCCAAGTCATAGGCCAAGTCATCACGAGTAATACCCATCAGATCGTTGGATACCATGCGGGCGTAGTCTGCAGGGTCCTGCTCGGAACCGATGTAGGTGTTAATTGCAGAGAGACCCTGTGCAACCGCACCAGAACGTGGCAGTGCAGCCTTGTCGACCAGTCGAACCGTCAGTGGGCGACCCAACTGAGCCTCAGCCTGCTTGGCCCAAGGACCGATCTCAAATGCGGCACCACAGTTTGCCATACCACCACCGATCATCAGGACGTCCACTTCTTCCTGAACGATATCCGGATTTCCAAATTCAGCCATTTGTAAAATTCCTCTTTACTAATTTATTTACGCTACGAAATGAACCGATTACTTACGGATCAGTTCGCTAGGATCACCCGCACGGTAGCCGTTCTGCTCCATGTGGTTGAAGAAACCTGGTTCACTAATCTTGCTGATATCAGCGTCTGGCTTACCACCGTAAGGATCGATTGAACCTTCTGGAGTGGTACGGATAGGGAACTTGAATCGCTTCTGGGTTCCGTTACGGAACTTGATGCTCCAGATGATGGAGTCAGTACCGCGGATGGGCTGTACCTGACCACCCAGAGGCACTACGTCCGCATAGTGACGAGCTTCGATCGCCTGCTGAGGGCAGATCTTCACGCAAGAGTAACACTCCCAGCACTGCTCAGGCTCCTGGTTGAATGACTTCATGGCGTGGCCGGTCTCGGAACCGTCCATATCCAGCTTCATCAGATCGTGTGGGCAGATGTACATGCAAGCGGTCTTGTCAGCGCCCTTGCAGCCATCGCACTTATCAGTACGTACATAAGTTGGCATGGTTTTCTTTTCTCCAGTTTTACTGCAGTTAATAACACCTGCGGCCCGAACCAATGAAACAGGCAACAGACTCTCGAGTTCGCCCCCCGACTCTTCCGGGGGAAATTGATTTACTGGGCAGAGTGCCCCTTCATCTCTACCTTGACGTTCTCCGAATCGCTGAGGCTTGCGTAGTAATCTTTAAGAATTTCAGCAACCTCAGGACGGCTAAAGGTTGGAGGCGGCACCTCTCCTTCCGAGAGCATCTTGCGCACCTTGGTTCCAGAGAGAAGAATTCTGTCATCCTTGCCGTGCGGACAGGTCTTCATTGAGGCCATACCGTCACAGGCATTACACCAGAAAGTCCAGTCGATCTTCAGAGGCTGGGTCTCCAGTGAATTCTCTGGAATCTCATCAAAGATCGATTGTGCATCAAATGGCCCGTAGTAGTCACCAACACCAGCATGGTCACGACCTACGATCAGGTGTGAACAGCCGTAGTTCTGACGAAATACTGCATGGAGCAGGGCTTCACGTGGACCGGCATAGCGCATATCCAGTGGATAGCCTGCCTGTACCACAGTATTGGGCACAAAGTAGTTGTCAATTAGTGCCTGGATTGCCTTGGAGCGGGTCTCAGCCGGAATATCACCAGGCTTCAGCTTACCCAATGTGGAGTGAACCAGCACACCATCCAGTGTCTCTACCGCAATCTTCGCCAGATACTCATGTGAACGGTGCATTGGGTTACGGGTCTGGAAGGCTGCAACGGTATTCCACCCCTTGGACTCAAACAGTGCACGGGTCTGCTCCGGGGTCATGAACTGATCCCCATAGGTCTCAGGGAAACCACCCAGTGAGAGCACCTTGATCGGACCGGCGAGATTGACATCACCCTGATCCATTACCATCGTTACCCCAGGATGCTCAAGGTCGGTTGTCTTATAGACAGAAAGACACTCATGTTCCTTGTCAATACCATACTTCTCAGTGACCTTCATGGTGGCAATCACCTTGTCACTGTCGCTATCCACCAGCGCAACCTCGCTGCCTTCGTGGATCTCCTTGGCACTGCCTGTGTCGGTAGAGAGTGTGACCGGGATCGGCCAGAAAAGACCACTCTCCATTGTGTAGTTGTCACACACCCCTTTCCAGTCTGCGTGGTTCATGAAACCGTCTAGTGGAGTAAATCCACCAATACCCATCATATAGATATCACCCGCTTCGCGAGAGGTCACCTTGATCTTGGGGAGGGTTTCTGCGTGCGCCTTCTCATCTTCCAGCGCCGTCCCTTCAAGTAGTAGTGGCTTCAACTCTCCGCCACCGTGAGGTTTGACTAGATTCGACATCTTGTTCCTTCCATGCTGGATTCGGCCTACCGGCTACGAATCTGATTGTCGTTGAGGAAAGGCGAACGATACTCCCTGACGCCTTTCCGCTATTAAATTGGGTCACTGCTTTTCAGCAGCGCAACTCTAGCGCCTCCCAACAACCGTTCAAGCAGGGAAATCTTGTTTTGCTATAAATCCAGCTTATTTGAGAAAGAAAAAATTATTATTTATCAATATATTCTATAATTACAAGCGCCTGCTACATGATAGAAATACACCATCATCCATACCAAAATCATTTAGTTATGCCATTACTGTAGCCGCATGACTTTGTCCTCAGCCTGACTCATTTTCCAATAGACCAACAAAACCATGAGCCCATCCTATCGCTGTCCATTTGCCAAGGCACTACTCAACAACCACTCTCGATGCCAATATGCCGAAAGTTTTCATATTGCCGAACGCCATGGTATACAGTGTAAGCTGCCAGCAGCACAGGCCAACTGCGAAATATTGGCCCAACACCTACATGAACAGAGCCGCTTCGCACTCGGTGTGACCCACCTTCCACAGCAGCTGACCAGCAATATGGAGTTGCGCATTCAGTGTGGGGGCATCAATGGGGTTCAGAGGGTTATGTCAGAGGAGCAGCAGGAGGCGGTTCCTGATATCTACAATCTGGTGCAGGATGCCATTGAAAAGTTTGGAGCCTTGGAACAGCTTCCCTACTCCAAAATTGTGCAGTCAATCAGTCAGTGGAAACCGAAACGGCGCTCTCGCCGACGAGACTGATACACTAGACCAAGGCGATCTCATCACCATCCTCAACCGGATGGTCCCAATTGACAATCTGCTTGTTGACCATCACCTGAAACTGTCCTTCAACCAACATTCTGTCCCAGTGATCATCACGCGCCTTCAGACGCTGGATGATTTCACCCACCGTCTTCGCACTCCCCTTCATCATCGGTTCACCACTCTTCTTGAATGCCTCCGCCAAACGGGCGAAGTAGAGTATGCGCATCATCGATGCACTACTCCAGGTCCTGCTTTGAGCGATAATCCTCAACAGCGGCTTTAATCGCATCCTCTGCCAGCACTGAACAGTGAATTTTTACCGGCGGCAGAGCGAGCTCCTCTGCAATATCGACATTCTTGATCTCCTGCGCCTCTTCCAGCGTCTTACCCTTGACCCACTCAGTTACCAGTGAGCTTGAAGCGATCGCAGAGCCGCAACCATAGGTCTTGAATTTGGCATCCTCAATCACTCCTTTTTCATTCACCTGGATCTGCAGCCGCATTACATCACCACAAGCCGGGGCACCGACCATCCCTGTGCCGACATCAGTGGCGCTTTTATCCATCACACCGACATTTCGTGGATTCTCATAGTGGTCCATGACCTTCTCACTATATGCCATTCCATTACTCCTGCTTATTCCTGACTATTTTTATATGGTATAACAGAGTACCGCAATTGGCAATACTACCAGAGACGAAACCGTCTGCATCTGAATAAGCGGTACTCTATTATTATATCCAGCATAAAAAAGGCGCAACCTAAACGGTTGCGCCAGTACCACCAAAGGAGGATGGAGGAGTCGAAAACCAAATAACCAAACAATGATAAATAGAATAATTGATTATTAATAAAAAGTCAACCCAAATTCACAACCACATGCCACAAAAACAACCACTCAGCCTCCTTACACAAACCGGTCTGATCATCGGCCTGATCAGCCTGCTCGCAATTATCGGTATCGGCAGCTCGGTTGTTGTAACCAAAACCATTCAGGGTGCCGGCACCACAATCAATGCCTCAGGCATGCTGCGTATGCTTTCATACAAAATTGCCACCCAAATGTTGCGAGACCAACGGACAGAGAAACCTAACCCGCAGGATATTCAGCAACTCATCAACCGATTTGAATCACAACTCAACCACCCCTCTCTTCAAAGCTCCATTCCCAAACTGGAGTTCAACTCAGATCAATCTCTCAATGGCGAAGAGCTGTTTACCCTCTACGAATCAATCCAGCGGCGCTGGTCCGATGAAATCCGCCCCCTACTGGATGAATATAGCGCCTATATCGCTTCACTACAGGCTTCATCCCCCACTTCACAGAGTGCCCGCAGCTATCAGCAGGCCTACCTCTCCAAGCTGGATGGCTTTGTAAATGATATTGACCGCATGGTTAAGGCAATTGAGATTCAGACCGAAGCAAAAATCCAGTTACTGCATGATATCGAATTCATCGCCTTCCCCCTGCTGCTGTTGACCATCCTTGCCACCCCCTATCTGTTCTATTACAAAATCATCACGCCACTCCAGGATCTTCTGATGACCGCAGAAGAGGTTCGAAATCGTAACTTCTTTCGGCACGCACGCTACCTGCGCCAGGATGAACTGGGAAAACTGGCACAGGCCTTTAACCTGATGATCTCCGAACTGTCTGCCACCTACTCTGAACTGGAGGCCCGCATCAGTGAGAAGACCGATGCCCTCATCGAGGAGTCAAATCGCATCACACTGATGGAAGAGCGAAACGCAATCGCCCAAGAGCTACACGACTCGCTTGGACAATCTCTTTTCTACACCAATATTCAGGTATCCAGAATGAATGCACTCATCCAGCAACACGCCAATCCCGTTGAGCTGGAGCCGATCATCCGGGAGATGCGAGAAACCAACAGCTCCGCTGACCGGCAGCTGCGTGAACTGATATCCACCTTCCGCATTCAGATCAATCCGGAAGGAATCGACGCAGCTGCACAGGAGATCATCGAACGCGAACAGAGCAGAAGCATAACCCGGTTCCGCTTTATCAACCAGATTCCAGGCTTCACCTTTTCACATAATGAAGAGGTCCACCTGGTTCAGATTATCCGGGAAGGGGCCGCAAACATCAGCAAACACGCCGATGCTTCACTCGGAACAGTCATTTTAGGGTTTGACCAACAACAAAAGAGCGTATTCCTTACCATTGAAGACAACGGCATCGGCATCACCGATAACCCACACCGTCCCAACCACTTCGGGCTGACCACCATGTCCGAACGGGCCGCGTCAATCCATGGAACACTATCAATCTCCAGAATTGAGCCGCATGGTACCCGGATCGAGGTCCACTTCCCCCCTGCTCGCCCTCAAGCCAGCCTGCTTTAGAGATTTATCCGAGAGATACCGCACGGCACCGACGCAGAAATACCCCCCCTCAAACAGAAAAGGGGGCATAACGCCCCCTTCGCATCACACTCTATCCGAATCAACCATCACAGGTCGTAACCGCGCTCCTCATGAGAGACGATATCCAGACCTTCCGTCTCCTCATCCTGAGACACCCGCAGACCATCGGTCAGCATGCTCACGACTTTCAGAATGGCCCATGTCGCAACCGCCGTGTAGATCGCAGTAGCAGCCACACCAATCGACTGCACCCATAGCTGATCGCCAATCGTCACCCCATCAGCCAGCCCCTGCCCACTGAAGACGCCGAGCTGATCCGAGGCAAAAATCCCTGCCATCAAAGTACCGATGATGCCACCCACTCCATGTACCGGGAATACATCCAGCGAATCATCGATTTTCATCACTCGCTTGATCACCAGAACCGCATTGAAACAGGCCGCCCCCGCAACGACACCGATCACCAGAGCCCCTGCAGGACCAACAAAGCCGGAAGCCGGAGTAATGGTACCCAAGCCGGCCACCATACCAGTTACGGTACCGAGTGCGGTCGGCATGCCAAACTTCTTCCACTCGTAGAACATCCAGGTGACCGCCCCGGCAGCCGCCGAAATATGGGTAACCAGCATCGCCATCGCAGCATCGCCATTGGCCGCCAGTGCACTGCCGCCATTAAATCCAAACCAGCCGACCCAGAGCATACCTGCACCGGTAACGGTCATGGTCATGTTATGTGGAGGCATCGCGGTTTCCGGAAAGCCTTTACGCGGCCCCAGTACAATGGCTGCAACCAGTGCAGCCACACCAGCCGTAATATGGACCACGGTACCGCCTGCAAAATCAAGCAGCCCCATCGCACCCAGCCAACCTCCACCCCACACCCAATGAGTAATGGGCGCATAGACCACCAACAACCAAATGGCAGAGAAGAGCAATACCGAAGAGAATTTCATCCGCTCCGCAAATCCGCCAATAATCAGCGCCGGGGTGATAATGGCAAAGGTCATCTGAAAGATTGCGAACAGCGACTCAGGCAGCCCACCACTAAGTGTATCCTCCTGAATTCCGGCAAACAGCACATTGGAAAAGCCACCGAAAAACCCTCCATTGCCATCGGTGAAGGCAATACTGTACCCCACGACAAGCCAGAGGATTGAGGCAATCCCTGCAATAGCAAAACACTGCATCAAAATCGAGAGCACGTTCTTTGAACGGACCAATCCACCATAAAAGAGCGCCAGGCCAGGCAACGTCATGAACAGAACCAAAGCCGTCGAGGTAAGAATCCAGGCTGTATTGGCACCATCCAGAGCCGCCTCTTCCGCCACTGCAACACCTGGAATCAGGGCAGCCAACAGCAATGCACGCAAAATAACCGTTTTCCATTGATCTAACATGGTTCGAATTTCTCTTCTATTCTCGTTGTATTCAAGATATTGAAAATATGGGCACTCAGAGAGTACCCATCGGATTGAACTACAGGCCTACCATCAGCCATGTATCAATCTGAACATCAATCAGATTGCCTCATCACCCGATTCACCGGTGCGAATACGGATCACCTCTTCCAGATTGGTGACAAAGATTTTTCCGTCACCGATCTTGCCGGTATTGGCCGACTCACGCACCACCTCAATCACCCGGTCGAGCATCTCGGCCTTGATCGCGATCTCAAGCTTTACCTTTGGCAGAAAATCAACCACATACTCTGCACCACGATACAGCTCGGTGTGCCCCTTCTGCCGACCAAAACCCTTCACCTCCGTCACGGTAATCCCGTTGACACCAATCTCGGACAGTGCCTCTCTCACATCATCCAGCTTGAATGGCTTGATGATCGCTGTGACCATTTTCATTTCGCAATCTCCTTATTCCTCTGATAATTTCCATAGGGGCTGCCCACACTGCTCAATCATGATGCATTCATCAACAGAACGCCCCGCATTTGTGCAACTTCTTAGCAAAATACATGCCTCCCTATAAATTCAATATGTTAATTAAAATACAAAAATAAAACCACATACCATTGTTCGATTTTGGTGCGACAAAAAGGAGGATTGCACCATTATCGCCCCATCAAACAACCATCTCGTCTCCTCCAGCATGCGTATACAAGGTCACAACATCAATGCAGTTATCATTAACCACAAAATCTGGTTGATAATTGCCATTTCTGCAACCACCCCCTAACTAGACATTTTGACCACAACAACGCAACCGACCATCGACTTTGACGAAACCCTGCCGATCAACCAGCGGCGAGAGGAGATCGCCGAGACGATTCAGAAAAATCAGGTCACCATCCTCTGCGGTGAGACCGGTTCCGGCAAGACCACTCAGCTACCTAAAATCTGCCTCACGATCGGGCGGGGAGAGCAGCGAAAGATCGGCCACACCCAACCGCGCCGTATCGCTGCACGTGCAGTTGCCAACCGCATTGCCGAGGAACTGCACACTACTCTGGGCGACCTTGTCGGGTTCAAGATTCGCTTCAGCGACAAAAGCCGCCGGGAGAGCCGTATCAAGCTGATGACCGATGGTATTCTGCTAGCCGAAACCCAATCCGATCCACTACTGAAACAGTACGACACCATCATCATCGACGAGGCCCATGAGCGCAGCCTCAACATTGACTTCCTCCTCGGTTATCTGAAACAGCTACTACCCAGGCGTCCGGATCTGAAGCTGATCATCACCTCGGCCACGATCGACCCGGAACGATTTTCCCGCCACTTTGACAATGCCCCAATCCTCAATGTCTCGGGTCGCACCTACCCGGTTGAGGTTCGTTACCGCCCCCCCGAAGAGAGAAAAGAGGAGACAACAGGACAGAAAGGGCGAAAGGACCGTGACCTGCAACAACAGCAGATGATCCTGGATGCAATCCATGAGCTGGGACAGGAGGGGCCGGGTGACATCCTGATTTTTCTCAGTGGAGAGCGGGAGATTCGTGAACTGGGAGAGTTCCTGAGTAAGGCACAGCTACCACAAACCGAGATCCTCCCCCTCTTCTCCCGTCTCTCGGCGAAGGAGCAGAATCGTATCTTTGCCAGCCACTCGGGAAGGCGCATTGTCCTCTCGACCAATGTCGCTGAGACCTCTCTGACGGTACCCGGCATCCGCTATGTGATCGATACCGGTACCGCCCGCATCAGTCGCTACAGCCACCGAACCGGTATTCAGCGGCTGCCGATCGAGAAGATTTCACAGGCCGCCGCAAACCAGCGCAAGGGGCGCTGTGGCCGTGTCGCCGACGGTATCTGCATCCGCCTCTGCAGCGAAGAGGAGTTCGAGAGCCGCCCCCCTTTTACCGATGCAGAGATTCTGCGCACCCATCTGGCCCCGGTGATCCTGCAGATGGCCGCACTGAAGCTGGGGAAACCGGACCAGTTCCCATTTATCGATCCACCGGATCTGCGCCTGATCCGGGATGGCTTCCGTACGCTTCACGAACTTGGAGCAGTGAGAAGAGACAACACCATCACGGCACTCGGCAAGAAGATCGCCCGCTTTCCGGTCGATCCGCAGATTGCACGGATGCTGCTGGCCGCAGAGCGGGAGGGGAGCCTGAATGAGATTTTGGTGATTGCAGCGGCACTAACCATTCAGGACCCACGGGAACGACCACTGGATGCACAGCAGATGGCGGATGACAAACATGAACCCTTTACCGACAGCGCATCGGACTTCCTGTTCTATCTCAACTTGTGGAACTTCTACCATGAACAGAAAGAGAAACTCTCGAACAATCAACTCCACAAGCTCTGCAAGACCAACTTTCTCTCCTGGATGCGGATGCGGGAGTGGCGCGAGGTCCATGCCCAGCTCAGTCAACTGGCCTCCGAGATGGGTTTGAAACCAAACAGCACGCCTGCGGATTACGGCATGATTCATCGTGCCCTGTTAAGTGGACTGCTCAGCCATATCGCTACAGTCGGCAGCGAAAAGCATCTCTATAATGGCGCCCGTGGGGTACAGATGAAGATCTGGCCCGGCTCCAGCCAGTTCAAGGCCAATCCGAAATGGATTGTCGCCGCTGAAAAGGTGGAGACCTCACAGCTCTATGCACGTACAGTGGCCCGTATCGAACCACCGTGGGTGGAGCATATCGGCAAACATCTGCTGAAGCGCAGCTATGCTGATCCACACTGGGAGAAACGGCGCGGGCAGGTTGCCGCGTTCGAGACCGTCACTCTTTACGGTATCCCGATTATTGCCCGACGCAAGACCAACTATGGCCCGATCGATCCGAAGGAGTCTCGCAAGATTTTCATTCGGCATGCTCTAGTGGAGGGCGAGATCCATACCCGTGGCACCTTTCTCAAGCGTAACCGAAAAGAGATTGAACAGATCGAGTCCCTGGAGGCAAAGTCCCGTCGCCGCGACATCCTGGCCGATGATGAGACGCTCTATCGGTTCTATGATGAACGTATTCCTGAAGGCATCTACAGCACCCCCACCTTCGAGAAGTGGCGCAAACAGGCCGAGCAGGAGAGCCCGGATCTGCTCCATCTCAAACGCGATACCCTGATGCAACATGATGCCGAAACGCCTCAGGATAGCCATCTGTTCCCGGATCACCTGACGATCGGCCCGGCCCGTCTGCCACTCCATTACCATTTTGAACCGGACAGTAGCGAGGACGGGGTCACCCTCACCGTCCCCAGGGAGCTGTTACCACAACTCAATCCTGAAACCTTTGAGTGGCTGGTACCGGGGCTATTGCGCGAGCGCATCATTGCAATGCTGCGGGCACTCCCTAAACGGTGGCGTCGCAACTTTGTACCGGCACCTGATTTTGCCGACGCTCTGCTCCCTTCACTCGACCCTTCCGGTGGATCGCTGTCCGCACAACTCTCTTCACGGCTACGACAGATAACCGGAGTGACCCTGCCGGATGAAATCTGGCAGGAGATCACCCTGCCGGATCATCTGCAGATGCGCTTTCGGGTACTCAACGGTGATGGCACTACTGCACAGCTCGGCCGCAACCTGAAAACGCTACAACAAGGCAGATCGCCCACAGAAAAGCACCAACCCCAAAATACGGTTCGTCACCAGCCCAAAGCCCACCCTCTGGAGCGGCAATCGGTAACCGAGTGGGATTTTGACCCTCTACCCGAGTCGGTCGAGGTCGATCGCCACGGCATTGTGGTGACCCTTCATCCTGCACTGGTGGCAGGAGAGAAAGATCTCTCGGTACAACTGCTGGAACACCCGGGACAGGCGACCAGAATGCACAGGGAGGGGGTCATACAGCTCTTTTTGAATCAGCAGCAGCGGCAGCTTCGCACCACCTTGTCCGGACAGATCGACCAAAAAACGCTCTGTCTTCATTATCTTACCATTGGACGCTGCGAGGAACTGATCGACGACCTGCTGTTCACCACGGCCCGATCGCTGCTCCCGACGGATGCTGCAGCACTGCCACGAAGTGGCGAGACCTTCCAAAAACTGACGGAGAAGATACTGCAGCACTTTTCGATCCAGCTATCCGACCACCTTGAAACCACCCGACAGGTACTGGAGCACCACCATCGTATCGCACGCCAACTGAAGGGGTCGGTATCTCCCGCAATGTTGATGACCTACAGCAAGATCCAGAGCCACCTGGCCACACTGGTCTATCCCCACTTTCTGTACAAGACACCGACTGAATGGCTACCGGAGCTGCCTCGCTACCTGCAGGCTATCGAAAAGCGGCTGGAGAAACTGAAGCGTGACCCACGAGTCGACCAGCAACGTGCACAAAAACTGGCCCCACACTGGGACCCATTCGAGAAGCGAATCCATGATAACCCTTCAGCCACCTTCACCGAATATCGCTGGATGGTAGAAGAGTATCGGGTCTCACTGTTTGCTCAGGAACTCGGCACCCGAAAACCGGTTTCAGCCGAGCGGCTCAAGGCACTATGGCGAGCACTTTAACCCTAAGGAACCTAGCAAAAATAACTTGTACACCTTGCTTGTCTTTCGTTCCGTCTTCTGCGCTGCGGAAAGAGTTACATAGGCCCAGCTATGCGCCCCTTTCTGCGCCTTGAGTACGAAACGAAATCCAGCGCAATCTGTTCAAGTTATTTTTACCATGCTCCTAACTGATCCTGTAACCGCACAACCGGATCGGATGATGGTTCCAAGTGAAGCACAAACGGCCCCTCATCCGCAGCCAATGGCTCTTCCGTTGCCAACTGTCGATGCAGAATCGTCACATCCGCCTCGGATGGGTCACGCCCCTCTCTGATCCGTTCCCGGATTCGACGCTCCAGCTCCTCAACCTCACAGTGCATGTCGAGAATGAGATATCGACAGGCGGACGACTCCGCCACTTGCCGGGCATGAACCCGCTCCCCCCGTCGCAGATAGGCTGCATCGAGTATCACACTCCATCCGGCTTGTACCAGCGCACCACCGTAGCGGTGCAGGGTATCATAGACCACCTTGGTTGCCTCACTGCTGTAGCGCCCATCCGGCTGTGGATAGCGCCGCAAACGCTCCACATCAGAGCGAATTCGAATGGCCCCATACTGTTCCGCAACTTGCCGGGATGCCCATGACTTCCCGGAGCCGGACACCCCATGGGTGATCATCAGAAACGAACAGGATTGATGAGCCAGCCTCTCGGCCAGAGCGATATGGTGCTCGGCACTTTGCTGTTGCATGTGGTATTCATCTGACCCCGCCTCCAGTTGAGCGCACCTCAATAGCGCAACCTTGGTCCGAATCATCGCCCGATAGACCTGATAATAGGCCAACAGCTGCACACCGTCAAAATCTCCAGTATTTTCCAGATAACGGTTTAACAGGTGAAAGGCAATCTGTGGCTGTTGCCGATAATGCAGGTCCATCAGCAGAAAAGAGAGGTCACTGATCACATCAATCCAGCGGAAGGCATCATTAAACTCAATCCCGTCAAACGGGATCGCCCTGTCATCAAGCAGCACGATATTTCCCAAATGGAGGTCACCATGGCATTCTCGTACAAAGCCCTTGTCCAGACGCTCCTGCATCAACATTGAGAGACTTTGGTTCTGTTCAGAGGACCATACACTCAGCCGATCGACATGCTGCCGCGCCGACTCACTCAACATGCCGTTGAGAGGTGTGATCTGTCTGAAATTATCCTCTACCGCCGTTCTCACCAGTGAAGGCTGGGCATAGGATTCGCCACCATTGGCTGATGGAGCACTGTGGTGAAATACCGCAATCTGATCGGCCAACTGATCATAGTGCTCTACTGTCAGATACTCATGATCCAGCAGCTGATCAAGGGTCTTGCCTTCATCAAACCGCGCCATCTCGACCATATATTCTATCGCCTGGGCCCCACCCCCCAATTGTGGCTGGTCTGCAGTTCCACGGATGGCAACAACATCTCGATAGAGGTCCGGCGCCAATCGACCATTGAGACGTAGCTCCTCCCGACAGTAGAAATGGCGCCTCTCAAGCGATGTAAAGTCGAGAAAACCAAAATCGACCGGTTTCTTGATCTTGAATGCCCGATCACCGGCCAGCAACAGGGTGGATATATGGGTCTCTATCACCGTTACCGGGGCACCGAAGCGCTCTTCAAGCAGCTTTACCAGATTGCCGATCAGTTTCAACTGCTGAATTACAGAGTGATCGGCTTCCACTAACGTGGCCTCTAAAATGCTCGTTGAACCGTGAAGGGCACTTTGATATTACCCCTGCAGATCAAGCCTTGGTAGAAAGCTAATCATCTCCCCAGGGTTCTGCCTCACGCTCAGTCGTAAGCAGCTTTGCACCCGCCTGTTCGTTGGCTGCAAAGATGATCTTCACCTTGTAGTTATCCGCAACCGTCAACTCTTTGCGAAGTCCACGTGCCCGATCACGAGCATCACGATATTTCTCATGATGCTCAATCACTTCCACGTTGCGATTGGGAAACATTTTAAAAAGATAGTAGGGCATAACTCCATTCCCATGTAATCCAACACCGCCCCTTCGAAGGGACGGTGTCATCATATCACACAGGCAATAATCAGAGGTATCAGCGCCTGGACTTCTTCTTGGTGGCTGCCTTTTTCTTCGTCACCGCCTTCTTGGTGGGCGCCTTCTTCTTAGGCACTGCCTTCTTGGTGGCTGCCTTCTTCTTGGCTACCGCCTTCTTGGTGGCTGCCTTCTT
>CAYFOR010000005.1:44643-54169 GCA_964344785.1 uncultured Piscirickettsiaceae bacterium
GGCTGCCTTCTTCTTGGCTACCGCCTTCTTGGTGGCTGCCTTCTTCTTGGTTACCGCCTTCTTCCCCGCTTTTGCCATTACCTTATCCTCCTCCTTAACTTCCTTCTGAGTTGAAACAATTTGAGACTCAGGCGCAGCCTTTTTCAGCCGTTCTGCAGCCTGGGCAACGGCCTTATGCATCCGACTGTTGTCAAAATTCCCCTGCACGGCCATGAAACGCCCCTGGTAGTACTCCATCAAGGGAAGTTCAATCGCCTCATACTCACGCAGACGTCGACTGATCTTCTCCTCGCGATCATCTACACGACTATGAAGACGCCCCCCACAGTAGTCACACACTCGCTCAACGATCGGCGGGTTGGTATAGATGTTGAAAAGCGCACCACAATCCCGACAACTACGCTGCCCCGTCATGGCCTCCATAAACTCATCGTAGTCGTACCTTAAAAGGATCACCCCTGCAAAGGCAACGCCTTGCCTCAACAGAAATGCATCAATATCCTTTGCCTGTGTCTCGTTTTTCGGCCCCCCCTCCAGAATAAAACCGGCAGCCACATCCTCTTCAACCAACCGAGCCTGCAGCACCTCCAGAATCAACTCATCATTGACCGGGCGTTTGCTCTTCTGCCCACGCAGAATCTCAACCCCAAGCTGCGACCCACTCTCCACTTCCCGCTTGAGCAGTTCACCAACCGATACCAGCGGCACTCCAAACTGTTCTGCCAACTTGCCGGCATATTCCTCTTTTCCGGACCCTCTGGGGCCCAGCAGTGCTAATCGAACCATTTTTTCCACACCTTAAGACGATCTCCCTCAAGTCGATGCACTGAACCGGCTGCCGGTTCTCTCAATAAAATAAAACTCATCATCTAAATAACTGGAGGCAAACCCTATAACTTCTGTTCACAGACCCATAAGCCCAGATCATATATAATATATAGAGAGGCGACTTAAATACACCCATTGAACCACACCTTAATTCGCCTCAATCGGACTCACCTGGATGAGTCCGACAATCTGCAAACAACACTCCGGCATCGACCAGGAATCTTGTTTTTTTATAATTCAATTGGTGTTGTTTATTTGTGGACACATCCACTTTTCTGTATTTTCCACACCAGCGATGTACTTACCCGCTTGTAGCCCTTTGTATATTCAAAATATTTAAAAATGTCAATGAATTTATTATCTTTTTGATTAATTTTCAATAGAACAATGCCAAAAAGAACCGAAATTCCTGATCTTTCGTCCACAGAGATCCAAACTGTGGAGCAGACTCTGGAAGAACGTTTTGACACACCGGTACCGGTCGAACTGGGGGATGCCGAAATCCGACTGCATCAGGATGACCGGGAACTGACAGTTTGTCCCGTAATCTATTGGGAATCTCCAGAAGATGATTCCAAATTCTTCATCACTAAAACTGGCATTGGAGAGTTCCGTTGCCAGTTTTTTTATCGTGGATACCAACAGTACGGCACAGGCAAGGAGCAATATGACAATATTGGTGACTGCGCCGTCTCCATGTTACAGGTCCATAGTGAGCATGAGAAAAAGAAAGCCGAAGAGGCCAGCGGATAGTCAACCTGTAACACGTCCCCTAATATCTTAACTTTCCAACGACAATCGCAAATAAGGAGTATATTGGATGTCTGTCAAGAACGCATTCTATGCACAGTCTGGAGGTGTGACAGCGGTTATTAACGCATCTGCCTGTGGGGTAATCGAAACCGCCCGTCAACACAGCGACAAGATCGGAACCGTCTATGCCGGTCGCAACGGGATTATTGGTGCACTCACCGAAGACCTGATCGACACCTCAAAGGAGTCGGACGAAAATATCGCTGCATTGAAAGGTACACCATCCGGTGGCTTTGGCTCCTGCCGTTTCAAGCTGAAGAGTCTGGAAGACAACAAACGTGAATATGAGAGACTGATCGAGGTCTTCAAGGCACACAATATCGGCTATTTTTTCTACAATGGCGGCGGTGACTCTGCAGATACCTGCTACAAGGTCTCCCAGCTTTCCGAGAAGATGGGCTTTCCCGTACAGGCGGTCCATGTGCCGAAGACGGTTGATAACGACCTTCCGATCACCGACAACTGCCCAGGGTTCGGCTCTGTAGCCAAATATATTGCGGTCTCCACACTGGAGGCCTCTTTCGATGTACGCTCCATGGCTGCCACCTCCACCAAGATCTTCGTGATTGAGGTAATGGGACGTCATGCAGGCTGGATTGCTGCAGCGGGCGCACTGGTAGAAGACTATGGCATTCCGGTAATCACACTCTTCCCTGAAGTCGAATTCGATCAGGAGAAGTTCCTGGCCGCAGTGGACGCCAAGGTGAAAGAGCATGGCTACTGCTCCATCGTCGTCTCTGAAGGGTGTCACTGGCCGGATGGTAAGTTCCTGGCCGAACAGGGCACACGCGACTCATTCGGGCACGCCCAGCTTGGTGGTGCAGCACCGGTTGTAGCCAACATGATCAAGGATGCACTGGGATACAAATACCACTGGGCGGTGGCTGACTACCTGCAGCGTGCTGCACGTCATCTGGCCTCCGAGTCAGACGTCGAGCAGGCCTATGCGCTGGGTAAGGCTGCGGTTGAGAAGGTATTGGAAGGCAAAAATTCCATCATGCCTACGGTGGTACGTGAGTCCTCTTCCCCATACCAGTGGAGTATCGGTGAGGCCTCTCTCTCGGAGGTCGCCAATGTCGAGAAGATGATGCCGATGGACTTCATCTCCGAGGATGGATACGGCATCACCGACAAGTGCAAGGAGTACCTCTATCCGTTGATCAAGGGTGAAGCCTATCCCGAGTACGATGATAACGGTATGCCGAAGTATGTGACGCTGGACAATATGTCTGTTGATAAAAAGCTTGAAAATTTCGAAATCTAGAGCAGCCCCAATCTGAGCTACAGGGATTGTAGCGTCTGGATATTTTTTTAACCTAAAGGAGATCGTTATGTCTAACGAACTATTATTTGCCCTGATCGCAGGTTTCGCCGCGATTGTCTATGGCTACATGTCGATTCAGTGGATTACCGCCAAATCGACCGGTAATGAACGGATGCAGGAGATTGCTACTGCAATCCAGCAGGGGGCGCAGGCCTACCTGACCCGCCAGTACACCACCATCAGCTATGTCGGTGTGGCACTGTTTATTGTTGTTGGCGTTGCCCTCGACTGGGCAACCGCGATTGGCTTTGCCATCGGCGCCGTCTTCTCCGGAGCTGCCGGATTCATCGGCATGAACATCTCGGTTCGTTCCAACTCGCGCACAGCAGAAGCCGCCCATGAGGGAATGAACGCCGCCTTCCAGGTCGCCTTCCGCGGTGGTGCGATCACCGGCATGCTGGTGGTTGGCCTTGGACTGCTCGGCGTAGCCGGTTACTACACCATCCTGCAGAGCATGGGAATGGCCCAGGACGGCATTCTCCACGCACTGGTCGGGCTGGCCTTTGGTGGCTCACTGATCTCCATCTTTGCACGTCTTGGTGGCGGTATCTTCACCAAGGGTGCTGATGTGGGCGCCGATATCGTCGGTAAGGTTGAGGCTGGAATTCCAGAAGATGATCCCCGAAACCCCGCGGTCATCGCCGACAATGTTGGTGACAACGTCGGTGACTGTGCCGGTATGGCAGCCGATCTGTTCGAGACCTATGCGGTCACTACCGTAGCCACCATGCTGCTGGGCATGCTGATGGTCAAGACAGATGCGGCGGTACTCTATCCGCTGGTACTGGGTGGTATCTCCATCATCGCCTCTATCGTCGGCACCTACTTCGTCAAGGTCTCTGACGGTGGCAAGATCATGGGCGCTCTCTACAAGGGGCTGATTGTTGCCGGCGTCATTGCTGCAGTGATCTTTTACCCGGTCACCGGCATGATGTTTGGTGAAAGCCTGGTAATTGATGGTGCTCAAGTTGCCTCAATGAACATCTACCTCTCTGCACTGATCGGTCTGGCACTGACTGCAGCCATGGTAGTGATCACCGAGTACTACACTGCGACTGAATACAGCCCGGTTCGTACCATTGCCGAGGCCTCTACCACCGGCGACGGCACCAACGTCATTGCAGGTCTGGGTGTATCGATGAAAGCCACTGCTGCACCAGTTCTCGCGGTCTGTGCCTCTATCTTTGTCGCCTATGATCTGGCCGGACTCTACGGCATTGCCATTGCTGCAACTTCCATGCTCTCCATGACCGGCATCATCGTTGCACTCGATGCCTACGGCCCAATCACCGATAACGCCGGTGGTATCGCCGAGATGGCTGAGCTTCCAGATGAGATTCGCAACATCACCGACCCACTGGATGCGGTTGGCAACACTACCAAGGCGGTTACCAAAGGTTACGCCATCGGTTCCGCCGGTCTCGCCACACTGGTGCTGTTTGCCGACTACACCTACAACTTGGGTGGTAATGTCAGCTTCGAACTATCCAACCACATGATCATCATCGGCCTCTTCCTCGGCGGCATGATCCCCTACATCTTCGGTGCAATGTCGATGGAGGCGGTAGGGCGTGCAGCAGGCGGCATCGTCAATGAGGTGCGTCGCCAGTTCCGCGAGATTCCTGGAATCATGGACCATACAGCCAAGCCGGATTATGGCAGAGCGGTCGACATGCTGACCCAGTCTGCAATCAAGGAGATGATCATCCCATCCATCCTGCCGATTGCTGCACCCATCCTGGTCGGTCTGCTGCTCGGCAAGGAGGCATTGGGCGGCATGCTGATCGGAACCATTGTTACCGGTCTCTTTGTGGCCATATCCATGACTACCGGTGGTGGTGCCTGGGATAATGCCAAGAAGTACATTGAGGATGGTAACTTCGGCGGCAAGGGTTCCGATGCACACAAAGCGGCGGTTACCGGTGATACCGTAGGTGATCCGTACAAGGATACCGCAGGCCCTGCCATCAACCCACTGATCAAGATCATCAACATTGTGGCACTGCTGATGATTCCACTGCTGTAATGTTCTATTCTTGATCTTCCCTGAACAGGGTACAATAGGGGCCAGTTCGCTGGCCCCTTTTTTGTGCCCGGCATATTTCACAGACAGGAGAGCTCCCCATGAATCTGGATCGTGTATCAAGCGGAAACAACATCCCGGAAGAGGTCAATGTCATTATTGAAATCCCCGCCCATGCCGACCCGGTCAAATATGAGGTCGACAAGGATACCGGAGCAATGTTTGTCGACCGCTTCATGAACACCGCCATGCACTACCCCTGTAACTATGGCTATATCCCGCACACTCTCTCCGATGATGGTGACCCGGTTGATGTACTGGTGGTCACCCCCTATCCGATCATCAGCGGCTCGGTCATCCGCTGCCGTCCAATCGGTGTATTGAAGATGACCGACGAAGCGGGTTCCGATGCAAAGGTGTTGGCAGTACCGATTGCCAAACTCTGCTCCATCTACAAACACGCCAGCACACCGGAAGACGTCTCTCCGGTACTACTGGAGAAAATTGCCCACTTCTTCGAACACTATAAAGACCTTGAACAAGGTAAGTGGGTCAAAATCGAGGGCTGGGAGAACGCAGAAGCTGCCCACAAGGAGATTCTGGACAGTATTGACCGCTTCCAGAACGCACCGGACAAACCTCACTTCTAAGTCAGTACCCCATGAAAATCTGTGTAATTTCAGACACCCATGACCGGGTAGAACTGTTCCATACCGCTTTGGAAGATGCAAAATCCAGAGGTGCCGAAATTGTTCTCCATTGTGGTGACATCGTGGCCCCCTATACGCTGAAAGGAGCTCGCCAGTTTGGCCTGCCGATCCATGTGATCCACGGCAACAACAAAGGCGATCTGGCTGTAATGTGCAAGCTCTCCCAGGACCCGGAGAGTCTGGTTCAATACCACGGCAGGGATGCCGAGCTGGAACTGGGTGGCCGCAAGATATTCATGATTCACTTCCCGGAGTATGCCGAAGCGATCGCTCTTACCGGAAAGTATGAACTGGTCTGCTGTGGCCACAACCACCGCTGCAAGATTGAAACGGTACAACATGCGTGTGGCGATGGTCACACGGTACTGGTCAACCCGGGAAGTGCCTCAGGCATGGGCAGAATCCAACCCACCTATGTGCTGGGCAATCTGGAAACAATGGAGTTCGAAACCCTTAAGATCCCGGAACCGGAACTGCCCCCTTACAAGCCCTGCAACTAATACTATCCTTGCTTACGCAGAAAACGATGACCCGCAGCCGCAGGTGGTCGTGGCATTGGGGTTCTTGATCACAAAACGGGAGCCATCCAGCCCCTCATAGTAGTCGATCTCAGCGCCGGTCAGGTACTGCAGACTCATCGGATCAATCACCACCATCACTCCATCCTTCTCCACCGAGATATCTCCGTCTTCCAGCTCCTCAGCAAAGGCAAAGCCATACTGGAATCCGGAGCAGCCACCGCCGGTGATATAAACCCGCAATTTCAGATCACCATTCCCCTCCTCTTCAATCAGGGACCTCACCTTCGCCGCAGCTGCAGTGGTGAAAATGACTGGTTCGCTAGAGAACTCAACCGTTGTGGCAACTTCACTCATGATCAAACTCCAAAATAATCCTTTATATGAATGGGATTATTCAA
The DNA here is from genome assembly GCA_964344785.1 of uncultured Piscirickettsiaceae bacterium. Lineage (GTDB taxonomy): Bacteria > Pseudomonadota > Gammaproteobacteria > Thiopontia. The sequence goes on from CAYFOR010000005.1 coordinate 51,261, forward strand.
TATCCGACTATTTTTGTCAAGCTATGGCATCAATGCTACAGCATCCAATCCCATCCCCTCTTCAAACCCGAACATCACATTCATATTCTGCACTGCCTGTCCCGAGGCTCCCTTGACCAGATTATCAATCACCGACAACACAATAATTTGATCCGTATCGACCGGTTGATGAACAGCAATCCGGCAATGGTTGCTGCCACGTACCGTACGGGTTTCCGGATGACTACCTGCCGGCATCACGTCCACAAACGGTTCATCTTGGTAACGTGCCTCAAACAGTGCCTGCAGATCTCCTGCATCACCTTGTGGCCGACAATAGAGGGTGGCATGAATGCCACGGATCATCGGTACCAGATGAGGCACGAAGGTGAGACCGACCTCCGCTCCGCCACTCATCCGGGTAACTCCCTGCCGGATCTCCGGCCAATGGCGATGCCCTGGTACCGCATATGCCTTGAAGCTTTCCGAGGATTCGGCCTGCAGGGTGCCCACGTTTGCGCCTCGTCCGGCACCACTCACACCCGACTTGCAATCTGCAATCAACGCATCCAACTCAACCAGACCGTTCTCTATCAGTGGAAGAAAGCCCAACTGGACCGCTGTTGGATAACAACCAGGGTTGGCTACAATCCGGGCATCCCTGATCTGTGTCCGATTCATCTCCGGCAGTCCATAGATCGCTTCGGCCAACAGATCTTCGCAAGCGTGTGGCATGCCATACCAACGCTCCCAAACCACCGGGTCCGCAAGGCGAAAATCTGCCGCCAGATCGATGATGCGTACACCGGCATCCACCAGCTCCCGCGCCGAGGTCATCGCCACCCCGTTTGGCGTTGCAGAAAAGACCAGATTACACCGCTTGAGCTGCTCGGTATCCGGTTCACTGAAGGCGAGATCAAGATGACCACGCAGATTGGGAAAGAGATCAGCCACCGGACGGCCCGCCTCACCACGAGAGGTGATCACCGATAGCTCTACCTCGGGGTGGGCCACCAGCAACCTCAACAGCTCGACTCCGGTGTAACCCGTTCCGCCTACTATTCCAACCTTGATCATCTTGAATAACCTGTGCTCGTTCCAGTGAAAAGATGGAGAATTCTATCAAAAAGGACCGTTGGACCGAATATCATCTGAACAGTGGGAAAAATGAACGAGATCACAAACTCAACCAGCGATGAGTATCCGTTGATTCTGGGGGTAAGCAGTTGTCTGATGGGTGAAACTGTACGCTATGATGGCGGGCACAAGCGGAACCATTTCGTGATGGATATCCTCGCCCGATATACCACGCTTCGCCCCTACTGCCCCGAGGTTGCAATCGGACTTGGTGTTCCACGCCCTCCGATCCATCTACGTCTGGTAGAAGATGAGGTACGACTGCTCGATCTCAAATACGGAAAGCAGGATTTCACGACGGCCATGCGTGAGCAATCAACCCACTACTGCAACGGCCTCGGTGATCTCTCCGGCTACATCCTCAAAAGCCGGTCACCAAGCTGTGGAATGGAAAGGGTCAAACTGTTCAATCACTCGGAAAACAGTATCCGGAGTGGCATCGGCCTATTCGCGGAAACCTTGATAAAGCACCACCCTTATCTCCCTGTGGAGGAGGAGGGTCGTCTGGATGATGCTGCCATTCGTGAAAATTTCATTGAGAGAATATTCACTTACCGCCGTTGGCACACGATGCAACGGGAGGATCTTTCGGTCCACGGACTGATGAAGTTTCACAGATCCCACAAATTTATCCTGCAGTCACACCATGAAGAGATTTACCGTGAACTGGGAAAACTGGTTGCCTCAACAGACAGCAGCAACCTGCTGAAGCGATCAGAGCAATACCTATCCCTGTTCACTCGGGCGATGAAGCAGCAGGCCACCCGAAAACAGCATCTTAACGTACTACAGCACATCCTCGGATTCCTCAAAAAAGAGCTGGATCACAAGGACAAACAGGAACTGCTGGAACTGTTTGATCGCTATGCCAGAGGACTGGTTCCACTGATTGTCCCCATCACACTGCTCAGACATCATCTACGCAGACATCCGCAACACTATATCGAGGAGCAGTACTATCTTGATCCCTACCCTCAGGAGTTGATGTCGAGAAATTGAGAAATCATGCCTGAAGGCAGCAGACGTGAGCACCAGGAATCAGCATTGAGGGGCTGCAAACGCCTCTCTGAAAAAAGGTTCGAGAAAACGGTAATCAGAAAAACTCGATATCACCCTCTTCCACATCACGCTGGGTAACCGCTCTCACTTCCGGAACCGTCATTGAAGCAACATTGATCAGCATCTCATTCATCAGGGAGATTGCGGTCACGGTGTCCAGTTCATCAGAGTCCACCAGCTTATGTACATCCTGACCAATCTGTTCAATCTGTACCAGCTTGTTCCTGCAATGGGCGATCAACTGCTGCAGCATATCCTGGGTCTGCATCGAACGAGCCATCTGCCCCTGAAAAGTGAGGAACTCTTCATAGTGTCCATGGAGGCGATCCGAATACTCGGCCAATTCCGAACCACCCCCCATACGCTCCAGCTCACCGGCCATATCCCCCACCCCATCAAAGAGTTCGGTCGTTCGGTCAACCGCATCAAACATCTTGTCGTTGGCATCTGTTGATAGGGACAGAATCTGTGTCAGCGATGCATCGATCTCGGCCAGTTCATGGTTGATCAACCCATTCAGGGAACGGACTGTTGTTATCAAGGTATTATTACCACTCATTAGAACTCTCTTTCAGATACTTTAGACATCACTCAACGGTCAAAAATAGCGCCTGAGGATGCGGTAACCATAAAATCAAACGGATCAATGAACCGACCATCACAGTAAATCTTATACCCATTACCACTGGTGTCCCAACGTTACAGGCCAAAAACTCATTTGACTGCATAAAACA
>CAYFOR010000006.1:0-52367 GCA_964344785.1 uncultured Piscirickettsiaceae bacterium
AGATCATCCACCATCGGCAGCTTCTTGGCCCGCATCTGGGTGGCAATCTGCTCCAATACCTTGTTGCCGGAGACCTGATGAGGGAGTGCCGTGATGACCACACCTCCCCCCTCTCTCTCCCATAAGGCACGCATGCGAATGGAGCCCCCCCCACTGCGATAGATCTCCCTGATCTCCTCCGACGGGGTGATGATTTCGGCATCGGTCGGATAGTCCGGCCCCTGAATGTGCTCCAGCAGTTCCTCTGTGGATGCGTTACGCTCCTCCAGCAGCCGGATACAGGCCGTTGCCACCTCACGCAGATTGTGCGGCGGGATATCGGTCGCCATCCCGACCGCGATACCGGAGCCACCATTCAGCAGGATATTGGGCAACCTTGCAGGTAACAATTTCGGCTCTTTCAGGGTGCCATCGAAATTGGGCTGCCACTCGACCGTACCCATGCCAAGCTCTGCCAGCAGAACCTCGGAATAACGGGTCAGACGCGACTCGGTGTAACGCATGGCAGCAAATGATTTGGGGTCATCGGGAGAGCCCCAGTTTCCCTGTCCGTCAATCAGTGGATAGCGATAGGAGAACGCCTGTGCCATCAACACCATCGCCTCATAGGCCGCAGAGTCGCCATGTGGATGAAACTTGCCCAGCACATCGCCTACGGTACGGGCTGATTTCTTGTATTTGGCACTGGCACCAAGCCCAAGCTCTGACATGGCATAGACGATGCGACGCTGCACCGGCTTCAGGCCATCCCCGACATGGGGCAGCGCCCGGTCCAGAATCACATACATCGAGTAGTCCAGATAGGCCTTCTCGGTAAATACACTCAAAGGGAGTCGCTCAACCCCCTCCACATCAATATCTATATTGTCATCCATAACTACTGCAACGATTTATCAGAGGTATCCACCGGCAGAAAACGTTTCAGCAATCTGTACAACGCATCCCGGTTGACCGGCTTTCCAAGAAAAGAGTCACAACCCGCCTCCTTGAACAGATCTCGATGCTTCTGCAGTACATTGGCGGTCAGCGCAATAATCGGCGTTGAATTACCTGACGCTCTCAATATTCTGGTTGCTTCAATTCCGTCCATTACAGGCATCTGCATATCCATCAGGATCAAATCGTAGTGGGTCGTCATTGCCAACTCAATCGCCTCCTTTCCGTTGGCGGCAACATCAACGGTTGCCCCTACGCTTTCCACCATTTTCTTGATCAGAACCTGTATCGACACGGTATCTTCAACCACCAGCACGCGCCCCCGGATGGACAGTTCCCACCTTGTCTTGACATGACCGTCACCATCCATCTGAAGTGACACATCACTTTGTCTGTAGGGAAGTTTCATGATAAAGGTTGAGCCAACACCCAGCTCACTCTCGACCATAATCTCTCCCCCCATCAGATCCACCAGCATTTTCGAGACATAGAGCCCCAGACCACTGCCACCATAGCGCCTGGAAATGGAACTGTCCGCCTGCTCAAATCGTGTAAAGAGGCGCCCCACCATCTCATCCGTAATACCGATACCGGTATCCCGGACCTTGAAGAGCAGGTTTCCATCCTTGATATCCGTAGTCAGGGAAACCACACCCTCCTCGGTGAATTTGATTGCATTACCCAGCAGATTGATCAATATCTGGCTGATTCGCTGTATATCTCCGATCAACTTGTGCGTCTCGACATTCTTCTGCCGAATGGTCAGTTCCAATCCCTTGTCCTGTGCCCTCGACCGGAACATCTGCTCCATCTCATCCAGGATTGTTGAGAGGCCGAACGGGTGATTGTTGATTGCAAACTTGCCTGACTCGATCTTGGACATGTCGAGAATGTCATTGACCAGGGCCAACTGATTACGGCCTGCAATCTCAATGGAACGAATCAGCTCACCATTTTCGTCATCCGTGACCTGCTCAGCCAACAGCTCACTATTCCCGATGATGGTCGTCAGTGGGGTCCTGAGTTCATGACTCATCACCGCAAGAAACTCCTCCTTGGCTCGACTGCTCTCCTCCAACATCCTATGGGCATCACGCAAGGAGCGTTCACGTTTGGTCGAACTCGATATATCCGTCACCTGAATCAGGATATGTCCGGCACTGTCTCCCATCGACCGGATCGCGATGGCATGATCAATCTCCTTTCCATTATGCTGGAACAGTGGGAATATATTTTCATGCAGCGAGTAGGAGAGAACGGATGAGATCCCATACTCGATCGCATTTTTCAGGGCGCTGGACAACCTCTGCTTTTCGAACCGGGTGAAAAGCATGGTAATCCTTTCACCAATCAGCTCTTGCTCTGAAAGGCTGCCCTTTTCAAGAAACCAGCGATTGCAGTAGACGATACGCTGTTCCCGATCCACAACCAGCACACCACAGTTGAGGCTTTGCAGTACGTCCCCAAAAAAATGCATACCAGCTTATACCTGCTCTAGTGCGCTAAACAAGTGATGACCACTGCGGATGCAGAGTGCGCTCTGCCTCGCTCCATGGGAGATGCTCTGAACAGCAGGATTTGTACCGAACGGGGCACTAGAGAACCCCTACTTTCTTGAGGTACATATCCAGTGCATCCACAATATCTTCCATTGATGACACCGTGAACATCAGGGAGATATAACCCCGTGAGCGCCCCTCTTCATAAGAGAAGTCCACACAGATGAACAGTACATCATGATCCGCCTCTTCCCCAGCCAACAGTTCATCAATGGAACCACGGGAGCAGAACGGAATCGAGGTCACCACCTTCTTCCCGAGCAGATCCGCAAAGGTGGCCAGACAGGCACTCAGAACCACATTGCCCACCTCTGCCAGCGCCTCTTCCTCCAGTTCGTGCAACATCTCCAGTGGAACCTGCTCTGACAGAATCGCCTTGACCAGCGAGAGGCTGGAGTGCTCTGCAAACAGCAACATGCTCTCGCCGGAGAAGAACCCTTCCGTTCTCATAATAACCGAAACAACGTTCTCATCCGCCCCATCAAGCACCTTCTGATAGACCTCGCTCTGGGGAATCTGGTACATCTTGGGAACATTCAACCGAATCTCGTTGCGTGCCATCTGACTCAATACATCGGCAGCGGTACCCACACCGATATTGAGCAGCTCCTTGAGTGCCTCACTATGAAACTCATTGAGCTCGAAATCACTCATTCACCAGCACCTTGAATGGAGCGGATGTAGCTCAACAGCTTCTCCTCGGTCACCGGCTTCGCGATAAACTGAGCGCTCAGCTCCTCAGCCTTCTCCCGAATGTATTGCTGAATATTGGCGCTGATGAAGCAAATATGGGGAACCAGCGACTCGGAACGGAGATGCTCCGTCAGTTCCAGCCCATTCATACCCGGCATATTGATATCAACCAGTGCAAGGTCGATATGATTGGAGCGCGCAATCTCCAGTGCCTCCTCCCCCAGTTCAGCCTCAAAAACCTCCACCTCCGGGAAATGTTCACTCAAAATCGTACGGCCCATTATTCTGGGCAGACGATTATCATCTACAATCAATACCTTGTTGATTGTCGCTCCCATCAGTATCCCTCCACAGGTAACCCAAACTCTACCGGCATGCCAACTATTTTCCAAGGTCACGATTGTACAGAGCACCCTATAACAATAGCAAGGATCGAAAAGTGCTTTCAATGTAGAGGCCTCGATACACGCCTTTTATAATAGTGCTCCGACACCCTACTGTAACAGCCTGTCACCCCATCACTTTATCTCTATTGTCAGCGGATTGATCATTTGAAGACCATGATACCGAAGCGCCCCGGAGCCACCGGTACAGGCTGGCTCACAACAGACCATGAAGAGATCGAACGCAGACGCCAGCGTGCACTTCAGGAAGATTTCCAGATCGAGGCAATAGACCCTGCTGCTGGAGAGTGGCGTCTGATTACACAGAGCGAGAGGCAATACCGGATTGAATTGCGCTCACTTGAACTGAACATCAATAGCTGCACCTGCCCGGACTTCGAGACCAGCGGCCTTGGCACCTGCAAACATATCGAGGCCCTGCTGCTGCAACAGCAGCCTCCCAGCCGACCACCGGTCTGGATCTGGCTGGATCGTCGTGTTGATGAGACCGATGCCCCCCACAAGCAGCCTCAACCGACCATCCGTATCCACTGGCCGGAAGAAACCGGAGGTCGCAGCACACTCTATCAGCAGTTGTCCCCCTATTTCTCGGAAAGCGGTGTGCTGCTGGCAGACGCATTGACAGGAGTGGCTGCAGTTCAGCAGACGGTGAACGAAATGTCGCCCACCGACCGTGTGCAGGTTCATATCTCCCACCTGATCAGCCCCTGGCTGGCTCAACTGCAGCGCAGGCAGCAGCGCCAACTGACCCGAAGCAATTTTCTCAAGGATGTTGCACGTGGCAAACGGAATCTCAATCTGCTCAAGCTGCCACTCTACGAATACCAGCAGCAGGGCGCACTTCATCTCGCCTTCGGTGGACGTGCAATCCTGGCAGACGAAATCGGCCTGGGAAAGACGGTACAGGCCATTGCCGCTGCCGAGCTGCTGGCCCAGACCCTTCTGGTTGAACGGGTACTGGTACTCTCTCCAGCCTCGCTGAAAACCGAGTGGGAAGAGCAGATCGAAAAGTTTTCCAGCCGCTCATCCCTGATGATCCAGGGGAGTCGTGGTGAGCGGCAGCGCCTCTATCGGCAGGACCATTTCTTCTATCTCGCCAACTATGAGCAGGTACTGTACGACGGGGAAGTGATCCAGCAGATGCTGGCACCCGATCTGATCATCCTTGATGAGGCACAGCGCATCAACAACTGGCAGTCCAAGACCGCCAACGCTGTCAAACAGTTGCAGAGCCCTTTTCTCTTCATATTGACAGGCACCCCGCTGGATCACCGTATCGACGAGGTCTACTCCATCGTACAGGCGGTCGACCCGCACCTGTTCGGCCCGCTATTCCGCTTCAATCGTGACTTCTATCGGCTGGATGCACGTGGTCGACCTAAAGGCGTACGTAACCTGGATGCGCTCTATCGGCGACTCAAACCGATCTTTCTGAGACGCAGTAAAGATGAAGTCGAAGAAGAGCTGCCGGAGCGCACCGTCAACAATTACTTCGTCAAGCTGGCACCGGAGCAGAGTACCCGCTATGACCACTACGCCCGTCAGGCCGCACATATTATTCAGACTGCCAGACAACGTCCGCTGAGCACCGATGAGACCCAGCAACTTCAGCATCAGCTTACCTGTATGCGGATGCTCTGCGACACCCCCTATATTCTGGACACTGACTGTCGCGTCGCCCCCAAACTGGATGAACTGAAACGGCTTTTTGGCGAGATTTTTCTCTCTCCACACTCAGGCAGTAAACCGAACAAGGTGATCCTCTTTTCACAGTGGTCGCAAATGCTGGAACTGATTCGGCACCAGGCCGAAAGCATGGATATTCACTACGCCCACCACTCCGACAGCGCCGATCGTAAACAGAGGGAGGTTGAGCGCTTCAGACAGGACACCGACTGTCGGCTGTTGCTCATCTCAGATGCAGACTCCAGCAACCTGAGCCTGCAGGTTGCCGATATAGTGATCAATGTTGATCTGCCCTGGAACCCTGCACGACTGGAGCAGCGCATCACTCACGCCAGACGCAAACATCGCCATCACTCGCTACAGGTGATCAATCTGATCAGTGAAAACACCATTGAGCACCGGATGCTGCACCTGCTGGAACGAAAAAGTGGAGTGCCCTACCACGTATCCGCTCATGACGATGCCAATGGAGTGACACTGCCCTCCAACCACAAGGCAATGCTGGAATATCTGTCTGAGCTGTTGGAGGACCGCTCCATCACCACCCACGTAGCGCAGCCATCCACCGTCAGACAGACATCAGAGCCACTGACCCAATTACAGCAGGAGATTGAGGCCCGTGCTCCCGGATTGGGCAGAAAGGTCATTGAGGTAGAAAACGGCAGTGGTAGCAAAAGCATTGTTGCGGTGATCCCAAGTGCCCAACAGACCATGATCGAACCCATTCTGACCTCGGGCGACAGACCGGTCAAAATGATCTCTCCGACCACCCTCCGACTGCTGCAACAACTGGCAGAGAACGGGGCAATCACCCTGAATGAGCCATTCCGTGTGCTACTGCCCGAAAGCAACAACCGTCGACAGCGGATCGTGGAGGCACAACAACAACTCACTCATTCAGAACGGCCACTGAAGATGGCACAGTTGCTTTTTGACGGCGGCTTCGAACAGGAAGCACTGAGTCCGCTCACGGATGCACTGAACCGGAGCATCACCCTGCTGCTGCAGGCCGAGGAGGTCAAACGAGTCACTGATAGCGGTCTGCCCGCACAGCACGCGGCCTTTGCCGAACGCTTCCTCAGGCAGCCACCCCGGCAATGCGATCATGACCTGATGACCAATGGGATCGCACTGATGGAGCAAATCAGACTCCGACTGGAGACCCTGTTGCTGTCCTGAACCCAGCCACCTTATGGCCCACACACTCTGGATGGTCATCCTGCACAAAGGTATGATGAGACCATTGCACGGAAGATGATTTTGATTTCAGGCAAGGCAAAAGGGCTTTCGTACAAAGACCTTATTAATAACTATTCGTTGAAGCAACAAACCATTCAATACCATGAGCCAAGGAACCCTGTTTATTGTTTCGGCACCGTCAGGGGCCGGTAAATCGAGCCTACTTCAGGCGGTGCTGATGGAAAGTTGGGACGGACTACAGCTCTCGATCTCCCACACCACCCGTGATCCACGCCCTGGTGAGGAGCATGGCCTCCACTACAACTTCATCACCATAGCCGAATTCAAGCGTGATATCGAAGATGATCGCTTTCTGGAGTACGCAAAGGTCTACGATAACTACTACGGCACCTCGGAGATCTGGGTGCGGGATACCCTGGCCAGTGACAAGGATGTGGTGCTTGAGATCGACTGGCAGGGGGCGCAGCAGATACGCAAGCGTATTGAGGACTCGGTCTCCATCTTCATTCTGCCTCCAAGCCGCTCTGCACTTCGGGAGCGGCTGACCCAACGAGGTCAGGACCAGCCGCAAGTGATCGAAAAGCGGCTCCAGTTGGCAGCAGCGGATATGTCACACTGCCAGGAATATGACTATCTGGTGATCAATGATATTTTCGACCATGCCAAGGAGGAGTTGAAGTCCATCTTCCTCTCCCACCGGGTGAAAACCGAAAGCCAGGCACTCCGACACAAGACGCTACTCGACCAACTGCTGGAACAAACTCACTAATTTCTATAGAATTGACCTCTTTTCATCGGCAATGGTAGGGAATCATGGAATTGACCCTGTACTGTTGTCGGCATGTGCCGGTTTTCACGGCGCATCGGCCAATGTATTAATGGAGTACCGACTGATGGCACGCATCACTGTAGAAGACTGCCTCGACAAGATTGACAACCGCTTTGACATGACCCTGATTGCCTCAGAGCGGGCACGCCAGATTGCCATGGGCGCAGACCCGCTGGTTCCGACCGACAATGACAAGCCAACGGTGATTGCGTTGCGTGAAATTTCCAAGGGAATGATGAACCGTGAGGTACTCAACGAGATCAACAGCGCAGCCCGTGCTGCAGACTTGGCGGCCGCAGCCGAGGCAAGTGCCCGTAACCGGGAGCGTGAACAGGATGATGAGGGTGCCCCATCTGCCGAGGCAGCTGCCAATGAAGAGGCATCCTGACAGGATATCCGATCGAAAATATCATTACGGATGCAGCAACTGAAACCTTTCGATTATTTTGCTTCGACCATCTGACTAAACATGTTCCTGATCAGTGATCTGCTCACACTGCTGGAGCGCTATCTGGATCAGGAACAGGTCAGGAGTATCTATTACGCCTATCTCTATGCTGCCGAGGCTCACGAGGGGCAGCACCGTAAAACCGGCGAACCCTACATCTACCATCCGATCGAGGTGGCACGCATCCTTGGACAGATGCATATCGACCACACCACGATCGTCGCCGCCATACTGCACGATGTACTGGAAGATACCGAAACCAGCAAAAAGGAGCTGACCGAACGGTTCGGCGAAGAGGTGACCGAACTGGTCGATGGGGTCAGCAAACTGACCCGAATGCAGGCGGAGAACCCACAACAGGCCCAGGCGGAGAACTTCCGCAAGATGATGCTGGCAATGACCCGCGATATTCGCGTCATTCTAATCAAACTGGCCGACCGCCTTCACAACATGCGAACACTTTCCGGCATGCCTGCGAAGAAACGACGACGCATCGCCCGTGAAACTCTGGAGATTCATGTTCCCATCGCCCACCGTCTCGGCATGAGCAAGGTGGCACACGAACTGCGTGAATTGGGGTTCTCCAATCTCTTCCCGATGCGGGCACGGGTACTGAGAGAGGCAGTACAGCAGGCAAGAGGAAATCGCAAGGAGATTCTCGATACCATTGAGGTCGCCATCCGCCGCCGTCTGCTGGAGACCGAGCTTGAGGCGGAGGTCCAGGGGCGTGAAAAACATCTCTACAGCCTCTACAAGAAGATGAAGGATCAGCGCCTCCCGTTCCGTGAGATCTACGATGTCTACGCCTTTCGCATCATCGTACCGACCGTCGAGGCCTGTTATCAGACACTGGGGATTGTCCACAGCATCTATAAACCGCTCCCCGGCAAATTCAAGGACTATATCGCCATCCCCAAGGCCAACGGTTATCAGTCGCTGCACACGATACTGTTCGGACCACACGGTGTGCCGGTCGAGATCCAGATCCGTACTCAGGAGATGCATCTGGTCTCGGAAGAGGGGATTGCCGCCCACTGGGATTACAAGCATGACAACCCGGAAAGCAGCAGTGCCGCCAATGTCAGCAGCACTGAAAAACGGGCCAGACAGTGGCTGCAAGATCTGCTCGACCTGCAGAAGAACAGTGGTAACTCTCTGGAATTTCTGGAGAGCGTAAAGATCGATCTGTTCCCGGATGAGGTCTACGTCTTCACCCCGAAGGGGAAGATCATCGAACTGCCACGTGGTGCCACCGTGCTGGATCTGGCCTACCGCATCCATACCGAAATCGGCACACATGCCGTCTCTGCAAGGGTCAACAAGAAGTCGGTTGCACTCAACACCCACCTCTTCAACGGACAGACGGTCGAAGTGATCACCTCGCCCGACAGCTACCCCCATCCGGGCTGGCTGCAGTATGTCACCACCGGCAAGGCGCGCAGCAACATTCGACACTATCTGAAGAGCCTGCAACAAGAGGAGGCAGAGCAACTGGGTGAACGGCTGCTGATGAAGGCGCTATCTCGCCGCAACATCTCCAAGAAACGGTTCAAGAAGATGGACCTCACCCCACTGCTTGAAAAGCTGCAACTGGACAACCTGGAACAGCTCTTTATCGAGATCGGCATGGGCGTCCGCATGGCGGAACTGGTTACAGGCACCCTGATCCAGGTCTGTACCAAGGGGGGCACCGATGATACAGATGAGCCGACACCCAACCGCTGGAATCCAATCTCCATGCTGACTCCGCTGCTCAAGAAGCGGCTCAACCACCCCGATGAGGCGGATGGCAGAAGACCACTGATGATCCGGGGTGCCGAGGGGATGGTGGTTCACTTTGCAAAATGTTGCAGACCGATACCGGGAGACCCCATCATCGGTCATATCAGCTCCGGCAAGGGGCTGGTAATCCACCGCGGCGAGTGCAATAACGGCGCCAATATGCGCAGCAACCCGGAACAGTGGGTCTCGGTGGAGTGGTCCACCAAGGGAGAACAGGACCTGCCGACCGATATCAAGGTGGAGGTCGCCAACAAGAAGGGGGTGCTAGCCACACTCGCCTCCACCATCTCCGAAATGGGCTCCAATATCGATAATGTATCGATTGACGATCAGGATGGCCGCACCAACATGATCAATTTCACTATCCGGGTCACCGGGCGCGACCATCTGGCCGACATCATCCGCAACATTCGAAAACTGAAACCGGTCCATACTATCCAGAGAATCAAGGGGTAACCTCTGTGGAGCCACTGTCCACACTGCGTGGGGTCGGCCCCAAACTGGTCGAACGGTTACAGCGGCTGCAACTGCAAACCGTACCGGACCTGCTCTTCCACCTCCCGCTACGCTACCAGGACCGGACTACACTGCATATGATTGATGCGCTGTCCGTGGGTGAAGAGCAGCAGGCCGAAGGAACCGTCACCGGTTGCGGCGTCCGTTTCGGCAAGCGGCGCTCACTCATCTGTACCCTGGAAGATGAGAGTGGAACCCTCACCATCCGGCTGTTCCACTTCAACAAGGGACAGCAGACGGCATTGCAAAATGGCAGAACCATACGCTGTTTTGGAGAGGTACGACAGGGTCGCAACGGTCTGGAGATGGTCCATCCGGAGTACCGGCTGATCGACCCTCTTCACCCCCCCCCGCTGGAACAGTCCCTGAGCCCCATCTATCCAACCACGGAAGGGGTGCGTCAGAAGACTCTGGTCTCCTTGACAGAACAGGCACTGCTGCGTTCACTGGAGAGCGTGGAGGAGTACCTTCCCAACAACAGTATTGAGGGATACCCGCCGCTGCAACCGGCACTTCAAACCCTGCACCGTCCACCACCCGATGTCACCCAAACACAGCTTGAACAGTGCCGCAGCCGTATTGCACTGGAGGAGCTATTGGCGCACCACCTCTCCATGCGCCGACTCAAACATCAGATCAAGAGAGAACAGAGCCCGGTACTGGATGCAAACCAACCATTGCTGGACCACTTTATCGAGCAGCTTCCGTTTACCCTGACACTCGCACAGCAGCGTGCCATTGAGGAGATTGTAGATGACCTGAAGCGCCCCCATCCGATGCAGCGACTACTGCAGGGGGATGTCGGCTCCGGCAAGACACTGGTTGCCCTCTGTGCCGCACTGCAGTGTATTGCGGCAGGCTTTCAGTGCGCGTTGATGGCACCGACCGAGCTGTTGGCGCTACAACATCAACAGAACCTGCAGCGGCTGCTCGCCCCCTATGAAATCGAGGTCGGACTCCTTGCGTCATCTACCGAACGAAACCGACAGAGAGAGACCCGCGAGGCCCTCTCCAACGGCAATCTGCAGTTGGTGGTTGGGACCCATGCACTGTTCCAGAAGGAGAGCCGTTTTTTCAACCTTGCTTTGGTGATCATTGACGAACAGCACCGCTTTGGGGTCGAACAGCGCCATGCATTGCAGCAGAAAGGGAATCATGGGTGCCTTGTCCCTCATCAACTGGTGATGACGGCAACCCCCATCCCCCGCACGCTGGCCATGACCTTCTATGCCGACCTCGACAGCAGTGTGATTGACGAACTCCCCCCGGGACGCACCCCCGTTCAGACCGTCATCATACCCGACAGCCGACGTCACGAAGTGATTGAACGGGTTGCTGCGAACTGCCAGCAGGGAAGTCAGGCCTACTGGGTCTGTCCACTGATCGAGGAGTCGGAGGCCCTGCAGTGTCAGGCGGCCACCGATGTGGCTGCTGCACTGCAGCAGCAACTGCCTGACCTGCGGGTGGGCCTGGTTCATGGGCGGTTGGCTGCCGCCGAAAAAGAGGAGGAGATGGCCCGTTTTCACGCCGGTGAAAGCGATATTCTGGTGGCCACAACCGTGATTGAGGTTGGTGTCGATGTCCCCAATGCAAGCCTGATGATCATCGAAAATGCAGAACGCCTCGGGCTGGCACAGCTTCACCAGTTGCGAGGCCGGGTCGGCCGGGGCAGCGTAGCCAGCAGTTGCGTATTGCTCTACAAGACCCCCTTGGGTGAGAGTGCCAGAGAGCGATTGCAGACCATCCGGGACAGCAGTGACGGCTTCGAGATTGCCCGCAAGGACCTGGCGATGCGAGGTCCCGGAGAGCTGCTGGGAAAACGCCAGACCGGTGCACTGCAACTACGAATAGCCGACCTGAACCGAGACCAGTCTCTAATCGGAAAGGTAGAACAGATCGCACCGACACTGCTGCATGCAGAGCCGGAAGTGACCGAGAAACTGATCCGGCGCTGGATTCCGGATGGTCTGAAGTACCAGTCGGTTGGCTAACCACTATTCAGCCTCAATATTGGTGATACTATTAAATACATAGATACAGCCATCTATTCACCAGCACCTGTAACTGATTCAGATTGTAGTTCTATTGATTATTGACTGATGCCCAAAAAACTCTTTGTCCTCTTTCTGATGCTGATACTGTTGTTGAGCGGTATCGCCATTCAGCACTGGCTCTCGACGATGGCCGACCAGGGACAAAGCCAGCTACAGCGTGTCGATGATGATGAGCTGTACGCTGCAGTCGAAGAGGATCACAGAATTCTCGAACCGGTGCGCCCACTGCCGCTGCTGCGGCAGGATATCGATGAAACACTGCAAAAGCGTATTGATCTCGGAAAACGTCTGTTCAATGACACCCGGCTCTCGGGCAGCGGAAAACTCTCCTGTGCCAGCTGTCACAACCTGTCGCTGGGCGGTGCCGATCCCAGGGGAGCCTCCTTTGATACAAGCGGGAAACCGCTCAGAAGAAATGCACCAACCGTCTACAATGTTGCCTTCAGCGCCAACCAGTTCTGGGATGGTCGTGCCCAGACACTACAGCAGCAGGCCCATGAGGTCATCACCAGTGCACTGGAGATGAATGGCGAGTGGCCCTCCATTCTGCAGCGACTGAGAGAAGACAGTGAGCTGATCGCAGCATTTTCGATCTACCCGCAGGGCATCAGCCAACAGACCGTTGTGGATGCCCTGGCCCTGTTCGAACGGACCCTGATCACCCCGAACAGCCCCTTTGATCGCTACCTACGCGGTGACGAGGCTGCATTGACCACGACCCAGAAGCAGGGGTATGAGCTGTTCAAACGTCTCGGCTGCATCAGCTGCCATCAGGGAAGAA
This sequence comes from uncultured Piscirickettsiaceae bacterium, assembly GCA_964344785.1. GTDB lineage: Bacteria > Pseudomonadota > Gammaproteobacteria > Thiopontia. Next base: position 12,889 of record CAYFOR010000006.1, read on the forward strand.
ATCTGGGGGGCAACCTGTTTCAATATTTTGGTGTCTACGCCAGCAGAGATCAGCTCGCCATGTATGAAGAGCAGGACAAGGGGCGCTATGAAGTGACCGGTGAGCAGGAAGATATGCTGCTGTTCAAGGTCCCTTCGCTGCGTAACATCGCACTCACTGCGCCCTACTTTCATGATGGGTCGAGGACAACGCTGGAGCAGGCGGTTCAGGATATGGGGCAGCTACAGCTTGGAAAGCGCCTGTCGGAACTGCAGACCGATCAGCTTGTTCAGTTTCTGCAGAGTCTCACAGGAGAGCTGCAGGAGAGCACACCATGAGCATCCGCAGAAAATGGCTCCGAGACAATGGCTATCTGATCATCGGCCTGCTGTTGCTGCTGTTTGGCGGACTTTTCTCGGCCATTCAGGGGGTGGAGTCACGTCTGCACACCGACTATCTTGAACTGCTTCGTCAACTGAGACAGCAGGATAACCACTACAACATGGAGCTTTATCGTGTCCGTTTTCAGGACAAGAGAGACTTCGACACTCTGCTGACAGTGGATCGTAGAATTGGGCAGTTGCTGGACCACCTTCAGAGCCCACCCAACTATCTTGATACCGCATATGCGCTGGGGATCGAGAATCTGGTCCATCAGCTACTGGGTGAATTTGAAGAGAAGAGAGAGCACACCTCCCGCTTCAAGTCGGCCAAGGCACTGTACAACAACAGCATCCGCTACCTTCCCCTGCTCCATGATCAGGTCGACCACCTGAAAACCGTCCATAACTCCAGCCTGGTGGACGATGTCTACCATCTGACCGAGGAAATGCTGGCCTACATCTCCGACCACAGCCGTATTCAGGTTGAGCGACAAAACCGTGCATTCATCGAAGAGATTGACCACTACCGCAGTCAACTGCAGCGTGGGCAAGAGCCTGATTCTGAAATCCTCCAGATCATCACTGCACTGCTTCGCCACATTGAGCTGATCATCACCACGGTACCCGCAATCGAATACCACCTGATTGAGGCATCCTCCAGCGGCAGTGCAGAGGCCATCACCCGACTGCATGACCTCTATCTATCCGGCTACCGCAAGCTACAGGAAAAGATTCAGCATGCCACCAATCTGCTGCTGCTGTTTACCCTGACTCTCTTTGCCGCACTGCTCTATGCGGTCTTCAACCTCCGCCGGACCCAACAGCAACTGGAGGAGGTCAACCGGGATCTTGAATCCCGTGTGACACAGCGGACCACCGCATTGAATAATGCCAAGGAGTATGCCGAGAAGGTCACCCAGTCGATGTCGGAGGCCTTGCTGGTTACCGATACCCATGGAGAAATCCTCTCATGCAATCCGGCTGCCGAGTCCCTGATCGGTGTGGAGCCGAATACACTGGCTGCCACCAACCTCAGGCAGTGGATTGGGGCACCGATCAACAACCCCGACTATCACAGTGGCGAGACCACGCTGACCGACAGCCGACAACAGGAGATTCCGATCAACGTCTCAAGATCTGCGCTCCATGGAACCGATCAGTCGATCTATGGATACACCTATGTGGTACTGGATCTGCGGGAGCGGATCCATGCAGAGCAGCAACAGCAGTATCTCGCCTTTCAGTCGGGTATCGCTGAGATGGGGGTCACCGTGATGCACAATATCGGTAATATCATGACGGGAATGACCGGCAGTATTGAACTGGCCAGGCAGGGGGCCGAGATGGTCAAGCGCACTGCAGGTGCATTGAATATTTTTCTGCAGCAACTCCAGAGATCCAGCGAAGACCGTACGACAGATAACCGACGCACAACGGAGGTGGTTACAAAAACAGCGATGCTGCTGGAGACGGTCACCGAAGAGAAGCTGCTCACTCCCCTCGAAAATATCCGGGAGCAACTGAAAAATATTGGAGACCTGATTCGCCTGCATGAAAACGAATTCCAGCCCGAACGCCCCACCGGTAGCAATTACAACCTGAGAGCGCTGATTGATGATGTCATCCACTGCTGCAGCGCCAGTTCCGTACAATCAGAGATCACCTTGTACAACGAGGTTCCCGAATCACTCACCTTGAAGCATCTGCCCAGAAATCAACTCCATCAGACACTCTCTCACCTGCTGGACAATAGCATTGAGGCGATTCAACAGCGCCAGGCAGACACACAAGAACACTTTGACGCGGCCATCACCTTCCGTACCGGAACGACAGGTGAATACTGGTATCTTGAGGTGGAAGATAACGGGTGTGGAATTGATGATGCCATTTCAAGCCAGATCTTCAATTTTGGCTTCTCCACCAAAGAGGATCGCAGTGGATACGGCCTACACGCTGCCGGAAACTTTATCCAGGGCAACAGAGGGAGAATTGAACTCAGAAAGGGCCATGGTAACTGGGGGACTGTCATTCGAGCACTCTTTACCAGGCAATAGCAGGCAAGACATACCACATCTGCGGAGTCACTCACCCAAAACTTCGCATCAAAACGGGTGGGCAGGTGTCGGCCCGTTGCCTACAGAATACTGATTGCGTAATCCGAAAGCCGAGAACGTTCACCCATCTGCAGGGTGACGTGTCCACTATGAGACCAGTTCTTGAAGCGGTCCACCGCATAGGTCAGACCGGAACTGGTCTCCGTCAGATAGAGTGTATCAATCTGGGCGAGATTGCCGATACAGACGATCTTGGTGCCAGGCCCTGCACGGGTCACCAACGCCTTCATCTGCTTGGAGGTGAGATTTTGTGCCTCATCAATGATCAGGTAACGACCGACAAAAGTACGTCCTCTCATGAAGTTCATCGAGCGGATCTTGATACGGTGGTTGATCAGCTCCTGGGTCGCTTCACGCTCGAAGGGGGTGCTCTTGTCATGCATGGTCAGCACCTCCAGATTGTCCATCAGCGCCCCCATCCATGGCGCCATCTTCTCCTCCTCGGTACCGGGCAGAAAGCCGATATCCTCACCCAGCGGGATGGTAATACGGGTCATCACGATCTCACTGTAAAGATTCTGCTCCAGCGTCTGCTCCAACCCTGCCGCCAGTGCCAGCAGCGTCTTGCCGGTACCGGCCGGGCCCAACAGGGTGACAAAGTCGAACTGCGGGTCCATCAGCAGGTTGAGTGCATAGTTCTGTTCACGATTACGTGCCTGAATGCCCCATACCGAGTGGCTCTCGGAGCTGTAATTGCGTACCCGCTCCAGTATCGCCTCCTCTCCCTCAACCTTGCGGATGATATAGTCATTGTGTGAATTCTGGCTATCGGCCAGAAACTCCCCCGACTGCCACTCATGGACCGCCTCCCCCTCCACCTGATAGAGGGTATGCCCCTCCTCCTGCCATGTCTTCAGGTTCTTGCCGACCTCCCCCCAGAAGTCCGGATGAATTTCATGGTAGCCGGTCTGTAACAGATCGACATCATCCAATACCTTGTCGTTGCGGTAGTCCTCGCTCTTGATGCCGAGAATGGAGGCCTTGATCCGCAGATTGATGTCACGGGTGACCAGACGCACATCCTTGACCTCCTCCTGAAGGGCCAGCACCGTTGCAAGAATACTGTTGTCTGCGGTGTTTCCGGGCAGTGTCTTCGGCAACTCGACGGTGTCGATGGAGGTCTGGAAGAAGAGTCTGCCGGAAGCTTCCGGTGTATTGGTCAGCGTACCAGGGGGGATCAGGTGTACACCCAGGGCGATCTCGTTGAGATCGCAGTGCTCCACCAGCTCATCAATGAAGCGGGTCACCTGTCGTACATTCCGCGCGACCTCCGAACCCCCCTTCTTGCCGTGATCCAGCTCCTCCAGCACAACCATCGGCAGAAAGACATCGTGTTCCTGAAATCTGAAAAGAGACGTTGGATCGTGCATCAGGATATTGGTGTCGAGAACAAACAGACGTTTTTCAGAATCCAGCTGATTCACCATTTCCACCCCTTGAAGAACAGATTGTTATCGTGAAACCTTTGCACAAAAGCCCTTTTGCCTTGCCTGAAGGAAAAATCATCTTCTGTGCGAAGGTCTCATCCCATGTATTGATGATTTTGTGATCATAGCAAGATCAAGGAACTTTCACACGACCGTATTGCGTGATCATGACAGGTACAAAATGGGGCGCTGGTAACTATTCACCAGTACCTGTAACTGATTCAAATTGCCCATGGAGCCTGCTGTTGCCTGGCTCGACCAAGACTGCATTGTGTATACTTTCCATATGAGATTCCCTGCATCGGAACCGGTTTGGGTACCCGCCTCGCGTCTGTCGCTGCTGCAGCCTGATATTGCAACGAAAAGACGGATTACAGACCCCGGTTCGCTCACCCAGAAGATCATCCTTTCCTGCCGCCACACCTTCTCTGTGGAGGTGGTGCGTCAAGGCTATGCAGAGACCAGACACAGTGAACAACGCCTCCTCCAACTACGTCCGGGACAGTCGGCCAACATCCGGGCGGTACGCCTCTGCTGCGGACAACAACCATGGGTCTACGCCCACACCGTTATTCCACACTACTCACTGCACCGTTCACTGCGTCGCCTGACACAGCTCGGAAATCGCTCATTGGGTGCCTTCCTGCACCAGTCACGAAGAGCGCAGCGCAGTCTGGTTGAATATGCCCGCTTTACCCCGAAACACTGGCTGTTTCAGCAGGCAACGACAGACCTCCAAATCAACTCAAAGCGGCTTTGGGGGCGACGTATCCTGTTTCATCTGGACGGTGTACCGCTGCTCGTTCACGAACTGTTTCTCCCCCCGTTCCATGAGCATTCCATTTGAATTTCTGCTCCTGCCGATCATACTGGTCGCCGTCTGGCTCTACTGGAAGACGCAGAGCCAGAAACGGAAGAGCGCCTCACTGAAGGGGCATCAGGATGTCATGAACCAAGCCGAGCTGCAGGAATTTCTCTCTACAAAGGGTCGGCGACTGGCAAAAAAAGGGAGTGAGTGTGAACGCAGTGGGAACAAGACATCACTGCGAAACTGGAGCCCGTTCTAGTCTCCAAAACCAGACTGCTAACCAATATAGGCATAACTCCACTTCTCACCGCTATGGTGAAACAGCAGATCCAGCAGTTGATCGGATGGAACCGCCTCCCCCTCAAATATGTTCCACAATGAGATCCGTACCCTGGAGAGTGCCGCACTCTTTCTCCAGGCAATTTCATCGGCAGCATATTCTGTCTGACAATGGCTGCAGCGGACTGTCGGTATCGGTTGGGTCGATTCAATATCGAGCTGCTCGAAGCGCCGCTTGCACTGCTTGCAGACCGCTTTCAGATTCTTGCCGCTGACCAGTTCACAACGATCACCACTCTCAATCTGCAGATAGCAAAATGGGGTATCACCATCCGTCGGTGTCAGCTCGATCGAAGGGGAGCACCCCAGAAAGAGAAAGGCATCAAAGAAGCGCTCACCCACCAGATAACTCCCGTCACCGAAGGAGGTAATGGGTTGTGCCTCGACAAACCGTTGCTGTTGCAACTGTTCAATCAGTGGTTCGGCAGGCAGTTCAAGCAGTGGGGCTCCAGGAAAGAGAACAAGGCGACTGGTGGCGTTCAACACGGGGTCAACTATGCATGATCTCCCACGGCCGCCGCACCTCCTCCACCAGCTCTGCCGGGCTGAAGTTGCGGGATTTGCGCACAAATTCCCTGCCGTCCAGAAAGAGAATGATGGTCGGAACCGCAAACACCCCATACTGCCCGGAGATCTCCGGGGTGATCGTGGTATCGACATAGAGATTCAAAATCTCGGGATAATGCTGCTCGAACAGTGCGGTCAGCTTCGGCCGCAGCACCTTGCAGACATTGCACTGTGGGGTACTGAAATAGAGCAGAACGCCGGGGTGCTGACTCAACATCTGATCGAGCTGTTCAAGGCTCGACAGATGATCCTCACTCACTCTCTTGCTCTCCCCAGATCTCCTGATCCGACCAGAGCCAGGCAGCACCGCGAACCCCACTGGAGTCTCCATACTGCGCCTTGACCAGACGGGTCCGCACCTCATCGGAGAAGACATATTCTCCCCATAAATCCTTCACATGGGGGTAGATTCGGTTGATGTTGGAGAGACCACCACCAAGAACAATCACATCCGGGTCGAGTAAGTTGATCACGGTTGCAAGCCCCCGTGCCAAACGGTTCTCATACTGCGCCATGATCTCATCTGCATGTTGCTCTCCTTGTTGTGCACGGATTGCAATCTCCTGGGCAGAGATCTCAACCCCTGTCGCCCGATGATAACTCATCTGCAGGCCCGGTCCAGAGAGAAATGTCTCGATACAGCCACTTTTCCCGCAATAACAGGTCGGTCCGGGAAGCTCTGAGCTGTTGGGCCAGGGGAGTGGGTTATGGCCCCACTCACCACCGATCGCATTGGTGCCTACATTGACCTTACTATCTATAACGGCCCCTCCGCCGACTCCTGTACCCAAAATCACCCCATAGACCGTTCCGGCTCCGGCTGCCGCCCCATCGGTCGCCTCGGAGAGGGCAAAACAGTTGGCATCATTGGCCAGTCGAACCGGGCGTTGCAACACCGCCTCCAGATCCTTGTCGAGTGGATGACCGATTAAAACCAATGAGTTGGAATTCTTGACCAGACCGGTAGTCGGAGAAACCGTCCCCGGTATCCCTACCCCGACCGAACCGCACAGGCCGCTCTCCTGCTCCAGTGCATCCACCAGACCGGCAATCGCCTGCAGCGTTCCGCGATACTGTCCTTTGGGCGTTGCCACACGTTTGCGCATCAGCTCCTGGCCACTACGATCAATCATGATCGCCTCGATCTTGGTCCCCCCCAGATCGACCCCGATCCGCCCTGTGATCTCCCGCTCCATGCCGTCTCCCTCTGTTGATGGTGTGATCGCAAGCTACCTTATAATAGGGGGTTATGCAATTCACTCTGATGATTCAAGGCACCACCTCCGATGCTGGAAAGAGCATCATCACCGCCGGACTCTGTCGACTACTGCAGAGAAGAGGAATCCCGGTGGCACCATTCAAGCCGCAGAATATGGCCCTGAACAGTGCGGTCACTGTCGAAGGGGGCGAGATCGGGCGAGCTCAGGCGCTACAGGCCCACGCCGCGGGACTCATCCCCACCACCGATATGAACCCCATTCTGCTGAAGCCGACGACTGATGTCGGGGCACAGGTGATTCTTCACGGCCGGGCCATTGGCAACCATGACGCCACGGCCTACCACCAGAAGAAACCGCAATTGCTGGAGGAGGTAGTTGCAGCCTATCGACGACTGCAAGGCCAACACAACAACATCCTGGTCGAGGGGGCCGGTAGTCCGGCCGAAATCAACCTGCGGGACCACGATATCGCCAACATGGGCTTTGCAGAGGCGGTGGACTGCCCGGTGGTAATGGTGGCCGATATCGACCGTGGCGGGGTATTTGCCCATCTGGTGGGTACCCTTGAGCTGCTCTCACCATCCGAGCAGCAGCGGGTGGTTGGGTTCATCATCAACCGCTTTCGCGGGGATATCTCACTGTTGGAATCAGGTCTAAAGTGGCTGGAGGCACGCACCGACAAGCCGGTCATCGGGGTTGTTCCCTACCTCCATGGTCTCCAGCTTGATGCCGAGGACGCACTGCCGGAGCAGCAACAGAATGAAAACGGCGATTCACTGAATGTGGTGGTCCCGGTACTGCCACGCATCAGCAACCACACCGACCTCGATCCACTGCGTCATCATCCACTGGTCAACCTGCAGATGGTCCCGACCAATGCCACACCGCCACCTGCCGACCTGGTGATCCTGCCCGGCAGCAAGAATACCCGCAGTGACCTTGAATGGCTCTGCCGGCAGGGGTGGGAACCCTATCTGCAGCGCCATCTGCGCTATGGGGGACGGCTCTTGGGAATCTGTGGCGGCTTCCAGATGCTTGGGGAGTGGATTCATGACCCTCTCGGGATTGAGGGCAGTCCTGGCACTACAGAAGGGCTGGGGCTACTGCAGATGGAGACCGAACTGGCCCCGGAGAAGCAGCTTAAAAATGTCCATGGACAACTCACGCTGCAGCAGGCTGTAGTCAAGGGGTATGAGATCCATGCAGGACGGACACACGGCAGTGCACTGGAACATCCACTGATGACGTTTGATGACGGCAGTACAGATGGTGCCATCTCCCTGGATCGGCAGGTGGCTGGCTGCTATCTGCATGGCCTGCTGGACCATCCGCAGGGGCTGGAGGCACTGCTGCAGTGGGCCGGGCTACAGTCATCATCCATGGTTGATATCGAGCAGCTACGGGAAGAGAGCCTCAACCGGCTGGCCGATACCCTGGAAACACACCTCGATCTGCAGTGGCTACTGGATCAGTACCAACAGCAGTAGCAGCAGTGCCTCCATCTTCTCCACCATCGCCCCGGCCACATCACCGGTGATCCCGCCCAACTGCCGCATCACAATCAGCCGGAACAGCCAGGCCATCGCCAGATAGAGCAGCAGTACTGCCCAGTGAACCTCAAAATAGAGCGCCGCAGCCACGACCCCAAACTGCACCAGTAGCGCCAACCACTTCGGCAGGTTGTGCGAGAGATCCTCACCCATGCCGCCAGTACGGAGATAGGGTGTAGTCTGGAACAGGGTGATCAACAGGGTCCGTGCCAGAATCGGTGACCAGAGCAGCAGTGCAAGCTGATTCTGCTCCAGCAGCGCCATGATCAGACTCCACTTCATCATCAACAGCAGAACAATGGCGGTAACACCCATCGGCCCACTGCTGGGGTCCTTCATGATCACCAGCATCCGCTCCCGATCTCCCATGCCGCCCACCCAGGCATCGGTACTGTCGGCAAGGCCATCGAGGTGCAGCCCGCCACTCAACGCAACCCAGAGAACCAGCAGCAGTGTCGCCTGCAGCACCAGCGGCTGACTGGCAACCACTGCAGCCAGCAGCAGCAGTACCGCACCGAAGACGAGTCCGACCAGTGGATAGAAGAGGATCGAATACCCCTGGTTTCTGGCACTGCGCTCAACCGCAACCGGTATCGGTATTCGAGTCAGCAGTTGAAAGGCAATGATGGGCGGCTCGATCAACCCTCCGAGACCCCCGCTTCTGTGAAGGTGGCCATTTCACTGTGCAGTGCACATGCCTGCTGAATCAACGGCAGGGCAACCGCTGCACCGCTTCCTTCTCCCAGTCTCATGCCCAAATCCAGCAGTGGTTCGGCCTCCAACGCTGCCAAAATCCGTTGATGTCCCTGCTCGGCAGAGCGGTGGGAGAAGAGCATCCACGAACGGACAGAGAGGTTGATTCGGACCGCGCAGAGTGCCGCTGCAGAACTGATGAAACCATCGACCAGGACCGGTAGACCACGCTGTGCAGCGGTGATGTAGGCACCGACCAGTGCGGCAATCTCAAATCCGCCCAAGTGCTGCAATACCGACAACGGATCACCCAGATGGCCTTTATGGATGCCGAGTGCCTGCTGTACCACCGCAGCCTTGTGGGCAATCCCCTGTTGGTCCAGTCCGGTACCGGCTCCCGACACCATTTCACCGTCCTCACTCAACAGTGCCGCTGTGATCGCAGCCGCCGCCGTGGTATTGGCAATCCCCATCTCACCCCCCACATAGAGGTCAGCACCATCAACCAATGCCCGCATCACCGCAGCCTCACCGGCAGAGAGTGCCTGCTCCAGTGCCTCCGGGCTCATCGCAGGCCCTTTCAGAAAATTATCGGTTCCTGCTGCAATGCGGGCATCCACCACTCCACTGATCGGCTCAATTTCCCTCACCGTACCGACATTGACCACCTCCAGCGGAGCATTGAGCTGACGGGCCAGCACGCTGATTGCAGCGCCACCAGCGGCAAAATTGCGCACCATCTCGACCGTGACCGATTGCGGAAAGGCGGAAACCCCCTCCTCGGCAATGCCATGATCGGCCGCAAAAACGGTGAACCAGGGATCAAATACCATCGGCGTGACCCGCCCCTGCATTCCTGCCAGACGTATCGCGATATCTTCCAGCCGTCCCAGTGAACCCGGCGGCTTGGTCAGGACACCCTGACGCACCCCTGCCTGCTGCTCTGCCTCATGGTTGATCGATGCGGCCGGCTCTTGCCATCTCACTCTCTCCATTGCTCAGTCCTGTATTCCATTACTCTGACTCTGGCATCTCATCCTTGATTCTGCTGGGTATCCCGGCCACCATCCAGGTCACCCGCTCACACTGTGCTGCCAGACGCTGATGGAGGCGGCCCGCCTCATCACAGAAGCGGCGACTCAAGGGGTCCATCGGCACCACTCCCAGTCCTGTCTCGTTGCTCACCAGAATGATCCTGCCCGAAAGGGTCGGCAGGACTTCCAACAGCTTGTCACACTCCTGTTGCAGCAATGCCGGATCGCTATCGAGCAGAAGATTGGTGATCCACAAGGTCAGACAGTCGACCACAACCACCCGCTCGGTCGCCGCCTCACGACTCAGAACATCGGCAATATGGATCGGCTCCTCAACCAGTCCCCAGCGCTCCCCCCGCTGCTGCCTGTGGTGCTCAATACGCTGCACCATCTCCTCATCACCGGCCGTCGCAGTGGCCAGATAGAGCAGCTCCCCTGACTGCTGCAGGGCGGTCTGTTCAGCATAACGACTCTTTCCCGAGCGCATTCCACCCAGAACCAGCTCTCTCATCAGTACAGACCACTACAGATTGATCTTTTCATCCGTCCAATCATACTCCAACCCTCAGCACCGTGAATATCATGGAAGTGTCACACTCCCGAATCAAGCCTCTGGATGTTGTGCGTCCGATTCCAGCCTACCCTCTGGAGCAGACCCTGCCTGTTCATCATGTACTCTGTGGATGCCAAAAGAGACCGTTGGCGGTATGCCCATCTGCAGATCAATCTCATTGACCCGGTAGTTCGAACCCTTCTCCTTGAGGATGCGGTTTACACTTTCCTGCTTCTCAACCGCTTTGATGATTGTCTCCGCGATCAATTCATCACTACTGAACTGAACCGTCTTCTCAACAACCTTATCGGATATCTCTTTTGCTTTATCAAAGATGCTCATTTTGTTTCCTGAAGGCTTAACAAGAAAGAATTGTATTCATTGCAGTAGGTCATCAGCTTGCTAGAGCTTCACCCATTTTTCAATATTGCTTGGCATAGAAGTTATTTCCGTATTTTTATTAGGGCTGAGGTGACATCTCATTCCCAGCCACAGCTAGACCTCTTCTACTTTTCTCTATCTTTATTCATAACGGTAGTCAGGCCACCTATTGCATCCTGCCAAGCCAATGCGATAGCATGAAAATACATCTTAAAACAATATGTTACATGACGTAATATTTCAAATAGCCTGACAACATGAATATCCATCAAAATGGGAGCACCCTTGTATTCAGCCTGCTGCTGTTATCAGTGATGAGCATGCTGGGACTGGGTACGATGCAGGCTGCGCAGTTGCAGCAGAAGATGGCGAGTAACTTTCGCTATGGTACGGCCGCCTTTTATGCGGCTGAGGCAGGTGTTGAGACAGCCATTGATAACCATACCGCTGCCACTGTTGTGGATACCTTCAGTGGCACTGTTGGTCAGAGTGAATTTGAGGTGACTGTTACCGACTTCACTGGAAGCTATCAGGTTGTCAGCACCGGTACACATGCCTCCTCTGGCTCACAACAGATAATTACAATGATACTTTCTGGTGATGTGGGTACAACGCCCACTATCGATAGCTGGGTTGCCGATGAGTGAGGTTCCCTGCTGTTGTCATCTGCTGGACCAGACAGTCCACTACGGCACACTGATCGATCTCGACAGTGAACGGCTGAAGCTCTACACCATCCACGAACTGGAGCCGTTGCAGCTCCCGTTGGATCAGCTCAGCCACCTTTACTATCAGAAACCGGTCAACCACGCTGAACCGTTTGAGCTGGAGATCCGGTTTGCCAATGGCAACCAGCTTCTGACCAAATCGCTTGGTCTGGAGCAGGATGAGAGTGGCAGTCATTTCTTTCATGTGGGCCAACCCTCAACCTCGGTCCATCTCTTTATCCCGCATCAGAGCCCCCATCATGTTCGCCATTCGCCGCGGCAGTCGACCCATCAGGAGGAACAGGAGCAGGAACATCAGATCATCAGTCATGTGAAGCAACTGTTTGAGGAGGCAATTCGCAAGCGCGCCTCGGACCTTCATCTGAAACCGGTGGGACAGCGGGTGGAGGCCCGCTTCCGTATCGATGGTGAGATGATGCTGGCCCAGACCATTCCGGCCGAAGCATACCCGGCGATTGTCAGCCGAATCAAGATTCTGGGCGATATGGATATTGCCGAGCACCACCAGCCGCAGGATGGTTCGCACCGCTTTCCATTCGAGGATCGGCAGGTTGATCTACGCATCTCAACCATTCCGTTGCTGGAGGGTGAGAGTGTCTCCATTCGTATTCTGGACCCGACCACCGGGCTGCGAACCATGCGCCAGATCGGTTTCAGAAAGGATGACGAGGTTCTGTTCTGCCAGATGCTGCAGCGCAAGAACGGACTGATACTGGTGACCGGACCGACCGGCTCCGGCAAGTCGACCACGCTCTATGCCGCAATGCGGGAGCTGCGCAAACGGCAGCTCAATATCATCAGCTTGGAGAACCCGGTCGAGTACCGCCTCGACCATGTTCGACAGATCGAGATCAATGAGCGTACCGGCAACAGCTTTGCCAAAAATCTGCGCCATGTGCTGCGCCACGACCCGGATGTGATCCTGATTGGTGAGATCCGCGACGAGGAGACCGCCCGTATTGCACTGCAGAGTGCCTACACCGGCCATCTGGTACTCAGCACTCTCCATACCAACGATGCGCCCAGTACCATTCCACGGCTATTGGAGATGGGGATGGAGTCCTTTACCCTCAAGGACACACTGATCGGGGTGCTCTCCCAACGTCTGATCCGAAAGGTGTGTCCCGACTGTCACAACCAGTCTGGCAGGGTTCACAGCTGTACCACCTGCAGTGGCAGCGGTCATCACGGACGGATGCCACTTTATGAACTGATGCCGATGAATAACGAGATTCGTGAGCAGATCCACAATGGTGTCACTGCCGACTCCATTCGTCGCCTTGCGTTAGAATCTGGGATGGTCACTATGGAGCAGTATGCTCAGACACTGGCCGAACAGGTTGAACCCCCGAAACAGACACCACAAGATGAGAGATAGAGATGGATCACCCCGATATCAAAACCGTTACCCATGCCGTCAATCGGGCGCTGGAGGAGGATATCGGCAGTGGTGACATCACTGCACAGCTGGTCCCGGCGGAGTCGATGGCCTCCGCTACTTTGATCACTCGGGAGGCAATGGTGCTCTGCGGTCAGCGCTGGTTTGAGCAGAGTTTTCTACAGCTTGATCCTGAAATCGAATTTCAATGGCATCATCAGGATGGTGAACCGGTTGATGCCGAACAGACTCTTGTCAGTCTGCATGGGCGGGCACGCCCGCTACTCACTGCAGAGCGCACCGCAATGAATTTTCTGCAGACCCTCTCTGCCGTCGCCTCCACGACTACCGAATATGTAGGGGCAATCCGCAATAGCAAAACCCGCATTCTCGATACCCGCAAGACCATACCGGGACTGCGGGCAGCACAAAAGTATGCCGTGCGCTGTGGTGGTGGTGACAACCACCGGGCCGGACTCTACGACGCCTTTCTGATCAAGGAGAACCATATTGCCGCCTGTGGCTCCATCGCGGCTGCGGTTGCCCAGGCACGTGCCAATGTGCCGAATGGCAAGGTGGAAGTCGAGGTGGAGAGCCTGGATGAACTGCAGCAGGCACTTGATGCCGGAAGTGATATCGTCATGCTGGATAACTTTTCACTGGTGCAGATTCGGGAGGCCGTTTCCGTTACCACCGGACGGGCGCTGCTGGAGGTTTCCGGAAATGTCTCCAGGGATCAGTTGTCAGCTCTTGCAGAGACCGGTGTCGACTTTATCTCCATCGGCGCACTGACCAAGCATATCCGTGCCATTGATCTGTCGATGCGGCTGAATCTGGATTAGTCGCTCAACGCTTCTTGCGCTGAAACAGGTCGGTCCGTCGGCTCACCACCCGATCCAGAAAGAGCAATCCATCCAGATGGTCCACCTCGTGCTGGATCGCCCGTGCCTCGAACCCTTCACTCTGATACTGCTGCTCTTCACCCCACTCATCAAAGGCGGTAAAGCTGATTCGGGTAGCGCGAATCACGTTTCCGGTATAGTCCGGCACTGACATGCAGCCTTCACGCCCCAGCTCGAATCCATCCCACTCGGTAATCTCCGGGTTGATCAGAATCAGCCGCCCCTGGTTCGGCACCGGTTTCTTGTGTTTGCCCCGTGTCATTCCGGTGAGATCCACGATGGTAATCCGCTGGAAGCGTCCGACCTGGGGTGCTGCAATGCCGATTCCACCCGGCTGTGTACGCATGAAGGCCTCAAGATCGGTGATGAACTGGCGCAGCTCATCATCAAACTCCGTAACCGATGCACAGGCCTGCTTCAACCGCTCGTCCGGGTAGGTGATGATCTCCATCAGCCAATCAGAGTCTCAATCTCTTCAACCCGAAATTCGATACTATCGGTCAGCGGCTGCAGTGCCGCATGAACCACCTCCTCTCCATCATTGGCCACACCCTCGATAATCAGCACATAGATGGGCTGTACCTCACTCCCGGCCACCTGCGAATCAAGATCGGTGATACTGAATCCCGCCTCTGCCAGTACACCGGTCACCTGGGCGACAATCCCCGGGCGGTCCGCGCCGTGAACCACTACCCGCAGATCGGGAATCTGATGCTGATGGAGACCTGGGTCGATCGGGTCAATATGGTGGTGAAGCCCCAACTGTGCAGTTACCGGTGCCAGTGTCGATCCGAGGGCTGAAGTGTCCTGGTCGGAAGAGACCATCATCATGATGGTGAAGTTACAGCCGAGCCGTACCATGGTGGTTTCACCCAGGGTTGCACCTGCATCGAACAGCGCCTGGGTAACCGCTGCCACAATCCCGGCCCGATCCTTCCCCACCAGAGAGATCATATACCACTGTTTCATATTGTTTCCTCCGGTTGAATCCAGATCAGTGTAGCAAATCTTCCGGTAATCCCGCTCCTGCGATAGGAAAAAAAGCGTGGGTCCCTGTAGGTATCCCAACCACCACCATGGATCGAACCGACACCCGCCTGTCCAAGTCTCTTTCGCAACAACCCCTCCATGGAGGCGTACCAGCGACCACGTTCTGATGGAGTAAAGTGTTCTGCCGCCCGTTCATCCATACCGCAGAACACCTCCCGCACCTCGTCCCCAACCTCGTAGGAGTGCTGACCAATCGCCGGTCCTATCCAGGCAAGCAGCTGCTCGGGGCTCTCTTCAAATCGCTCTATCCCCTGCTCCACCACACCACCTGCCAATCCCCGCCAACCGGCATGCAGTGCAGCGACCTGGCTTCCACTACGGTTGGTCAACAGAATCGGCAGGCAGTCTGCGGTCAGCACGGCACAGACCACTCCCGCTTCAGTGGTATAACTACCATCCGCCTCTGGGGGGATGCTATCCACAGTAGGAAGTCGGACTACCGTGGTGCCATGTACCTGATTGAGCCACTGTGGTTCGGCGACAAGCCCTAGCTGCTGCGCCAGTTGTTGACGGTTATGCGCTACGCTGAGTGCGTCATCCCCCACATGGGTGGCAAGGTTCCCACCACCATAGGGGGTGTGGTGCTGTTCACTACTGCACTGGGTAATCCAGGTTCGAATCCGATTCGGTACCGGCCATTCGGCCTCAAAGCCTGTCATGCTACCCATCTCGATGGGCCTCCCGATCCTCACGCAACCGACGGATCATCTCTATCATATCCTCCGGCAAGGGAGATTCATGCTCGATCCACTGTGCAGTCACGGGATGCTCCAACCCCAGACGGACAGCATGGAGCGCCTGCCGCCGGAACCCCCGCAGTGCCGATACAAAAGCGTCGGAGCTTCCCTTGGGGAGCTGCAGACGGCTACCGTAGAGTGGATCATCCAACAGAGGGAAACGGATGTGCTCCATATGGACCCGGATCTGATGGGTACGCCCGGTCTCCAGTTGTAGCCGGATGTGGGTATGGACACGGAATTTCTCGATGACCCGATAGTGGGTCACCGCCTCTTTCCCACTTTCGACAACCGCCATCCGTTTTCGGTCAACGCGGTGACGCCCGATCGGTGCATCTACCGTTCCCCCTGCCGTCATCACCCCTCTACAGATCGCCTGATATTCACGTGCCATCTCCCTACGCTGCAGTTGACGCACCAGATGGGTATGCGACTCCAGAGTCTTTGCCACGACAAGCACGCCACTGGTCTCCTTGTCGAGTCGGTGGACCACTCCGGCTCGTGGTACTTCGCTCAGATGCGGTGCATGGTGGAGCAGTGCATTGACCATGGTACCGCTCCAATTGCCAACCGCCGGGTGAACGACCAGACCGGCAGGCTTGTTGATGAAGATCAGTGACTCATCCTCATAGAGAATATCGAGTGGAATCGGCTCAGGCTGCCACGCCACCTCCTCTTCGACCTCTGCCTGCAGCGTGATCCACTCCCCTTCTATCACGACATCCTTCGGGCGTCGCTGCTCTCCGTTGACCCGCGCATCTCCAGACTTGATCCAGCGTTGCAGACGGCTGCGCGAGAAGGATGGGAACAGCTCACTCAATGCGATGTCAAAGCGTTTACCCGACTGTGCTGCGGAGACCTGGACCCGGCTCTCCTCCCCATTTTCAGTCTGTTGCGATAGCATGGACATTCCGATACTCTTTCCACTTCCAAGAAGACCCTGCAAACCATGCAGTAACACCATGATTCAGAAACGCCATCCATTCTCTTCGATCTTCCTCGCAGTTTCCATCCTTATCACCACGCTGAGCGGCTGTTCGCTTCTGCCTGAACAGATCGATGTCACCAAGGACTGGTCTGCCAACCGCTTCTATTTTGAGGCACACGAAGCGATGACGGCTGGAGACTATGAGAAGGCGATCGACTATTTCGAGAAATTGCAGGCCCGCTTCCCCTATGACAAGCATGCACTGCAGGCACAGATCGAGGTGATCTACACCTACTACAAATGGAATGAGACCGAATCGGCCATTGCCGCCGCCGACCGTTTCATCAAGCAGCATCCACGCCATCCCAATGTGGACTACGTCTACTATATGCGCGGCCTGGTCAACTACAACGCAGGACAAACCCTCATTACCAAATATGTTCCCACCGACCCCGGCATGCGAGACCCCAAGGCGATGCGTGAGGCCTTCCAGTACTTTTCCAAACTGGTCGATCGCTTTCCCGAGAGCAAATACTCGGAAGATGCTCGCAAGCGCATGATCTTTACCCGCAACAAGCTGGCTGAGCACGAAATCCATGTTGGCCGTTTCTATATGGAAAGAGATGCCTATGTGGCGGCAACCAAGCGGGCCAACTATGTAATCGAGAACTTTCCGAAGACCCCCTCCGTCGAGGATGCGATGCTGCTGCTGATCGAGGCCTACGACAAGATGGGAATGGAGGAGATGGCCGCCGATGCGAAACGGGTCTACGACCTCAACTATATCGGCAAGGCACCACAGGAGTAGCGGACGGCATTACCGCTTTCTCCAGTGCAGGGTTCGATTATTGGCCGGCATTGGGTAGTCGCTGACCAGCTCCATCCCTGCTTGGGATGCGAGACGGTCCACCGCCTCGAAATCACGTACCCCACTGAGCGGGTCACGCTGTTTCAGCCACTGGTCAAAGCGGTGATTGCTCTCACTGGTATAGCATCCGTGGTAGTTGAAGGGGCCATAGAGCAGAAAATCCCCCCCTGACGATAGCAGTCCTCCCACCCCGGCAAACATCCTCTCCACCATCGGCCAGCTCATGATATGGGTGGTGTTGGCCGAAAAGATGGTATCAACCGTGAGCTGTGGCCACTGAGGCTGACAGACATCCAGTTCCAGTGGCGGTGGTGTATTGTCTAGTCGGTATTCATCAATCCATATCTGAATACTGGGATGATTCTCCAACCGATCACTGCTCTGCCAAACCAAATGAGGGAGTCCACCAGCAAAGTAGACCGCATGCTGACCGGTTCCACTGCCGATTTCCAGCAGATGCGAGCAACCGACAAGTAGTGGCGCAATCACCGAAAAGATCGGTTCACGGTTCTGTTCACACGATTCGGAGTACTGTTTCAAGAATATGAATCCATAGAGTGCGCTGTGGTCAGGTCAGTGTATACGATAGCCGGAATGACAGGCTACACAGGCCGATGTAACGCCTGACAGTGCACGATAGGCCGACAGCAGCTCTCCCTCTTCTGCCTTCAGTGCAAAATGAGTGGCTGCCTTGTGCATCTCGGTACCCGCCTTGCGCATTCCATCCGGCATCACACGGGCCATATGGGAAGCACCATGACGCTCCAGCGAGCTCATTCCCAAACGGGCCTCGGCCACTTCCGAGGCACGATCCAGTTGATCACTTCCCAGATAGTGCAATATCTCATTTAGTGCCACCAGGTGATCACGCATGTTGGAGAGCATGTGCTGCTGCATCATCTCCGGCATCTCGACCAGTTGCCGCTTATCCTCATCTGCGCTGGTGGTGGCCGCTGTAATCAGACAACCCATCACAATCATAACCTGCTGTAACCTGTTCACAATCTACTCTCCTTGAATTACATCTGCCCCAACACCTGTTTACCGATAGGGGATGTGCTGTTCCTTCTCAATACGATACTGCTCGACATACACCCGTTCTTCCTCGCAAAAACGGCGAATGGGCTCCAGCAGGAAGTCCTCACGCAGTTGGTGTGCAGAGCGCGTCTCAACAGGAACAAATCCCCTCGAAATCTTGTGCTCACCCTGTGCACCCGGCTCGAATAGCTGGAGCTTGTGGTCGATTGCATATTCGACACCCTGGTAGTAACAGAGTTCAAAATGGAGGGCATCCACCTCTTCATCACATCCCCAATGGCGCCCATAGAGTGCGTGGTCGCTACGGAACATCAGACTGCCTGCAATACACGCCCCCTCCCGGTCTGCCAGAAAGAGCAACACCTGTCCGGGTAGTGTTGAGGCCACCTGTTGAAAGAAACCGTGATTGAGTGTCGGTACTCCACCCTTGTTGAGGAATGTCCGTTGGTAGAAGCGGTTGAAATCAATCCAGTCCTGTTCCGATGCATACTCTCCATCCAGTTGGCGAATGGTAACTCCGGCATCCACCACCCTGCGCCGCTCCTGACGAATGTTCTTTCTCTTTTTCGCCTTCAATGACTGCAGAAAGTCATCGAAATCGCTGTATGAGCGGTTATGCCAGTGGAAATGGCAGTCATGCCGAATCACCATCGCTCTGCGCGCCAGATCGTCCACCGTCTCCCGATCACCAAAAAGGATGTGGAGGCCACTCAGTTGTGACTGCTCCATCAACTGCTTCGCCCCCTCCAGCAGCAGTGATACAACTTCTCTGTCATGAGCGAGTATCCTCGGGCCGACCACCGGCGTATAGGGGATGGCAGAGACCAGTTTCGGATAGTATGGCCGTCCCAATCGCTGATAGGCGTCCGCCCAGGCATGGTCGAATACAAACTCTCCATAGTAGTTGTGCTTCTCATACAGCGGCATGGCGCCCACCAGTCTTTCGCCATTCCATACAACCAGGTGGCGGGGCACCCAACCATACTGCGTACCCACACAACTGTTACGCTCCAGTGCATCCAGAAACTGATGCTTGAGAAAGGGGTAGTTGTTTTCAACCAACCGGTTCCACTCCTCTGCATTGACGGCACTGACCGCAGGGAGTACCTCAAGACGCATCATCAATGGAGCTGACTGCGATGATGTCTCGCCTGCCACTGTTTCATATGTTGCCGAACCGGTTCCGGATAACCGAGATGATCCATCATCACCTGCTCCATCCCCTGCGCAAAGAAGGATTCAGCTTCCTCCGGGAGTCGTTCAAGCAGGAAGGCAAAGGCACGATCCATCCCTTCCAGATCATGAGAGCGTGTGGCGATGATCGCATAGTTGAGCAGCAGTACCCGCCAGGGGCGGCCCGGATTGCGTCTGTCCTGGTCCGCCTGCACCTCCTCCGGCAAGTGATCGATCACCATCTCTACAGTGTGCCGCAACCCGACCAGCTCTTGTGGGTCCCGCAGTCGGTTGGCCTGATAGGCGATAGCATCCACCACCGGAAGTGGATCGGTAATGGTTCCACCATGAGCCGCGACCAATTCGGCAATATGGAGGGGAAGCAGATGGAGCAGAGAGTCACTTTTATCCAGCTCCAACAGAGCTGCCGATCTTTGCAGATCCTCCAACAGTCCGAAACCGAACGGGATCAGTTGCCCCACATTTTCAACCGATTCTGCCGCCTTGAACTGCTCCAGCCACTGCAGCAGGCCATCTGCCAGGGTGGTTGGCGATACACTATTCTCAAACGGTTGTGCATCCCAACGCTGCTGCATTCGCAGCAACACCGGTTCCAGTGCCTGTTGCCACGATGCAATCTGCTCCAGTTGCGATGCGCTGAACATTATCGGGAGCGAAAACCGGAGGTGATGGGATAGCGCCGTTCCCGACCAAAGGCACGGGTGGTAATGCGTGCGCCCGGTGGAGCCTGTCGACGCTTGTATTCATTGCCATCCACCATTCCGACCACTCGCGTCACAACCGATTCATCAAAACCGGCTTGGATGATCTCTTCTGCACACTGATCCTGCTCAATATAACGTTCCAGTATCGGATCAAGAATCTCGTAGGGCGGCAACGTGTCGGAGTCTTTCTGATCGGGCGCCAGCTCTGCAGAAGGGGGCCGCTCGATCACCCGCTGCGGGATCACTTCCGGTTCACCTTCCTCTTCAGCCTTCCGGTTGCGCCACTGTGCCAGACGATAGACCATCAATTTGGAGAGATCCTTGAGGGGTGCGAAGCCGCCTGCCATATCACCATAGAGCGTAGCATAGCCGACCGACATCTCACTCTTGTTTCCGGTGGTCAGCAGCATGCGGTTTCGCTTGTTGGCGATCGCCATCAGGATCACCCCGCGACAGCGGGCCTGAATATTCTCTTCCGTGGCATCCGCCGCCGTACCGGCAAACTCCTCGGAGAGAGTATCAAGAAAGGCCTCAAAGCTCTGTCGGATCGAGATCACCCGAAATCGGACGCCAAGCCGTTCTGCCTCAATCCGGGCATCCTCCACACTCATGTCAGCGGTATAGCGGGATGGCATCGAAACCCCTTCAACCTGATCGGCCCCCAGTGCATCGACTGCGATTGCCAAGGTCAATGCCGAATCGATTCCACCGGAGAGTCCGATGATTACCCCGAGAAAGCCATTCTTCCGCACATAATCCCGGGTTGCCAGCACCAGCGCGCGATAGATCTCCTCTTCACGTGATGGTGTGTGTGCAATGACGCAGCGCTGTACCTCCCCACTGTCATAGAGGTAGAGCCCCTCTTCGAAATAGTCACCACAGAGCTGCTGCTCGCCATTAGCATCGACCACGAAGGAGCCCCCGTCAAAGATCAGCTCATCCTGCCCCCCCACCTGATTGACATAGAGGATCGGTACATTGTGGTTGTGGGCATGGTTGCGGATCAGTTGCTCACGCACCCCCCGCTTCCCTGCATGAAATGGTGAGGCATTGAGGTTGAGCACCATGGTCGCGCCCGCATCCTTTACCTGCTGCATGACATGGGGGTGCCACAGGTCTTCACAGACAGTCAGTGCCATCTGCTCACCATCCAGCTTGATCAGTGCCGGTTCACTCCCTGCCCTGAAGTAGCGCATCTCATCAAACACCCCATAATTGGGCAGCTCCTGCTTGTAGTAACGGCAAATGATCTCCCCATCCAGCAGGGCGGATGCCGCATTATAGAGCGCCCCATCGTTCCCCTGTATTGGGTGACCAACCACCACAATAATACCCTGAGAGGCTGGTAACAGTTGTTCCAGTGCCTGATCCACTCGCTGAAGAAAGCCTGGACGCAGCAGTAGATCCTCCGGTGGATAGCCTGTGATGGCAAGCTCCGGGAAGAGTACCAGGTCAGCCCCCATCTCCCGAGCACGCTGAACGTAAGCAGTGATTTTGTCTACATTTTCATCCAGTGAACCCACATGAGGGTTGATCTGCGCCAGTGCAACCTTACTCATGCGGATTCCTTCGCTTCAGCCCGAAGCTTCAGCTCTTCTTGCTGTTTTCGCATCACTTCCCGCTCGATGATGGCAGCGTGCGCCTTGGAGATCGCTCGAAACTGAACGGCCATCTCATACTGTCCATACGCCTGATCTTTTGCCTTCTTGATATCCTTGACCAGTGCCAGGGCGCGAATCTCTTCATGGTCTACAAAACGGATTCGAATATCAATCGCCTCACTGGGCGAGTAGGCCTCGCTGGTACAAAAACGGCACCCTCCCACACTGAAATTGATCGGCTGGGACTCCGTGGACTCGACTGCACCGCCATGCCCCAGTCTGTGCAGCTCATCAATCTTGTCATTGATG
This sequence comes from uncultured Piscirickettsiaceae bacterium, assembly GCA_964344785.1. Classification (GTDB taxonomy): domain Bacteria; phylum Pseudomonadota; class Gammaproteobacteria; genus Thiopontia. The sequence goes on from CAYFOR010000006.1 coordinate 35,374, forward strand.
GCCTCCAGCGCGCGGGCAACCTGTGGATTGGATGTTTTCAGTGCAGCGATTGTATCCATGACCTGTCTTTCTGCCCGCACCAGCCCCTCTGCCCCCTTGCCATAGTAGATCTCCTCCGCCAAGTGTCTGACGTTGCTTCTGGGTACATGGGCAATTTTGACCTGGGCCAGATCATTGACCCGAAAGTAGCGGCGTTTATTTTCAGACATCTATCCATTTCTGCCCACAAGATAATCAGTAACGGATGATACTCGCTACACCCTGCTGATGAAACCGGGTCCTGTTTACAGGCCCTGATGAAAAATTGATCGACGAAACGGGCGGAACGGCGTATCATCTGCCTCCTTTTTCAGCAGCACCATCGTCATATCATGCAGATTGGCCCCTACACGCTACCCAATAATCTGATCCTTGCCCCGATGGCCGGGGTTACAGATCGCCCTTTTCGCCAGCTCTGCCGCAGGCTGGGTGCCGGGATGGCTGTCTCTGAGATGGTCTCGTCAAATTCGCTGTTATGGGGTAGCGAGAAAACCCGACGTCGTGCCGACCACCATGGTGAGTCCGACCCCCGATCCGTACAGATCATGGGGGCCGACCCAGTGATGATGGCCGAGGCCGCACGCTTCAATGCTGGTAACGGTGCACAGATTATCGATATCAATATGGGTTGTCCGGCCAAGAAGGTCTGCAATGTGGCTGCCGGCTCTGCCCTGATGAAGGATGAGAAACTGGTTGGGCAGATACTGGAGTCGGTGGTCAATGCAGTGGATGTTCCGGTTACCCTGAAGATCCGTACCGGTTGGGATCGTGAAAATCGAAATGGCATTCAGATTGCACGTATTGCCGAACAGTGTGGGGTGCAGGCACTGGCGGTGCATGGTCGCACCCGTGCCGATGGTTACCGTGGTGAGGCCGAGTACGAGACGATCGCCGCCATCAAGCAGGCAATCACCATTCCCGTGATCGCCAATGGTGATATCACCTCTCCCCAAAAGGCGATTGAGGTACAGCAGCAGACCGGAGCGGATGCACTGATGATTGGACGTGCTGCCCAGGGAAGGCCGTGGATCTTCCGCTCGATACTCCACTATCAACAGCATGGTGAGCTACTACCCGAACCCGAGACTTCCGAGATACGGGATCTGCTGATGGAGCATCTGCGTAATCTTTATGAATTTTATGGTGAATATACCGGAGTGCGCGTTGCCCGAAAACATATCTCCTGGTACAGCAAGGGACAGCACCACGGTGCCGCCTTCCGTCAGGCCGTTAACCGGGTTGAGGAGGCAGAAGAACAGTTACAGATGACCCAGGAGTTTTTTGCACGACTGATGGAACAATCGGCAGAACAGGAATTAGCTGCATGAAGAAGGATCGATGTGCCTCCCTGCGTAGCTGTGTACGCACCAATATGGAGGAGTTTTTCAGCCACCTTGAAGGATCGGAGACCCAAGATCTGTTGCAACGGGTTTTACGCGAGGTCGAACCCCCGTTGCTGGAACTGACGCTGAAGCAGTGTGACGGCAATCAATCCCATGCCGCCAAAATGCTCGGCATCAACCGCAACACTCTGAAGAAGAAGATGGATCTCTATCAGATCTCTGCCCGCCAGGCCTGACTGGATAACCGATTCAACATAATGAACATGGGGCGGACACAGATCTTTCACCAAGGATATTCTGAACATCGCCCATATTCCCCTCACCCTCTATTTTCATCATAAGGACATCCCAATGAAAATAACCCGCGCACTGATCAGCGTTTCTGACAAGAACGGTATTGTCCCTTTTGCCCAGAAACTGGTGAGCCATGGAGTAGAGATTCTCTCCACTGGTGGCACTGCCAGACTACTCGCCGATAACGGCATCCCGGTTATCGAGGTCTCGGACCACACCGGTTTTCCCGAGATGATGGATGGCCGGGTCAAGACCCTGCATCCGAAGATCCATGGCGGTCTTTTGGGGCGACGCGGTACCGATGACGCGGTGATGACTGAGCACGACATTCCACCAATTGATCTGGTGGTGGTCAACCTCTATCCATTTGAGCAGACCGTCGCCAACCCCGACTGTGATCTTGCCACTGCGATCGAGAATATCGATATCGGCGGTCCCACCATGCTGCGTGCCGCTGCCAAGAACCATGCAGCAGTGACCGTAGTGGTGGATGCTGGTGATTATGAGCGAGTGCTCTCCGAGATGGCTGACAACGATGGCGCAGTCAGCGATGCAACCCGTTTCGATCTGGCGGTAAAAACCTTCGAGCATACCGCCCACTATGATGGCGCCATCGCAAACTATCTGGGTCGTATCGGAGCCGATGGCGAACGTTCCCACTTCCCCCGTACCTTCAACAGCCAGTACATCAAGGTGCAGGAGATGCGCTACGGCGAAAACCCGCACCAGAATGGCGCCTTCTATGCGGAGGCGGAGGCGGTCGAAGGGACCATCGCCTCAGCAAGGCAGATTCAGGGAAAGGAGCTCTCATACAATAATATTGGGGATACCGATGCGGCCCTGGAGTGTGTCAAACAGTTCGATGAGTCCCCTGCATGCGTCATTGTCAAACACGCCAACCCATGCGGGGTAGCCTATGGTGATAATCTGCTCGAGGCCTATGAACGGTCCTACAGTACAGACCCCGAGTCAGCCTTTGGCGGCATCATCGCCTTCAATCAGCCGCTTGATGGCAAGACTGCCAAGACCATTATCGATCGCCAGTTTGTCGAGGTGATTATTGCCCCGGCTGTCTCCGACGAGGCGGTTGAGGTGGTTGCCGAGAAGAAGAATGTCCGTCTGCTGGTTTCGGGCTCCTGGGATGAAGATCTGGCACGGCTTGATATGAAGCGGGTCAATGGCGGCCTGCTGGTACAGGATGCCGATCTGCTACTGACCAATGAGATTCGGGTAGCCTCCTCCAGAGAACCATCTGCACAAGAGATGAATGATCTGCTGTTTAGCTGGAAGGTGGCGAAGTTCGTGAAATCCAATGCCATTGTCTATGGCAAGAACAACATGACCATTGGTGTTGGTGCAGGTCAGATGAGCCGTATCAACTCCGCACGAATTGCCGGGATCAAGGCGGAACATGCCGGGCTCGAGGTATCGGGATCGGTGATGGCCTCGGATGCATTTTTCCCATTCCGGGACGGGATTGATGCCGCACATGATGCAGGAATCACTGCTGTTATTCAGCCCGGCGGCTCGATGCGTGATGACGAGGTGATTGCCGCTGCCGATGAACACGGCATGGCGATGGTCTTTACCGGTATGCGCCACTTCCGTCATTGACAGACTGTTGGCAAGAATGGAATCTGACAGGGAGCCTGAATCGTGAAAATATTAGTGGTTGGAAGCGGAGGACGTGAGCATGCACTTGCCTGGAAGGCTGCACAATCTCCCGATGTGGATAAGATCTATGTAGCCCCGGGGAATGCCGGCACGGCTACAGAGAACAAGATGGAGAATATCGCCATCGGTGTTGATGCAATTGATGCCCTTGTCGAGTTCGCCAGAAACAATGCCATTGATCTAACCATCATCGGACCGGAGGCGCCACTGGTTGCCGGTATTGTGGATGCCTTTCATGATGCCGATCTACGCTGCTTTGGTCCATCACGTGGTGCCGCGCAACTGGAGGGTTCCAAGGCATTCACCAAGGATTTTCTCTCCCGACATCAGATTCCCACTGCTGCATATGGCAATTTTACCGACCTGGACGAGGCGCTTGCCTACCTGAAAAAAGTGGGGGCACCCATTGTAATCAAGGCCGATGGCCTGGCGGCCGGAAAAGGAGTCATTCTCGCTCAAACCATGGATGAGGCTGAGGACGCTGTACGTGATATGCTGGCCGGAAATGCCTTCGGTGATGCGGGACACCGTGTTGTGATCGAGGAGTTCCTGCAGGGTGAAGAGGCCAGCTTTATCGTCATTGCCGACGGCAAACATGTACTGCCGATGGTCACCTCACAGGACCACAAGGCCCGTGACAATGGTGACACCGGCCCCAATACCGGTGGAATGGGGGCCTACTCTCCTGCACCTGTGGTTACAGATGCCGTACACAAGCGTGTCATGGAGCAGGTAATCCACCCAACCATCAACGGAATGGCAGAAGAGGGCAATCCATTTACCGGCTTTCTCTACGCCGGGCTGATGATTGATACAGCGGGGAACCCCAAGGTACTGGAGTACAACGTCCGTTTTGGTGACCCCGAAACCCAACCAATCATGTTAAGACTCCAGTCCGACTTGGTTGCGCTATGCAATGCCGCCATCGACCAGCAGCTGGACCAGACCGAGGCATCTTGGGACCCCCGACCCTCGCTGGGTATTGTACTGGCTGCAGGTGGCTACCCTGAGGCGTACGAAAAAGGCCTCCCCATCTCTGGTCTCCCTACCGCGTCACTGCCAGACCAGAAGGTTTTCCACGCAGGTACCACCATTCAAGACAGTGCGGTTGTCACTGCAGGCGGCCGTGTGCTCTGTGCCTGTGCACTGGGGGAGAGTGTCTCGGATGCACAGCAGACGGCCTATGCATTGGTTCAGCAAATTCACTGGAAAGATGTCTACTATCGAACCGATATCGGTCATCGTGCGATTTCACGAGAGTCCGATGAGTAACTGGTGATACTGCTCTGATCCTCTTGCCGATTCATGTATCGCTGAAGCAGCCCATCAATCGCCTTGTGCCTTCTCCATGAGGCCTCGCTGATGGGTGATTCACCAAATGCATTGACCTGGCTGGGATCTGCCCCGAACTCCAGCAATATTTTCACCATCTGATATCGGTTACGCTGGACCATGATAAGTAGTATTGTGTCATCAAAATGGTTGGTAATCGATGGATCGGCTCCCTGCTCCAGCAGAAACCTCAGCATCTGCGGCGACTGCACCAGATGAACAGCAGCCTGTCCACTGTCTCCTCTCTGATTGATCAGTGGATGGAGTGGATAACTTTTGCTGAACTCTTGTAGCCTGCTGACTCGATCACTCCAGACAAGCTGGTGAAAATAGTTGAGCTGAGATCTGTTCGGGCGATCCAGCTCAACGTTTCGGCTCCACGAGTGGCTCTCAAGCTGTTGCGGCTGCAGCCAGCCACGCATCAAGCCAATCTCATCCCCCAATGCTTTAACCGTTGGCACCCATGCCATCAAGAGCAACACGCATAGCCAAAACTGGCTGTGCCATTTGTACTCTTGAAGCATGACACCGGATACCCTTAATACTGTAGGTGCGCCTTACCACAATCCTTACAGGCAACTTTCAGTACGAATAGTGCTGTGATGATTCCCAGCACTGTCAGTAGTAATGTTCCCATCTTTTCATCTCCTGTAGCTGTCAGTTTCCTGCCTAGGTCGCATATCCTTTGTGGGTGTACCCTCCATTATTGGCCATAGTTCGCATGAATACGCGTGTCACCCTTGCCTTCCATCCAACCTCACACTCATGAGATGCGCCTCCGATCGCCTCATCTGCCTTTTTTCTCGCCTGACAGCTCTGGTCACAGACTGAAAATTTATCAAATCTTGGATATGGTGCCATGGTCTCTCTCCTGCTCCTGTGTACATGCCTCTACAGATACGTTTTCTGTATAGATCATGTTTTAGTGCCTGGATTGGGCTACATCAATACGCAGATTTGCGTATTTTATTGCTATAATGAGATTGTTTATTCAGAGGCCAACCCGGTATGATGTCCGATATGATGCACTTTTATAGAGTCCGACTCTTTTCGTTGCTTACACTGCTGCTTCTGACTCCCAATTGCCACGCAGAAGCACTGTTTACTGTTGCCGACGGCAAGGTCTTTGATCTTTCTCATTTCCATCAGCTGATTCGTTCGGAATCCTGGGACCAGCTGGAATCACTTCCTACGGATCAATCCCTGGAAAAACTGATTAACAGTCGCGGCATGTTTGGCAGAACTGCGATTCACATTGCAAAATCGGCAGATATGATGCGCTGGCTACTGGAGAGAGGTGCCAAGCCAGCCGCCACAAACGACTTTGGTGACTCGGCACTACTACTGATGGTTCAACAAAACCGGTCAGATATTGTCAAAGTACTACTTGAATATGGTGCTGACCCTGCACAGACCAACGCCTTCGGCAATACGCCATTGCGTGAGGCACAGTGGAGAAAAAACGCTGAAATCAGCAGGCTATTAGAGAAGTCCCTCCAATCCAACCAAGTGCTTCCCTACTTCGTCAAATAACTACCAGCACTGTCTGATTAAATCTAGAAGGCCCTCAGAGGGTGGGGGAACCTACGAAAGAAGGAGGAGGAGATTCTTTTTCGAAGGATACCCTCTGAGAGCCTATGCGTGCATTATATTAGCAATAATTTATATTGTCAACTTCTTTAATGCGCAATATGCTCGCTTCCACCGTGGCGCACTAGACGATTCAGTGGAAGATCTTCATCTTTCAAAATGGAACGACGAATACCACAACACCCTTTTGGGTGGGTATTAATAAACCAGAGAAAAAGCCAGATAACCACCATCCCCGTACCAGCAACAATCAATGCGTCAGTTAATGTAATATCCACTGAACCCTCCCTATCACACTAATTATAGAATTTATTTTTAGGCATAACAGTATCCACATCATAGCATACATCGCTAGATCAACACTATATTTATGACACTTTTTTTGCGCTTATTTTATCTACTGCACTTTGATGTGATGCCTCTCATCATGATTACTGCAATGGTTGAAATATCCCCCCGTTTTGATCTGCTTGACCAACCGCAATCAAGGCTCTAGGATGCCCATCCTGTAATAAATTGAAAAATTGTGTCACATTGTCATCAAACTCACTTATTTTCGAAGAGATTCGCGACCTGATTCAGCAGGATTTGGCCGCTGTAGATGCATTGATCCTACAGCGACTGCACTCTGATGTTGTACTGATCAATCGACTGGGTCATTACATCATCAATAGCGGTGGTAAGCGGGTTCGCCCAATCGTGGTACTGCTCGCAGCCCGTGCCTGCGGGTATATGGATGACGATGCAATACAGCTCGCCGCAATCATTGAATTCATCCATACCGCCACCCTGCTCCATGATGATGTGGTGGACACCTCTGAGCTGCGTCGTGGGAAGGAGACCGCCAACGCCATTTTTGGAAATCAGGCAGCCGTATTGACGGGTGACTTTCTCTACTCCCGTTCATTCCAGATGATGGTTGAAATCCAGCAGATGCGGGTCATGGAGATCCTGGCCGAAACCACCAACGTGATTGCAGAGGGAGAAGTACTTCAACTTCTTAACTGTAATGATCCTGATACTGATGAGGAACGCTACTATCAGGTAATCTACCGAAAAACTGCTAAACTGTTCGAGGCGGGGGGACAGCTTGGAGCTGTGATTGCCAAACAGCCCAATGCCATTGAGCACGCACTCTGTGAATATGGCAAGCACTTGGGTAACGCCTTTCAACTGGTCGATGACGCATTGGATTACAGCGCTTCATCTGCCGAAATGGGAAAAAATGCCGGCGATGACCTGTCTGAAGGAAAACCTACCCTGCCACTGATATATGCCATGAAACAGTGCGCCAGTGAAGAAGAGAAAACCATGATTCGTTCTGCAATTGAACAAGGAGGAGATGACCAGTTCGAGCCGATCATGGAAATCATCCGCAACACCAAATCGATTGAATACACATTGCAAGCAGCGAAGCAGTCGGTAGAGAAGGCAACGGCGGCTGCCATGGTGCTGCCTGACTCACCCTATCGGACAGCACTGGTCTCCCTGGCACGCTTTACGCTGAATCGAACTCATTAAACAAGCCGATCAGGTAATAATTTGTAACACTTTAGCAACTACACTGCACATCATATTATGATCCTCGAACTGATCATAGTGAGGAGCAGCAATATGACCCCACAGGGCTTTACCTTGATTGAGCTGATTATCGCCATTGCCATCATTGCGATATTGGCATCCGTTGCCATTCCCTCCTATACCCAATACACCACCAAGGCACACTATTCGGAAGTGGTGATGGCAGCACAACCCGTCAAGATTGGGGTCGAACAGTGCTATCAGGTCAGACGAGACCTGAACGACTGTGACGGTGGAAGCTATGGCGTTCCGGCAAATCAGAGCTCCGTTTCCGGGGCAGTAGACTCGGTCACAACTGCCAATGGTGTAATCACCATTACCCCGGATGCTGCCAACGGGATTGTGGCCACAGACACCTATATCCTCACGCCAACCGCTGCTACACCACTATCCTGGGCTACCAGCGGTGGCGGGGTCACCAACGGTTACGCCCAATAAAAAAGGCGCACTGTGTGCGCCTTTTCTGCTGACAATGAAAAGCTACTACAGCTCATCACCATGGGCAGCCAGGTAGGAGGCAACACCATCTGGAGTCGCCTTCATGCCCTCATCACCATCCTGCCAACCTGCAGGACAGACCTCTCCATGCTCCTCAGTGAACTGCAGCGCATCAACCATACGGATCATTTCGTCCACATTACGACCCAGTGACAGCGCATTGACCACCTGATGCTGGACCACATTGTCCTTGTCGATCAGGAAAGAGGCACGCAGTGCAGGCGCACCGCCAGGAACCTGAATACCATAGTCCTTGGTGATCGTCTGAGTCATGTCTCCAACCATGGCATATTTGACCGCACCAATACCACCATCCTTCACATCGGTGTTTCTCCAGGCATTATGAGTCCAATGTGAGTCGATAGAGACCGCTACCACCTCAACATTACGCTTGGCAAACTCCTCCATGCGATGGTCAAAAGCCAGCAACTCGGATGGGCAGACAAAAGTGAAGTCGAGTGGATAGAAAAATACCACGGCATACTTGCCCGCCTTGGCCTCATGAAAATTGTAATCCGCCTTGATCTCGCCATTGCCGAGAACGGTTGGGGCAGTAAAATTCGGTGCTTCACGTCCTACTAATACGCTCATTTTCAACTCCTTGTTACAAATCAATTAATGAGTTTAATTTATCGAAACATGCTGCCCGATAAATTATTATGATAAAACTACAATCCGGGTGTGTGAATCATAACGGCTCCAGCCCACCTGTCAAGACCTACTGTTTTAATCAGGTTTATCAATCGACTGGAGTGGCAAAACAAACGGTTCGGGCCGCGCAAAACCATCCTCGTGAGCAATGGCATGGCCATAGACCACCTCCCAGGTAGCAGAGACACGGCCAGACTCATCCCGAGGCTGATACAGAGACTCCAACCGTGACAGAACACTACGCCCCATCAGCCCCACTCTACGCCCGCGGTTGAGATTGGTCGCACCCAACCCCTTCAGATCTCTCATCAGGCCCATCACACTGGGATAGCTGAGAGTGAAGCGATCAACCGAAGTGACCGGCTCAGTCCACCCTCCCTGCAGCAGCCAGTCTCCCATCTGTTGCAGATCGACAAACTGATTGACATGTACCTGCTCATCAATCTGGGCCCAGCAAGCCCTCAGTTCATGTAGCGTCTCTCCCCCCAATGTGGAGAATGTGAGCACACCACCAGGCCGCAATACCCGCTGAAACTCGGCCAGTACCACTGGAAGATCGGTACACCACTGCAGGGTAAAATTGGAGAAGAGAAGGTCAACACTATCACTGGCAAGTGGCAGTGCAGCGGCATCTCCACAGAGGAAGCGTTGCCGCGAGCGCCAGCGTTTCTGTTTTCGTGCCCGTTGAAGCATCCCCTCCGACAGATCAACTGCAATCACCTCGGCCCGCTTGAACCGCTGCTCCAGTCCTCGGGTACAGAACCCGGTACCCGCCCCGATATCGGCAATTCGCTGTGGAGCAATTCGTTCATACTCAAGCTGCTCCAGCATCCGTTCAGCTACCTCTCGCTGAAGCTGGGCGGATGCATCATAGCTCGCCACTGCCCGCTCAAAATTGGCACGGACCTTTTTTCGGCCAAATAGCGGACTATCCTCCTGCAAAGCGGATCACCTCGTCAAGAAACTGTTGCGGGTGACTCAAAAACGGAGCATGACCCGCTCCCTGAACCATCTGATAGCACCCATCCGGCATCATCGCTGCTGCCTGTTCACCAGCCGTTGCCGGTACCAGCTGATCCCGCTCCCCCATCAGCCAGAGGGCCGGTTGAACAACATCAGCCAACTGCTGGAGAAAATCGGTATGGTTGAGAATATCCAGCCCCGCCTCCAGCGTGCCCGACTGTGGAGGCTGTTTCAGTGACCCCTTCAGACGGTTGATCACCTCTCTTCCTCCACTAACCCCCAACATCTGCAGTGCGATAAAGCGCCCCAGTGTAGTCTCCCGTGAACGGATCAACTCTGTACCAAAATCATTCAGGATCTTCTGCTTGACCGCTGCCCGCCAGCCACCACCCTGTACAAATTTTGGAGTCGCCCCCACCAGAATCAACTTCTCGACCAGCTGCGGAAGCTGCAGTGCTGCCTGCAACGCCACCTGCCCCCCCAGTGACCATCCTACCCAGATGGCCGACTCAGGAAGCTGTGACGCAACATCCTCCGCAAATTCAGCAAGTGTCATCTGTGCAGTCTGTGGACGGCTGCCATAACCCGGAAGATTGACTGCAGTCAGCTCAAAGACCTCACCCAATGGAGGGAGCACCGAATCCCAGACTGTGTTGGTAAACCCCCAACCGTGAACCAGCACCAACTGCTTCTTCATGCCAGTGCCTCCAGCAATCTGTCAACATGAGACATGGTATGGTTTGCCGAGAACGTGATCCGCAGTCGAGCCGTCCCAGTAGGCACCGTAGGGGGGCGGATTGGCACCACCAGTATCCCCTGCTCCTGCAAATGTTCCGACAATCTCAACGCTGCCTCACTCTCACCGATTATCAACGGTTGAATCGGTGTCATGGAATCTGCCAGTGTCAGGCCCATCTCACCCACCCCCTGCCGAAAACGCTCGATCAACTGCTGCAGATGTATACGCAGATGGTCACCAGTTCGTACCAGTTGCAGCGCCTTGCGGGTTGCCTCGACCTGTGCGGGAGGGGAAGCAGTAGTATAGATATAGGTTCGTGCCTGCTGGATCAATGTCTCGATCAACGCCTCACTGCCTGCCACAAAGGCACCGGCGACACCGAAGGCTTTCCCCAGCGTCCCCATCAAAATCGGCACCTCCGACGGGCCCAAGCCAAATCGGGCCACCGTGCCACGCCCTTCCGGCCCCTGTACACCAATCCCGTGGGCATCATCCACCATCAACGTCGCTCCACCACAACGACATTCATTGCTGATCGCTGGCAGTGGAGCCGAATCTCCATCCATACTGAATACACCATCGGTCACAACCAGTGTCTTGCCGGGGACCGACTCTGCCAGACGAACCTCCAGGGCATTGACGTCGGTATGCCCATAGCGCAGCAATTTGGCACCAGAGAGTTTGGCTCCATCCAGCAGTGAGGCGTGGTTGAGCCGATCATGAATGGCCCGGTCATTACGCCCCAACAGCGCCTGATGAACTCCAAGATTGGCCTGATAGCCGGAGCTGAAAAGCAGCGCTCGCGGGTAACCCAGAAAATCGGCAAGCTCCTCCTCCAGCAGGTGGTGCGCAGCACTATGTCCCGTCACCAGATGTGAGGCACCGCTCCCTGCCCCCCACAGTTCGAGTCCCTGCCTGAATGCCTCCACAACCTGTGGATGATTCGCAAGCCCCAGATAGTCATTGCTACTGAATGAGAGATAACGGCTACCACCCACCTCTACCTCAACCCCCTGATAGTCGGTAACAATATGGCGCTGTCGATAGAGCTGCTGCTCTCTGCGCTGCTGAAGACCCTGCTCCAGTTGATAATCAAGCATGGGAATTTCAGATCAACCTGAGTGTGGCATCAGCCCAGCACCACTTCTTCCCCGGCAAGCGGTTGCAGACCCAATCGGGCAAACAGTGTGGCATCACGCGCCTCCCCTGCATTGGAGGTGGTCAACAACCGTTCACCCGAGAAGATCGAGTTGGCACCAGCAGCAAAACAGAGCGCCTGCAGCTCATCACTCATCGACTTACGCCCGGCAGATAGCCGCACCCACGATTTGGGCATCAATATCCGTGCGACAGCAATGGTACGGACGAACTCCAGTGGCTCCAGCTCTTCAAGATCATCCACCGCCTCCAGCGGGGTGCCGGCAACCTTCACCAGACGATTGATCGGCACACTGTCAGGCTGTTTGGGCAGATTGGCCAAGGTAGCCAGTAATCCAGCACGATCCTGCCTCGACTCACCCATTCCTACAATGCCACCACTGCAGACATTGAGTCCGACTTCACGCACATGTTCCAGTGTATCAAGACGATCCTGATAGCTTCGAGTGGTGATCACCTCGCCATAGTAGGCCTCTGAAGTATCGAGATTGTGATTGTAGTAGTCGAGACCGGCACGCTTGAGCTTCTCCGCCTGCTCCAGAGTCAGCATTCCAAGCGTCATACAAGTCTCCATTCCCAGCGCCTTGACTCCGCTGACCATCGTCAACAGCCGTTCCATATCCCTGCCCTTGGGGTTGCGCCAGGCAGCTCCCATACAGAAACGGGATGAACCGGAACGTTTTGCCTCACGCGCCGCTTCCAGCACCGCTTCCACCTCAGCCAGTTGTTCACGCTCCAAACCGGTGTCGTTTCGGGCACTCTGGGAGCAGTATTTACAGTCCTCCGAACAGCCACCGGTCTTGATGCTCATCAAGGTACTGACCTGAACCTTGTTGGGATCAAAGCTCAGGCGATGGATGGTCTGTGCCTGAAACAGCAGATCATTAAAGGGGAGGTCAAACAGTGTCTCTACCTCTTCCAGGCGCCAGTCATTTCGGATTGATATCTGCTCACTCATCGTATACTTCACTACTGTTTTCCAGATTGCTCCAGAATCTGTTCAAAAAAGGTGTAGATGCTACTTTCACCCCGCTCACTGTCAACCAATTATGCTCCAAAAAGTTTACCATAAACTACATCAGCTCCTCCCTCCTGAGCCCTGTGCACTCTGCTCAAAGCCCGCCCAAGCGGATTTGGCCCTCTGTTACCCCTGCCAGCAGCAACTGCCCATACTCCAGCATCCGCCACTGGATCTTCTCAATCGAGGCCTCTGGCACCAGATTGTCATCCCCTACCTCTATCGCGACCCGCTCATCGCACTGATCCAGCAACTCAAATTTGATCATAAACTCCATCTGGCCCGGCTCTTTGGAAAGCTGATGGAACAGAAGCTGTTACAGGGAGAAACTGTATTGCCCGATCTCATCATCCCGATCCCACTCCATCACCAACGACTGCGAGAGCGGGGTTTCAATCAGGCGATTGAGATCATCAGGGATCCGTCCCACTCATTGGGTATCCCACTGGTGCGCACGGAGGCTCGAAGAACACGGTCGACACCTGCACAGATGGGTCTGGATGCAACGGAACGCAAAACGAACCTGAAGGGTGCATTCGAGTTCACCGGTTCATTTGCAGGTAAACATATTGCACTGTTTGATGATGTGGTCACCACAGGCAGCACCATGGTCGCCGCAACTCAGGCAGTGAAAGCCGCCGGTGCAACGAGTGTGGACCTTTGGGCGCTCGCCTATACCCCGCCTCATCAGTAGAATGTCGAACATGGAAGAAGAGATCACTGAAATTATCGACCCGCTCAACAGCGCCCAACGTCAGGCTGTCACCACCACTACCGCCAACTGTCTGATACTCGCCGGAGCCGGCAGTGGCAAAACAAGGGTACTGGTCCACCGCATCGCCTGGCTGATCCAGGTGGAACGTATCTCACCCTGGTCCATTCTCGCCGTCACTTTTACCAACAAGGCTGCCCGCGAGATGAAAGGGAGGATCGAATCACTGCTGCAGATTCCCAGTGGTAACCTCTGGGTTGGCACCTTTCATGGGCTTGCCCACCGCCTGCTGAGAACCCACTGGCTGGAGGCAGGCCTGCCACAAAGCTTCCAGATTCTCGACAGCGAGGATCAATTGCGGATGTTACGACGCCTGATCAAGGAGATGAACCTGGACGAGGAGCGTTGGCCAGCAAAACAGGCACAATGGTTCATCAATGAACAGAAAGACAAGGGAATCCGCAGCACCGAGATTGACCCAGGCCATGACCACTGGCTGCAGCAGATGTCCGAGATCTACAGTGCCTATGAAGGTGCCTGCCAACGTGGTGGACTGGTCGATTTTGCCGAACTACTGCTGCGTGCCCACGAGATGTGGCTGAACAATAACGAACTGCTCAACCACTACCGCAATCGCTTCAGCCACGTACTGGTGGATGAGTTTCAGGATACCAATACTATCCAGTATGCCTGGCTGAGGCTGCTGGTTGGTGACAGTGGCAGCATTTTTGTAGTGGGTGATGACGACCAGAGCGTGTACGGCTGGCGCGGAGCGCAAGTGGAGAACATCCGAAACTTCAGCCACGACTTCAGCGCAGTGGAAACCTTGAGATTGGAGCAGAACTATCGCTCAACCGCCAACATTCTGAATGCCGCCAATGCCCTGATTGACCATAACCCAAGTCGTCTCGGAAAGGAGCTCTGGACAGAAGACCATGAAGGAGAACCGATTCAGCTCTACAGTGCCTTCAATGACCTCGATGAGGCCCGCTTCATTGCCGAACAGATACAACACCAGATCGATCAGGGAGGGCGACGGGATGAAAATGCCATCCTATATCGCTCCAATGCCCAATCTCGTGTACTGGAAGAGGCACTGCTCAGTGCCTCCATTCCCTACCGGATCTATGGCGGCCTGCGCTTCTTCGAGCGCGCCGAAATCAAGGATGCACTTGCCTATCTACGGCTGATCGCCAACCGCAATGATGATGCCGCCTTCGAACGGGTGGTTAATACACCGACACGTGGGATCGGTGACCGTACCGTGGATGTAATTCGTGAACACGCACGCGCCAGTGGTACCTCACTCTGGCAGGCTTCACTTGAACAGTGTGAAGGCAAAAGGCTCGCAGCACGCGCCCGTAACTCACTCACCCGCTTTCTCCAGCTGATTGAGCAGATGGCAGTGGTCTCATCCGACAAGAACCTGAAAGAGCAGGTAACCACTGCACTTGAAATCTCTACCCTGCTGGATTACTACAAAAACCAGAAAGGAGAGCGTGCACAGGCCCGAGTCGAAAACCTCGAGGAACTGGTCACCGCTGCAGGTCAGTTTTCCCCGGAAGATGAATCGATGAATCAGCTGGATGAATTTCTTGCGCAAGCTGCGCTTGAGGCGGGGGATACCCAAGGTGACGAATGGGAGGACTGTGTCCAGTTGATGACCCTGCATAGCGCCAAGGGCCTTGAATTTTCCCAGGTCTTCATCAGTGGCATGGAGGAGGGACTGTTCCCCCACAGCATGTCCTCGGATGATCCAGACAGACTGGAGGAGGAGCGCCGCCTCTGCTATGTCGGGATTACTCGGGCCCGTCAGCGTCTCACGCTAACTCATGCCGAGAGCCGTCGACTCTATGGAAAAGAGCACTACCCGCGCATTTCCCGTTTTATACGTGAAATTCCATCCGGGCTCGTTCAGGAGGTGAGGCTTCGCTCAACAATCTCTCGTCCCATCAACAGCCGCACAAGCACACCACAGAGTCAATCAACTCACGGAGGACACTATCCAGGCCAACAGGTCCTCCACAGCAAGTTTGGCGAAGGAACGATTTTGGCACTGGAAGGGGATGGCCCACAAATGCGTATCCAGATCAATTTTCCACAGGCTGGCACCAAGTGGCTGGTGGCCGCCTACGCCAAGCTACAGACAGTTTGATTTTTTCCAATAATCCCTATACTTGTCTGAATGGGAAAAAAAAATCCGATACGCAAGAAGACACGCAAGCGGCTACAACAACTACAACCCCTGACCATCAATGAAGCCAAGCCACCCAGTAAATCCCGACCAATCCATATTGCATCTGAACAGAGTCTGAATCAGGTCGTCCGACAGATCTTTCTCAACTGTCTGGATCAAGCGCTTGCAAACGAGTCATCTGTACTCTATATCGATGATATTGAGGGTGTTCATCAGATGCGGGTCGGCTTGCGACGGTTACGTGCTGCATTCAAGCTCTTTCGCAGCCTGATCCCCAAACAGATCACATCAGAGCAGATTGCCCCGCTCACCAGTGTGCTGCAGCAACTGGGGGAGGCACGAGACTGGGATGTTTTTATTGACGAAAGCCTGCTACCAATGTCTCAATCTACCGAGCACACCCAAATGGGCGTACTGTTGAGTGAGGCAAACGAGAGGCGCACAGCGATCTATCGCCAACTTCAATCGATGTTCAGTGAACCCGCATACAACAGTGGACTGAACCACCTCTACCACTGGATTGACGATTTTGCATGGAATCATCAGATCAGCGGTAAGCGACAGCGACGACTTGAGTGGTCCATATCACAATTCGCCCATAGCCAATTACAAAAACAGCACGACAAGATTATCGCGTACCACGAGAATCTGGAGGCACTTGATACAGAGGAACTCCACGATTTACGGATTGAAATCAAGAAACAGCGCTATGCTGTCGAATTCCTGCAGCCACTTTACCCCAAACAGGATTCAAACCGCTACCAGCGAGCACTCAAGCAACTACAAGATTCTCTCGGGCAGGCCAACGATATCACCACAGCCCATCGACTGTTAAGCGAGCTACCTTCTACTACTGATGATGATGCACTTCGTGAAACCATCGAGCTATGGCTAGGTCAAAGGAGACACCAAGTGAGCTCGGATTGGCGTGGGCACTGGAGCCAGCTGATGGAACTGGAGTGTTATTGGTAACCTGAACAATCCGCACACTACGTTCTGAGAGAACCGGTGGCAGGTGGAACAAAACAAACCGAGATACTGCACAAGCAGGCGAAAGCCTTTGCCGAGACCTAACACAAACCAATGTGCAAGGCCGAACTGGTCAAAACTGCTCTAAAAGCCTGCACGCTTCTGCTCCCTCACACGCACAAAAAGCCACCCTTCGGGGTGGACAGGTTGATGACAAACCCTCGCCACAAGGCGTA
>CAYFOR010000007.1:0-50216 GCA_964344785.1 uncultured Piscirickettsiaceae bacterium
GAACTCACTCTTACCCTCTCTGTTCAGGGCCATTTATGGATTGGAATAGACTCCTCCATACATCATGAAATCTTTTATCCAACCTCGCTGACAGCATCCGGAGGCACCAAACGCCCCCGCCTTGGCATATTCATGCGGGCCGTCATCCCTCCGTCGACCACAAACGACTGGCCAGTGATCCATGATGCCAGATTGCTTGCCAGATAGAGTGTCATCCCGGCAATATCCTCAGGCAGACCATAACGCCCCTGCGGAATATGGGGCAACCACTCCTGCTTCACCGACTCAAGCACCTCGAAGGTGCGCTCAACCGGCACTACGCCTGGCGCAATACAGTTGACACGTATCCCCCGGTCCGCCCACTCCAGCGCCTGTGCCTTGGCCAACGCTTCCAGGCCAGCCTTGGATGCCGCATAGGCAGCAAAGTTCTGCACCGTATTCTTTGCATGAATGCTGCTGTTATGGATCACACAACCTCCATTCGGAATATGGGGGAGCGCCGCACGGCTCAACAGATGCGGTGCCCGAAGGTTGATATTGAGCGTATCGTCCCAGTGTTCTGCATCGGTGTCCTCGGCATAGGCCTTGAGTACCACGCCGGCATTGTTGATCAGGCAGTCAATTCGACCATAGCGAGCCACTACCGCATCAATCAGTGCATGGATCTCCATCTCATTACGCAGATCGGCATGGAAGGTTTCCGCCTCCCCACCCGCATCACAGATACGCTTCCGTACCTGCTCCGCCCCCTGCTTCCGACTACGATAATGGACCGCCACCCTGGCCCCCTCTTGTGCAAAGGCAATTGCCATTCCTGCACCAAGTCCACCGGATGCACCGGTGATCAACACCACTTTGTTTACCAAGCCCAAATCCACCGTTACATCCTCAATCCTGTCAACCCAACCCAGGTACTCAATCCACCCAGACCCTCGCATTGCGGAACATCCTCATCCAGGGTCCATCCTCCTGCCACTGCTGCGGATACCAGGAGTGTTGAACGGCACGAAATACCCGCTCAGGGTGGGGCATCATGATGGTAAAACGTCCATCACTGCTGGTATAACCGGTCTCACCACCTGCAGAGCCATTGGGGTTGAGTGGATAGTGCTCTGTCGGGTTGCCCTGATGGTCGATGTAACGCATCACCAAAGCCGCCTGCTGCTGTTGCTGCGATGAAGAGAACTCGGTCCGCCCCTCCCCATGTGCCACGGCAATGGGCATTCTTGCACCAGCCATCCCCTGCAACAGAATCGAGGGGGAGTCCATGACCTCGACCAGTGAGAAGCGTCCTTCAAACTGTTCCGAACGGTTCCTTACAAAGCGGGGCCAGTGCTCTGCCCCGGGTATCAACTCATGTAGCACCGACATCATCTGGCAACCGTTGCAGACACCCAGACCAAAGGTATCCTCTCGCTCAAAGAAATGAGCAAAACCATCCCGGGCCTCACTGTTGAACAGGATCGACTTGGCCCACCCCTCTCCGGCGCCCAATACATCGCCATAGGAGAAACCGCCACAAGCGACAAAACCCTTGAATGGTTCAAGCTCTACTCTGCCTCCCAACAGATCACTCATATGGACATCATGGCACTCAAAACCGGCTCGATCAAAGGCTGCCGCCATCTCCACCTGCCCATTGACACCCTGCTCACGCAGAATGGCCAACTTCGGGCGCTGACCGCGTTGGATATAGGGCGCTGCAATATCCTCATCCAGATCATAAGGCAGCGAAATCCCGATCCCGGGATCGGCACGATCCTGTAACTGCTCAAACTCCTGATCTGCACATTCCGGATGATCACGCAGCCGTTGCATCTGCCAGCTTGTCTCCGACCAGGCTCTCTGCAGATCAACCCGCGACTCATTGACGATCAATCTGCCTCGGTAACGAATGGTGATTCTATCTTCATGATTGGGGGCACCCAATACATGACTGATGGCCGCCAGTTGATAGCGGGACAGGATCTGCTGAACAGTCTCCAGTTCACCATGACGCACCTGAATGACCGCACCCAGCTCCTCGTTAAAGAGCGCCGCAACCGGATCACCTCCCAGGTCATCCAGCAACAGCGAAAGGCCGCAGTGACCGGCAAATGCCATTTCACTCAATGCCACCCACAACCCTCCATCCGAACGGTCGTGATAGGCCAACAACATCCCTTCAGCATTGATCTCCTGTACCGCAGAGAAAAAGCCACGAATCAGATCAGGACTGTCCAGATCGGGACTCTCATCTCCCACCTGCTTGTAAACCTGTGCCAGGGCTGAGCCACCCATGCGGTTTGCATGCCGCCCCAGATCAATCAAGATCAGATCGGTATCCCCCTGGTCCAACTGCAGTTGAGGCGTTACCGTGCTGCGTACATCGACTACCGGAGCAAATGCGCAGGCGATCAGGGAAAGCGGAGCAGTCACCGAACGGGACTCACCCTCCTGCTCCCAGACACTCTTCATCGACATCGAATCCTTACCCACAGGGATACAGATATCAAGCTGCTGACACAGCTCGGAAACTGCCTTGACGGTATCAAACAGGGCAGCATCCTCACCCGGATGACCCGCCGGTGCCATCCAGTTGGCCGAGAACCGTACCTGATCCAGAGATTCAATCGGTGCAGCGGCAATGTTGGTCAGTGCCTCGGCAATGGCCATGCGGCCTGAGGCAGCCGGGTTGATCAGGGCGATTGGAGCAACCTCTCCCAACGCGGTTGCTTCTCCCGTATAACGATCAAAACTGGTAGTGGTCACTGCCACATCGGCAACCGGTACCTGCCAGGGCCCTACCATCTGGTCACGCGCAACCAGGCCGGTCACTGTACGGTCGCCAATGGTGATCAGGAATGACTTGTTGGCAACCGACGGTAGACGCAATACACGATAGATCGCCTCATCGATATCGACTGCAGTGGTATCAAACGGACAGAGACGGGATGAAAGGTGCTCCACTTCACGCAGCATCTTCGGTGGCTTGCCAAACAACACATCCATCGGCAGATCGATCGGACTGTTATCAAAATGACCATCCCCCAGAATCAACCGCTGCTCCTCGGTCGCCTCCCCGATCACGGCATAGGGGCAGCGCTCACGCTCACAGATTGCCCTGAAGCGGTCCAGTTGCTGTGGACCGATTGCAAGAATATAACGTTCTTGAGCCTCATTGCACCAGATCTCCAGAGGAGACATGCCCGGCTCATCATTCGGTACTGTACGCAGCTCAAATCGACCTCCCCGCCCACTATCATTGACAATTTCCGGTACTGCGTTTGAGAGTCCACCGGCGCCAACATCATGAATCGAAACAACCGGGTTCTCTTCACCCAACTCCCAGCAACGGTCGATCACCTCCTGGCAGCGCCGCTCCATTTCAGGGTTGCCACGCTGCACCGATGCAAAATCAAGATTTTCGGCACTGCTTCCACTGGTCATTGAAGATGCCGCCCCACCACCAAGACCGATCAGCATTGACGGTCCACCCAGCACCACAATCTGCGTACCGGGTGGAATATCATGCTTTTCGATATGTGGGCGACGAATATTGCCAACACCGCCTGAAAGCATGATCGGCTTGTGATAACCACGCACCTCATCACCACCAGAGCCACTTACACGCTCTTCGAAGGTTCGGAAGTAGCCATGAATGGCTGGGCGACCAAACTCGTTATTAAAGGCAGCGGCACCAATCGGGGCCTCCAGCATGATCTCCAGTGCCGAAACGATACGCGATGGTTTGCCATGGTCGGATTCCCAGGGCTGCTCTGCACCCGGAATACGTAGATTGGAGACCGAATAGCCTGCCAGCCCCGCCTTGGGCTTACCCCCTCGCCCAGTGGCACCTCCATCACGAATCTCTCCACCGGCACCGGTAGCCGCACCGGGGTATGGCGAGATTGCAGTCGGGTGATTGTGGGTTTCCGCCTTGTAGACAATATCAATCGGCTCTTCACAGTAGTGGTACGCTCCGTTGACAGGAAAGAAGCGCCCTCCCGTCGACCCTGCCACCACGGCAGCATTGTCCTTGTAGGCCGAAAGCACACCACTGCTGTTGTTCTGATGGGTCTTGCGGATCATTCCGAACAGTGTCTCCTGCTGTGACACGCCATCAATGATCCAGTCGGCATTGAAGATCTTGTGGCGACAGTGCTCCGAGTTGGCCTGTGCAAACATCATCAGCTCGATATCATTCGGATTGCGCCCCATCAGCTCAAAGTTTTCAACGAGATAGTCAATCTCGTCCTCGGCAAGTGCCAACCCGAGTTCACCATTGGCTCGTGCCAGCGCATCACGGCCACCACCGAGAACATCGACCGAGGTCAATGGAGCCGGCTCAGTCGTGGAAAACAGCGCTTCTGCATCGGCAATACTCTCCAACACCGACTCTGTCATTCGATCATGGATCGGCTCCAACAGTGCTGCCTCGACCGCCTCATCCACCGCTCCGGTCAGCTCAATCCCCCAGAGCACGCCTCGCTCAATCCGCTCCACCGACTCCAGCCCACAATTGCTTGCAATCTCTGTCGCCTTGGTTGACCACGGAGATATCGTTCCCAAACGGGGCACCACCACCCATGTTCGACCATCAATCACAGTCTCCTCATGGGCTGGTCCATATTCCAGAAGCCGTTCGAGGAGCTGCTGCTGACTGTCGTGAAGTGGTGTGCTTACATCGGCGAAGTGAAGCCACTGGGTAGAAACCCGGCCTACTGCAGGACTTATCTGTCTCAATTGAGACTCAATTTTCTCCAGACGAAAACGGGACAGCGCCGGTCCCCCTTTGATGATCAGCATTACGGACTCTTCCTTGACTGTAATTGGGATAATTGTACGGGTAACGACTCGGCTTCACACCAGATCCGGGCAGTTACAAACATATATTTTAGGCGCAGGCAGTAATATGAGCATGCCTATCTTGTCTGCAAACACAACCATCTTCCATGCAAAATTCTCTTAAGGTTGCACTCCATTCCATCTCTTCACCGCCGTTGTCACAACGCCCATTTCTCAATTGCCAACTCCAGTTCATGGCGTGCAAACGGCTTGTAGTTGAAGTAGACCGGCGCCGAAGAGAGCGCTTCCTCAAGCGTCTGTTCGGAATAGTCTGAATAGGCCGAGACAAAAACAATGGGTAGCTCAGGCTGCATTTTCCTGATCTCTTCGGCAGTCTCCTTGCCATCAATTCCAGGCGGTAGACGCATATCCAGAAATACCAACTGGAATGGTTTTCCCTGCTCCAATGCAGTGCGGACGGCCTCAATCGCCTTGTTCCCCTGATCGACCAGGGTTACATCACAGTTATCTTCACCCTCTTCCTCAATCTCCTCATCCACCAAATTCATCAGATCGGAGAGCATCTCATCACCCAGATCAGGTTCATTCAGACCAAGCAGCTGGCGGTAAAGATTGTGAACCGTGATATCGTCATCAACAACCAATATTCTCTTGTTACATGACATGGCCTGTCTTACCCCTCGATTTCATATCGAATCATCATCACACCTTGCCCTTGTCACTCATCGCTACCGGCAATCGAACCAACGCCCTTGCACCACGACTCTCTCCTTCGCTCTCCATCCACACCTTTCCTCCAATACCATTTACAAAATTGGCAACCGAATGGAGTCCAAAGCCCGACCCTCTCTCCTTACTGCTTTCCCCAAATTGAAAAATCAGTTTCAACCGTTCAGATTCCACTCCAACGCCATTATCCTCCACGACCAGTGTAAACATCTCTCCATCCGGCAGGAACCGGATGGTAATTTTACCATGGCAGTTGGCCCCGGCCCGAAGTCGTTCATCGATGCTCTCTATGCTGTTCTTGACCAGGTTGAGCAACATCTGGATCATGGGGTTTCTCGGTAGATAGAGTGTTTCCAGAGATGGCTGGATATCGATCTCCACCTCGATCTCACGCCGCTCGATACCCTCTTCGATCATGCTCAGCGTATCTTCCACCATCTGCCGGATATCAAAATGGCTGGCCGTCAACACCGGCCTGGAAACTCCACGCTGCATCTGTATGATCTCGGACACATGCAGGGTCGAACGCTCCATCAACTGAATCAGGTTGGTCATATTCCCCTCTTCACCAACCTCCTGATCAAGCAGTTGAAGGACGCCATGAAGCACCTTGGACATGTTCTCCTGTCGTTCTGCTGAAACACTCTCCTCATCCGCCCACTCCTTCAGCTTGTGAAAGATGGGTTCAAGGTTGCGCAGCTGTGTGCGCTGGTGATCCATCCTCAACAGGTGCCCCTGTATACCGGTGACGGTATTGCCGATATTATGCAATACGGATGCACTCATCTCCGCAATACCCGCCTGGAACGAGGCATACTGTTCAAGCCGGTTCCGTTCGTCAATCTCCTGTTGAAGCTGCTCATTGATATGCAAGGTAGTGAGCGCATGAGAGGCGATCGGCATCAGCCGCTGCATCAACCCCAGATGGCTTTTTTTGAAGTAGGCACGCTTGAGACTGACGCAGCCAATCATCATCTGACGGTCGACCCCCGGAAAGGAGATCAGCAGCACGGAACCTGTATTTTCGCGTACCTGTCGGGTCTGCCTGATCCACTCTTCTACACGCTCAACACTGAACAGCATCGCCGGACTACCCGACAGGACACGCTGGAACACCCTGTCACAACTCCAGCGCTGCTCACTGAAGCATGGATCTGTGGCACCAATGCACTCCAGCTCTGTACACACCCCATCCCGCTCTACAGGAGAGAGAATAAAGGCTGAATCACACGCCAACTGCTCTGTCACCTTCTGCAACAGCCCATCCAGCATCTCTCTGGTACCTGCCGCACTGGTAATGATCTCCAACCCTTCAAGCAGGTTATTGGCCTGTTCGCGTAAAGTGCGCTCCTTCTCCCGAGATCGATCAAGATTGATCAGTGCCTCGCGAACCGCCTCATTGTCCATCGTAGTCGATGCCATATATGACACTTGTCAGGCTGTGGAAAACCGTCTGGTGGAACCCTCACTCGGGTATCGAGAGTCCACTACTGTTTTTTGATCGGTCTGCATGAGTGACTATACAACGGGAAAACTAGTCCACAGGCTGGTTACTGAAGACAACCACAGAGATCATCAGATTGCCGTGCGCATTGTCGTTGCCGACAAAACAGCCCTGTTCACCAAATGTAAAAACACCAATATAAGGGTGTCCATTGAGTGCTGTACAGACCTGCTCGGCCACCTCGTCCATTCTCGACTGTACGGTCAGCATGCAGCCGGCACAGTAGATCGCCAGCCCTCCCACCAGATGCTCCGGCAAAAAGTCTCCCGCCTCCACTGCAGCCGCTGTAACCCGCCCGGCACGGTGGACCAGACTCTCAACCGTTCCCTGCATCAAGGTCAAGGTTTCCCCCTCCTCGATATTTGAAAAGAGGGTGATCCCTCCATCCTGGGTGACACTGTCCGGGTGGGAAAGCTTGTAATAGGGAAGCCCACCTACCTCCCCAACCACGCGACCGATCGGAAACAGCGTGGTCAACGCAAGAACATTCCCGCCTTGAGGGATCATCTCGGCAATCCCCCCTCCTATCCACTCGTTATAAACCTCTGCGGCCGGTTTCCCGTCAATCTCATAGAGCGTACGCCCTTCGCTACGGGTTACTACCCCCGTTGTTGTTGTCGGGTCATATCCACTGTGAAAGGCATAAGAGATCTGGGTCGAGGGGAACAGCACTGAAATCACCACTGCATCCTGCCACTGACTGCCATTCGAGAGCTGGGCCCAGTGACCACTCACGGTATTATCACCACTACTCCCACCTGCAATCGGCACATCTTCCCCCAATACCGACTCTATTCCGGCGATCAACGCCTCTTCACGGCCTGGAGCACCATTGATCCAGACCATTGTCGGGACCTCACCGGTTCGGTCGGCACTCTCCAGCGCCTGCTCCAACGCAGATACTGCGGCTGTTTCAGGGCTATCACCAATTTGAGCGGCCCCTGTACCATAACTGCCCGCGGGATCATGAATCCCCCAGAGCCCCAATCCGGTTCCATCAGCACTGTGAAACCCCGCTTCCGTCATCGCACCGAGACAGGAGGTGGAACCGTGGATCTGACACCCCGAAGCAACCATGCCTTGCAGCTCCCGAGCCAGCTCAGCACTATCATAGGTATCTGAAAAATAGACCATCAGCAGATCAGGGTCAGCCCCCAGCTTCTCCTGCAGCACAGGATAACTCTCCTTGACCGCTCCCTTACAGTCACCCAGCACCGAACTGGCTGTCGCTATTCTCATCGCTCTCCCACTCCTCCCGGAATCTGTACAAAATTACGTAACTATTCACCAATATCTGTAACTGATTCAGATTGCCCCGAACAGCTGCTGGCTGGTAACAATTACAACATTACGACAGAGGGAATAGTCCATTATGGGCTATACCTTCTCTATCCTTGGCCATCATATCCGCTACCGTCTTGCGCCACTCAAGGTAGTGGGCGGTCTCCTTGTGAGCGGCAGCACCCTCCTGGGTGGCATAAGCCTCATACAGTACAAATTTGGCAGGGTCCGCTGCATCCTGGAGCACATCGAAACGACAATTGAGTGGCTCCTCTATTGAAGCCTGATGATTTCTCCATGTCGCCTCGATAAAATCGTCGATTGAATCGGGCTTCACATAGACATGAACAATCGTGGTATACATCATTCGTTCTCCATTAACATCAAATCCTGGCCCTGACAATTCCGGCAAACTCATCGTCGGTCAACCTTACTGGATTGGCCTTCTGGTCCGATAGCGAAACAATCCGATCAACATCATCGTAACCCACTCCAAAGTGACCAAGACGGGGAATCTCCAACCGCTCAACCCACTGTTGCAGGCCATCGGCGACACAGCAAAGTGCCTCACCCCGTATCGTATCAAACTCACAAAAACCGAGCCTGTGCGCAATGATACTGTATTTGCGCAGTGCCACCGAAGTGGGATCACGCTGCTGTAGTGCCTCGATATTGATTCGATTGGCCTCTCCCATCAATGTTCCACAGATGACCCCATGTGGTATCGGAAACAGCCCTCCGACTGGTCCAGCCAGCCCATGTACGGTACCCAGGCCGGCATTTGCAAGGGTGATGCCCGAGATCATGGAGCCATAGGCCACTGCACTACGTGCATCTGCATCCTCTCCTTCAGACTCCCAAAGTGGTATCAGCCCCTCTCCCATCTTGGCAATTGCCGACTCGGCCAACCCATCCGTAAGTAGAGAGGAGCGGGTCGACAGATATGACTCCAGCAGTTGACTCAGGGCATCACAACCATTTGCCGCTATCAGGGAGCGCGGAGAGGTTGAGAGCAGGTCCGGATCCACAATGGCCAGCTTGGGTACCAGAGACGGGTGACGGAACGACTTCTTGAACCCCTGCTGCCGATCCACCAGCACACCATTCATGCTGGCCTCCGACCCGGTTCCCGCTGTGGTGGGTACGGCCACCATCGGTACAGTGCGGCCATCATGCTGCTTGCCACGTCCTACGCCTTCCAGATACTCCATCACGGAGTCTCCCGACGGTATCAGACCTGCCACACACTTGGCCGCATCAAGCACACTCCCTCCGCCAACCGCAACGACTACATCAATCTGTTTGCCGTGGAGCGCACTGACGATCCCATCCACCAGATCAGGAGACGGCTCTTCGGAAATGGAAACTTTCTCGACAATCTCCAACCTGGCCCTGCCAAGGTTATCCAGAATCCCATACTTGGCATCCAGCCTCTCAAAAGAGCGCCCTGACGTGATCAATAGTGCATGGGCGCCCCACAACACAGCCCGTTCACCAATCTCTGCCACTGCACCCGGTGCAAACAGGATGTCCGGCAACGGCATCAATTGAAAATTCAAGCGACTGTCCTCCATCCAAACCCTTCATCCTGATCAGCGACTGTGAGCCACTCGGCGTCACAGCCCAGCGCACCGCAGATGGTATTGATGGCGCGCTCTTCACAATTATTCTGTTCACTGATATGCATCAGCGCCAGTTGTTGAAGTCGGCTGGTATCCACCCGCTGCAGCAGGCCGGCTGCCTGATCATTATTCAGATGACCCAGACGACCACTCACCCGACGCTTGAGAGCAGCCGGATAGGGACCGCGCTGCAGCAACTCCAGATCATGATTGCACTCCAGCAGCAAGGCATCGCAGCCGCTCAACTGACGCTCAATATGGGGGGTGATCTCACCTACATCGGTCAACAATCCCAGCCGCCTCTGACCGGAACGAAAAGTATACTGAATCGGTTCCTGGGCATCGTGAGGGACATGGAAGGGGGACACCTCGATGGCCCCGATCATAAAGGGCTCATGGCCGCAGATGATATGCAGGGCGTCGAACATCCCATGTCTCCGTTCAACCTGCTGCGCCGTCCCACTCGACATCCAGATCGGTATTCCCGCCCGGCGTGAAAGGGTACGGACCCCATGAATATGATCACTGTGTTCATGAGTGACCAAAATGGCGTCGAGGTCACCAATCGTCCGCTCAAGTCTGGCCAGCCTGATCTCTGTCTGTTTCAGTGAAAAGCCGCAGTCCACCAGAATCGAGGTGCCTTCGCACTCGATCAGGGTGCCATTCCCCTTGCTTCCACTACCCAGTGACGCAAATCTCATCCGAATTCACAGTACCTCGCAAGCCCGCACTGCCACCCAGCTTGCCAACCTGTACCCTTCGCAGGCATCTCTACTTGAGCTGCTCATGGAGAAGCGTAAGGATTCGCCTGGCAGTGTTGGAGTGGTCGGCCTGCCCGGACTGATCCAGCACCAGTATACGGCTGATCTGTTCGTGTGACTCCACCTTGACCTGATATTCACCCTCCTGAGGCCGCTCATCCCCATCCCAGAACTTGAGTTTATCGAGGATACCCTTCTGTTCATTGTCCTTGAATGGATCGATATAACGTACATAGTAGAGCCCTTTTGAGCGATCCCTGTCCTCTACCGTAAAGCCGACACGATCAAGGGCATGACCTGCCCGTCTCCAGGTTCGTGCAAAGCCTTCATTGATCAACAGGAAGTGCTCACCATCAGAGGTATCCACAATCCGTGCTCTCTCCACTACAGGCTTGCTGTCCAGCTCCGACAATGTGGCATTGGCCTTTGCCGCCTCCATGCCCAGGAAGGACATGATACGGCTCAGCAGTTCGGCCTCCATCTCCGGCATTGCCGGGTGTGGATGCCAGACAAAAGTTTCACCTGAGGGCACCTCTTCCATCCTGCGATGACTCAGATAGAGCTCGGTCACCCCTTGCTGCTCATTACGTTCAAGCCTCACACGGAACTTGTCACGGGTTCCGGTCGAGTAGATCGCATCGATTGCCTTGCTGAGAATATCGCGAATCGGGCCACCGGTAATCTCTGCCCGATTCTCGGCCCAATCCGTCTCCATGATGCCAACACGCGGATCTTCCCGCTGAATCAGAAAGCCATTCTTGAGCCAGAACTCACGAAGCTTGGGCCAGAGCTGCTCCGGTGTTGCCTGAATCAACAGCCATCGCTGATCACCATCACGCATCACCTGAATCTCTTTCTGTACCGGCATGACATCCGCCACTTTCTGCACCAGGCTGCCTGCCCCCCCCTCTGACTCATAGCTTTTCAGGGTAGTGGTACCACCAGGTACATGATAGAGATCCTGAATGGTTGCAGTGGTCAGATCCGGTGGCACCTCCAACGGCTTGACCTCAACGCTGGTCTCATAGTTCAGCTCTTTCTTGTACGCCTTGTAACTCTCTACCGCATCATCAACCGTGCTACAACCGACGAGGGAAAACAGTGAACCCAATACGATAATCTGTCTACCATTCATGCACGGCTCCCCTGATCTGCTGCGGCCATCGCATCCCGCAAGGGCTGATGATACTGCTCTGACAGTGGGGTTAACGGCAAGCGGATTCCTGTATCGATCCGCCCCATCTCACTCAGTGCCCACTTCACCGGTATTGGATTGGCCTCCAGAAAGAGGTTCTGGTGCAATCCCTTCAAGGGTTCATTGAGGGCATGCGCCCGATCATGATCTCCGGCAGCGGCCGCCTCGCACATGGCATGCATCTGCGCCGGTGCAACATTGGCGGTCACCGAGATGGTGCCCTGTCCACCCTGCAAGATAAAGTCCGTACAGGTTGAGTCATCACCACTGTAGAGTTCGAATCCATTTTCGGACACCGCCTGAATCTGCTGGATACGGGCAAGGTCCCCTGTCGCCTCCTTGACACCAATGATGTTGGACACCTTCGAGAGCCTGCCGATGGTCTCCGGTAACAGATCGCAGGCGGTTCGACCGGGCACATTGTAGAGAATCTGCGGGATATCGACGGCCTCTGCCACCATTCTGTAGTGCAAATACAACCCCTCCTGCGTAGGCTTGTTGTAGTAGGGGGTCACCAACAGCGCCGCATCGGCCCCCTGCTCCATGGCGCAACGGGTCAGGTCAATCGCCTCCTGGGTTGCATTGGCACCGGTACCGGCAATCACCGGAATACGCCTGGCGGCCTTCTCGACCACATAACGAATCACCTCGCAGTGCTCCTTCTCGTTCAGCGTAGCCGACTCCCCGGTTGTCCCAACCGCAACGATTGCATCGGTTCCGGAATCGATATGAAACTCGACAAGCTGTTCAAGCGCCTCCCAATCGAGTGCCCCACCGGCTTGCATTGGGGTGACCAATGCGACCATACTACCTTGAAACATGGTTATTCTCTCTACTCGTTTAAGTCGATCCAACAAATGGTACTTCTGCCTTGGTAGGGTGACAAGATATACTCTCAAGATATGAACAAGAAAACGGACAAGAATGCCACAGCGTCTACCGATAACCTGGTGATCACCGCGATCGGTGAGGATCGTCCCGGCATCATCAACAGCCTCTCAAGAATCGTACTTGAGCAGAAGGGGAACATTCTGGATAGCCGCATGACCGTGTTGGGTGGCGAGTTTGCGATCCTGCTGCTGGTCTCCGGCAAGTGGGACACCATTGCCCGCCTGGAGACGACGCTACCCAAACATCAGGAACGGCTGAACTTGACCATCCTGACCAAGCGCACCTATGACCGTCCGGTCAAGTCCGAATACCTGCCCTACCATGCCGAGGTGATCTCCATCGACCATCCCGGAATTGTCCATCAGGTGGCCGATTTCTTCTCATCCCGACAGATCAATGTCGAAGAGATGAATAGCAACAGCCACCCGGCACCCCATACCGGTACACCCATGTTTGTTCTGAATATGGTTCTGGGTGTTCCACGAAAGGAGTCGATCACCCAGCTGCGTGAGAGCTTTCTCGATTTCTGCGATGCAAACAGCCTGGATGGGTTGCTGGAGCCCATCAAGTAACCGGCACAACTGTTACCAATCTGCGGCCGTTCGAGGCAAAGCAGATCACCCCTGAAATTTGCATCAGGCTTGATTCAGTCGTGGCCAGGCCGAGATGACCGCTTTGACCAGCGTTGCCAGTGGTATTGCGAAGAAGACCCCCCAGAACCCCCACAAGCCGCCAAAAAAGAGTACGGCAACAATAATTGCAACCGGATGGAGGTTGACCACTTCCGAAAACAGCAGCGGTACCAGCACATTGCCATCCAGCGCCTGAATCACCAGATATGCAATCATCACCGTACCGAACTCACTGCTCCAGCCAAACTGGTAGAAGGCCACCACCGCAACCGGAATGGTGACAACCGTCGCTCCAATAAACGGTATCAGTACCGAAAGCCCAACCAATACCGCAAGCAGTACCGAGTACTGCAAATCGAAGATAATGAAGCCCAGATAGGTGACAACGCCGACAATCACCATCTCCCAAAACTTGCCACGGATATAGTTGCCGATCTGCAGATCCACCTCATGCCAGACCTGAACCGCCAGTGAGCGGTCTTTGGGCAGAAAATGGGTAAACCAGCCAAACAGGATCTTCTTGTCCTTGATCATGAAGAAGACCAGCATCGGAACCAGTACCAGATAGATCAGTACGGTGATGATCCCGGGAATGAAGCCCAGGCTTCTCGAGAGTGCCTCCCGTGCAAATTCGGTCATCGAACGGCTTGCCGTATTGACGATCTCATTCAGCTGATCCGCACTGACCAGTGTCGGGTAACTCTCCGGCAGTTGACCGAGTATCTCCCGGCCCGCCTGCACCATCGCAGGAACCGTGGACAGAAACTGGGTCACCTGACGCGAAAGCAGCGGCAGCACCACCACCATCATAAACAGAAACACCGCAATAAAGAGCAGATAGACCAGACCGATCGAGAGATTATCCCCCAGCCCGGTCCGCTTTAACTGCTCGATTGAGGTATCCATCAGATAGGCCAGCACAATCGCAATCATCACCGGCCCCAACATCTGACCAAACAGCAGCACTACCGCAAACAGTGCTGTCAGCATCAACAGCAGTATCATCAGCTGGCTATTGGAAAACTGCCGCTCAAACCACTGGAGCAAAATATTTTTTGCCATCGCCTTGTCTAATGTCTATTCGTCCAGGTATTGCTGGTAGTGCTGCCGGAAAAGGGACTCCAACTCATCAATCACCTCATCCGCAGCCCTTCCACTGACCAGATGAGCACTCATCAGGTCGGCACTCTGCTTTAACAGATGCTCATGTTTCAACATCGGATAGGTCTCTGTCAATCGGCGAATTGCATGAATCACCCGTTCTTTTTCCGGCCTTGGAATTTCCTGCGGCTGCTCTTTTGGTAACGCTTCAGACCGCTCAGCCGTCTCTTCCTCCTGTTGCCCGAGAAACCGGGCATAACTCAACAGCGCATCACGCCCCTTCTCATCCAGATCCTGATAGATCTGCTGCAGCTCGGCAACGGACATAACACCTCTCAGTACTTAGTTATGATGAGGCGCCGTCACAATATTCCTTGGCAAACTCCAGTAACTCATCCATGGCCCTCAATCGGAATTTCTGTTTCTGATGGACAAACGAGAACGGCCGAACCAGATGTGGATCAAGACGGATCATCTGCACTGTCCCCAGTTTCAGCTCTTTCTGGATCGAAGCCTTGGAGATGATGGTGATACCAATCCCCGATTCCACCGCCCCCTTGATCGCCTCCGGGCTACCCAGTTCCATAATGACATTGAGTTCGGCCGGATTGATACCTGCCTCTGTCAGATAGTCATGAATCACTTCGCGCGTTCCTGATCCCTCCTCGCGCCAGATATAGGGGTGCCCCTTGATCTCCTCGATCTTGATCGACTCCTTCGTTGACAGCACATGACCGGGCGGGGTGATCAACACCAGCTCATCCTCCCTGCAGAGGTCCAACTGAAGTTTCTTGTTGGCCACCGGCGCCTCAACAATCCCAAGATCAATCACGTTATTCTCAACCATCGAGACCACGCTATCCGTATTCCCCACCTTCAGTCGAACCGTGACCGAGGGATGCTTTTCATGAAAACTACCCAGCATATTCGGCACCATATACTCTGCAATGGTCGTACTGGCACCGACGATCAACACACCACTCACTTCTCCGGTCATCTCCCGCACCGCATTATCCATCTCTCCATAGAGATCGAGAATTCGCTCGGCATATTCATAGACCCGCTCACCCGCCTCCGTCAGGGTGATCCTATTATGTGTCCGGTCAAACAGTCGGGTGTTGAAATAGTCCTCAAGCTGCCGAACCTGGAAGGTAACCGCAGGTTGGGTCATGTGGAGCGACTCCGCTGCCTTGGTGAAACTGAGCATGCGGGCAACGGTATGGAATACTTGCAGTCTTCGATCGGCCATGGATGTAATCTACCATCAAGGAATATTAATAAAATGTATTTATAACATAAACACCCTAAATACTCCAATAGATAATATCCGGCAACTTATTCCCCAATGCAGTGAATTATCGCTATCGGACCACAACACTATTCAAACCATCACCGACAAGCTGCAATTACAGCAGCACCTGCTCCACCCCACCCTGTTGTACAAGCTGCAGGAATCTGTGCTGCCAGTTCTCACCATGGTGCTGTCGCGCCATTTCAACCACCAGATAGTCCACCTCCAGCCCGCTCTTGTGCTGGTAACGCATCAACCCCTGTTGACAGGATGGACAGGAGGTGAGGATCTTCTCGACACCCGGTAGTGCCGCCCTGTTCTTTGTCAGCTCCTGCTCCTTGCGGAACTTGACCTGGGTTGCAATGTCAGGCCGTGTCACCGCAAAGGTACCCGATTCACCACAGCAGCGATCTGAAAGCTGGACCTCAGCCCCGGTCAACTCTGCAGCCACATTCAGCGGGGCATAACGTTTCATCGGTGTGTGGCAGGGGTCGTGAAACAGATAGCGTCCATCTCCCTTTCCATCCAGACTTACCCCCTTCTCCAGCAGATACTCATGAATATCCAGCAGTCGACAGCCTGGAAAGATCTGCTCAAACTCATATTGCAACAGCTGATCCATACAGGTACCACACGAAACCAGTACGGTCTTGATATCCAGATAGTTCAGAGTATTGGCCATCCGGTGAAACAGCACCCGGTTGCCCATCGAGATCTGTTGCCCCCTGTCGGCATCTCCCGATGCACGTTGCGGATAGCCGCAGCAGAGATAGCCTGGCGGCAGAACCGTTTGTACATCCAGATCATAAAGTGAGCTCAACACCGCCATCTCGATCTGCCCGAACAGCCGCTCGGAGCCACATCCGGGAAAATAGAACAACGCCTCGGACTCCACCGTCGTGGTCTGTGGATTGCGAATCACCGGGATCATTCGCTGATCCTCGATACCCAGCAGTGCACGCGGCCCTTTCTGCGCCATATTCCCCGGCATGGGATGATGGAAAAACTGAACCACCTGCCCCTGCAGTTGCGGTTTGCCACTGGTTGCCGGTGGCCGCCTCAGTGGCTTCAGCAGCCCAAAACGGTTCATCAGCTGGTGCCCCAGCCGCTGCACCCGATAACTCCAGGTGACCATCACCGTTCGCATCAGTTTGATCAGTCTCGGATCGGTAATATTGAGAAACTGCATGGCCACCCAACCTGCCGGATTGAACCACCGTTTATGCTGTTTTTTCAGGATGGTACGCATCAGCATGGTGACATCACCAAAGTCGATATTGACCGGACATGGCGTTACACATCGATGACAGACGGTACAGTGGTCGGCCACATCGTTCATCTCTTCGAAGTGGCGTAGCGAGATGCCTCGCCGGGTCTGCTCTTCATAGAGCACCGCCTCGATCATCAGGCCGGTTGCCAGAATCTTGTTGCGGGGAGAGTAGAGCAGGTTGGCGGCCGGTACATGTGTGGTACAAACCGGCTTGCACTTGCCACAGCGCAGGCAGTCCTTGGTCATCTGGTTCAACTCTCCCAGATCGGTAGCCTCCAGAATCAGCGCCTCCTGCGCCAGCAACTGCAGCGACGGAGTATACGCATCCTCCAGTCCGGAGCCTGCCAGCAGTTTTCCCCGATTGAAGTGCCCCTGCGGATCAACCTTCTGTTTGTAACGGGCAAATGCCTCGACATCG
Organism: uncultured Piscirickettsiaceae bacterium; assembly: GCA_964344785.1. GTDB lineage: Bacteria > Pseudomonadota > Gammaproteobacteria > Thiopontia. The sequence goes on from CAYFOR010000007.1 coordinate 17,484, forward strand.
TCCGCCCCCAGATAGCGGAACTTGGTCAGACCAATGCCATGCTCCCCCGAGATCACACCACCCAGCGACTGTGCCAGTTCCATGATACGGTCGACCACCCGATCCGCCTCTTGCAGCATCTGATAGTTGTTGGAGTGAACCGGGATATTGGTATGCACATTGCCATCTCCGGCATGCATATGGGTCGCCACAAAGAGACGGCAATTCTTCACCCTGGCGTGGAGCGCATCCATCTCCGCTCGCACCTCTTCCAGCTCTTTTCCGGAAAAGATCTCCTTCAGAGGCTGTGCAACCTCCCGTTTCCACGACACCCGCAGCTGACGACGCTGCAGCAGGCGGAACAGTGTGCTCTCTGCCGACAACTCGATATCCTGCTCAATCTCCAGCTCCCCATAGGGGCTGTCGAGCCGATTCAGCAACAAGTGCCAATACGCCTCAACCCGCCCACACAGTGCCAGTGCAGCTTCCTGTTTATGCAGCAGGATCTGCCTCTGCTCGTCACTCTCCGCCAGACGATAAAGCTGCTCCTCATCCCCCAGTCTGTGACGAATCAGCTCCTGCAGTTCGCCCAGCCCCTCCAGCTTGTTGCGGATCGACTGCTCAATGTTGATCCGCTCGATCCCATCGCTATAGTCCGCCAGCCGATCCAGCGGGATCACCACATCCTCATTGATCTTGAAGGCATTGGTATGTGCAGCGATCGCGGCAGTACGAGCACGATCCGCCCAGAACGATTTTCTTGCCTCCGGACTGGCAGCGATGAACCCTTCGCCGCCTCTTGCCCTGGCCGCATCGACTACCGCCGCCAGCGCCTCATCCAGAACCTGTTCATCGTCTCCACCGATATCGGCCAACAACACCATCCTGGGCAGATCGGTCCGCACCGCCTTGGTACTGTAGTTGACCGCCTTCACATAGCGCTCATCCAGATGCTCCAGCCCGGTGAGCACCACGCCCCCACACGCCTTCAGAATCTCGATGGTCTCAACAATGGCCGGTACCGCCCGATGCAGGTCAGGGTCAAAAAACTCCAGACAAACCGTTCGAATCAGCGGGGATGCACGATGCAGCAAAAAGACCGCAGAGGTGATCAGACCGTCACATCCCTCTTTCTGCGCACCCGGCAACCCGGCCAGAAACTTGTTGGTAACGTCCTTTCCCAATCCGGGGCGCCGAAGCTGCTCGGCCGGAATTTTCAGAGTGGACGGTTCTCCCAGTGGCTGCACACCATCCTTGCCATAGCGTTGAATCTGAAACTCTGCCGCTGCATGGTCATGGAGTTTCCCCAGAGTATGGTTAAGACGCACCACCTCCAGCCACTCCGCCTGTGGTGTCACCATCCGCCAGGAGACCAGATTATCCAGTGTCGTTCCCCAGCGAACCGCCTTTTTCCCCCCCGCATTCATCGCAATATTGCCACCAATGGTCGAGGCATTTTGTGAAGTGGGATCGACTGCAAAAACCAGACCTGCTGCCGCTGCCGTTTCACTGACACGAATCGTCACCACACCGGCCTCGGCGACAATGGTCGATATCGGTCCGGCAACGCCATCCACCAGGCGTTGTTCAACACCCCCCAGACGTTCCAGACGTTCTACATTGATCACCGCACTGTTTGCCTCCAGAGGGACCGCACTACCGGTATAACCGGTGCCACCCCCCCGTGGAATGACGGTCAGCCCGAGTTCGATACAGACCTCGACAATGTCACGCACCTCCTGCTCGCTATCAGGGGTAATCACCACGAACGGAAACTCGACACGCCAGTCGGAGGCATCCGTTGCGTGAGAGACACGTGCCAGACCGTCAAACTGGATATTATCCTTGCGCGTCACCCGCACCAGTGCACGTTCCGCCTTCTTGCGAAGCTGGGCCTGTGTATCGATCCAGTGATGAAAGTCCAGTACCGCCCGCCGTGCCTGTTCGACCAGTTGCAGTGCCAGAACATTCCCATTGGCCCGTGACTCAATCTGGTCGAGACGATGGTTCAGCGCCTGAATCAGTGCCCCCCGTCTTCCACCATTTTCGATCAGATCATCCTGAATATAGGGGTTGCGGCGCACCACCCAGATATCCCCCAGCACCTCGAACAGCATTCGTGCAGAGCGTCCCGTCTGACGCTGACCACGCAACTGATTCAGCACATCCCACATTCCGGCACCCAGAAAGCGAATCACGATCTCTCGATCGGAGAAAGAGGTGTAGTTATATGGAATCTCGCGGATGCGATGGGGGCTGGTCTGACTCATAGATGAGGAGATGATACCGGAATATTTCTGCAAGGGACCTTTGCACAGAAGATGATTTTGCTTTCAGGCAAGGCCTTACGCACACATGGAGACTACTCACTCCACAGGCAGGTACTTTTTCAAAACCTTGCCCAACTCCTCTCTGTCGATCGGCTTGGCAAGAAAGTCATCACAACCCGCCTTATCAAAGTGTTCCCGGTGTTTCTGCATGACATTGGCCGTCAGGGCAATGATCGGTGTCTTGACACCCATTTTACGCAACCGGGTCGTCGCCTCAATGCCATCCATCTCCGGCATCTGCATATCCATCAGAATCAGGTCGAACGGATGTGCTGCAACCAGATCAATCACCTCATTTCCATTGTTGGCCACTGCAGTGGTCAATCCCAATGCCTGCAGAATACGTTGCTCCAGCAGCTGCAAGGCGTGGGTATCTTCTGCAATCAATACATGCCCGCTCAACCTCTCCTCCAGCACCGGGACTTCGCTGCCTCTATCCTCCGCCACCTGCTCGCGTTGTGAACTACGCTGATAAGGCAGGGATAACGTAAAGGTGGAGCCGATATCCTCTTCACTTGTTACACTGATGGAGCCCCCCATCAGCTCTGCCAGACTCTGTGAAATATACAACCCCAGACCGCTTCCTCCGAAGCGGCGCGAGATCGAGCTCTCCGCCTGCTCAAAACGGGTAAAAAGCCGCTTCGCCACTGCGGGAGGAATCCCGATACCCGTATCCTTGACTGTAAAAATCAACCGATCACCTTCCACATCGGTCGTCATGGAGACGCCACCCTCTTCCGTAAACTTGATTGCATTGCCCAACAGGTTGATCAAAATCTGACTGATCCGCTGGCTATCCCCAATCAACAGATACTCTTCCCGGTTGTTCTGCTGAAGCACAAATGTCAGATCTGCATCCTCTGCACGAGCTGTGAAGATATTACTGATATCCTTGAACAGAGCAGAGAGACTGTAGGGGACCTGGTCGATTGTAAACTTGCCCGCATCAATCTTGGACATATCCAGTATGTCATTCACCAACGCCAACTGGCTGCGCCCCGCCAACATGATCGACTGGACCAGTTGCCGTTTCTCATCATCACGTTCCTGATCGGCAAGCAGCTCACTGTTTCCAATGATGGCGGTGAGCGGAGTACGCAACTCATGACTCATGGATGCAAGAAAATTGTCCTTGGCCTGATTGGCCTGCATCAGGCGCTGCTCATTCTCCTGAAGTGCAGTCGCCAACTGACTCACCTCATGCACCTCGACACTTGGAAAATCGGAGATACTGCCGCGCTCGGCAGCCACCACCAACTCACCAATCGGCTCTGTCAACTCTCGAAGCTGTGAGCGTACCAACAGCCCGAACAGCGGCAGATAGAGCAACAGCAGCAGTATAGTGACCTCCCGAAGGCCCGATAACGGCCTCAAGACCTCTTCTCTGTGCTGATTCAGCAACATCCCCCACTGCAGCTCCGGCAGCCAGCGCCAGACCGAATAGACCGGAGTACAGCTCGGATTGAGCGACCAGCCTGCACCGTTTTGCCGACTCAACACCTTGACCATCGGAAATTTATCATGCTGCTCCATCCGCATCTGCTGGCATGCCTGCGAAGGTTCACGCAACTCATCGGTCCTGAAATCATTGACGAAGTTGATCGCCGCGCCCTCTTCCCCCTTTCGCCACTGGATGATCGAGATCTCACCACTCTCTCCAAGCCCTCCATAGATGGCATCCGTCTCATATCTTGATAGCGTCTTTCTGACCCAGTCCAGCGGAAACAGTGCAACCATCACACCATCAGGCTGAACAGACTCAGGTGAGTCATCCAGATAGAGCGGCAAGCCCATCAATGTCACATTTCGCTCAAACTGCTCGATCTTTCCAAATCTCGAGACCGAAAAACGCCGCTCATGAACCACCTGATCAACCAGATCCGAGAGCACAGTGGCACCATAAAACCCATCACGACCAAGATTTTCACCCAGCTCATCCGCATGCCCGCCGAGCGAATAGCGAAGCTCACCGGTATCCGTCAACAGCAACAGGTGATCGACCTCGTTATTCTGAAAGAGCAACCGGTTCCCTTCAAAAAAATGGTGGGCCAAATCCTCATATTGACCAGTAAAGAGACCATGCTCCTGGTGCCCCATCAATAACTGACGGGCAAAGTCACGAAAGCGGGCATCCGCAGAGAGCATTTCCATCCACTTCGCCTCCTGTGCAAGCCGGTCTTTCAGCTGCTGCTGAAACAGATCGGCCTGATTGATCAGTGACTTTTTGATGCTTGAAGCCAGTGCCTGTTCCGAAAAGTGATTCACTGAAAATGCAAACCCGATCGACAACAGCAACAGGATTCCCCACCCCTTGAGATGGTAGTAGAGCAGAGAACGTGATCTGACCTTCTTTGTCATGCCGGTGTTTAGCCAATCAGGTTATTCCAACAACGCACATCCCCTACAGTATCAGAATTGATGCACATCTGATCTGAAAAAACACCTTTTACCCGACTAAAAAAGTATGGTATTTTTCACGCCATGATATAAAACGGCCGGAAACCAAAAGGAGTAGCGCCATGCCACAACGTTGGTTACAAATAAAAGGTGATCCCTCTGTTCGGCAATTCCTTTTTCAACAATCCCGTCAAACCAGCCTGTTTGACGACCATATCGACCGGATCCACAAGATCATACAGGTCATGTGTACGATGAAAGGGGTGTTTCATATCAAGGCACACTACTCATCATCACAGCTCACCTGCTGGTTTTTTGATGACCCATACGACTATAAGGTCTATGTCCAGAACGATGTACTGGACCCGGGTTTTCTCAACAGCTTTCCGGACCTCCTCTATGAAGGTCGACAACCCAACATTGAGCAGCACCGAATCGGCCTGGTACTGGACGAGTTCAAACGGCTGCGACTCTCCGATGAGCAGATCTACCTGCGTAGTGCATCAATGAACCGGTTAAATGGCATGATTGGAATGAACTTCTCCTGCGATGGCAGCCACTATCTGCAGCATGATGAGTTTTTTCAGCGCCTGCAGACATTTGGAGCGGACAGCTATTCATGCGGCTAATTATTCCTGCCCTGATCACCTTAGCCAGATACCTTTAATATCTGCATTGAGCCTCACCCAAGAACAGCACCAGTACTTCAAAAAGGTATTGGATGACTGTTCGGAGTTTTCCTAATATAAAGCCACTACTTTTATTGTTACTATTGGCCGAATATTCGGAATGAACACCGTACAGGGCCAATTAATGGATAAAGGTGCAGGCAATAATGCCCAACTGATCTCATTTATTGATCGACTGCGCAGATGCGATAACGGCAGACAGGCGTGGCTTACTCTGGATCAGGAACTGAAGGACAACGGCATAAGCCATGCCCTGTATGGCTTTGCTGCCAGAAATGCTAAAGAAGTAGAGCCTGAATTGCTGTTTCACTCTCATTCAGATGAATTCTTTGAAGGGTATGGGACACAAGGCGTTGAACTGGATTGGGCAACCGTCTACTGCACCCAATATACAGACCCTGTACTCTGGAACACAGAAGAGCTGCGTGCCTCCCTCTCCGAGGAGCAGATCAAGATAGAGGACCGCGCGTTTGACTTTAATATTGCAGAGGGCCTCACAATTCCCCTACGCGGAGGAAGTTCCTATGGCTGGGGTGGGGTAGGCCTTTCTGCCACCGGCATGAAAAAGGAAGAGTGGTACAGGCTATTGATAGATCGTAAAGATTATCTCAATGCCATTGTACAGGCATTCCACGAATTCATGTTACTGCGTGGCTTCTTTGAGCCCTATCCTCTCACAGAGCGTGAGAAAGAGGTGATGAAGCTGATTGTGGATGGCCTCAGCAGAAAAGAGATTGTTCGAAAACTGAATATCGATACCAAAACGGTAGAGGCTCATACCTATTCAATCCGCCGAAAGCTGCACTGTACCAATGATGTACAGGTTGCGGTCAAGGCGATTACTTTCAACCTGATTGACTGAACGGAACTGCTGCCTTGTTGGGTAATAGTTGATACCCAATATCAGTGGGCCCGTGTGCAATCAAGGCTTGTGAAATATTGCCTGCACAAGGAGATCTAGCGGCAGCGTCAGGAGATCTCCTAATAAATCCCCCAGATAACCTAAGGGACTATTTACATTTATCATGGAAATACATAACACATTGAATTTAATGAAAAAAATTTAATTATTCCATAGCTTATGCCGATATTTCTGTTGTGAAAAAAAGCTGCTGTACATGACAGCAGAATAATAAAAAGAGTTCCACAGGAACCAGGGGAGACAGAGATGTTGGTATTAAACACAAACGTTGGTGCACTCAATGCTCAACGTATGTTCAATTCGACCATGATGATGCAACAGACAGCCACGGAAAGAGTGGCATCAGGCACACGCGTCAACAGCGCATCAGATGATGCCGCAGCACTCTCCATTGCAGACTCAATCACCGCCCAGATTCGCGGACTCAATCAGGGCGTGAGCAATACCAACGATGCCATCTCCATGGCACAGACGGCTGAAGGCGCGCTATCTGGTACCAATGACATTCTCCAGCGCATGCGCGAACTCAGCGTTCAGGCCGCGACCGGCACACTGACCAGTGACAACCATTCTTATCTCCAGGAAGAGATGACTCAATTGATGGCAGAGATGGATCAGATTGCATTCAATACCAATCTGAATGGAAAGGCATTGCTGGACGGGACGCTGGACTATAGCTTTCAGACCGGTGCCAACAGTAATGACACGATTACCCTATCCCTGACTCAATCTGCAGACAGCACCAATCTGCCACCTGTTGAGGCACCCTACCCAACCGTGACCTCAACCATCTCCAACTTCGTCAATGAAGATGGAGATACCATGCAATTCGATATTGATGGTGTATCCATTTCAATGCTGACCGCAGGCAGCGCAGATCAGACAGGCAATGCAACCGCACTGGAGACGGCATTGACTGCAAAATCAGCCGAGCTGTCTGCCGTAGGCGTCACCTTCAGCAAGGTGGGTGACACCATCGAACTCTCCAAGACCTATGTTTCAGGTGGCTCCATTGCAATGAGCATTACGGATTTCGTCAATATCGACAACACCCCCAATACAGACTACACCACTGCAACCATCAGCAACTTCAGCAATGTCTCCGGCGATACCGTAGCCTTCAGTATTGAAGGCATCGATATCAGCTTTACCGCAACCGGCACAGGTGACCAGAGTGGAAATGCAACCGCTTTGGAGGCCGCATTAACGGCCAATAGTGCAGCACTAACCGCCGAAGGAGTCTCATGGGTCAATAATGGAAGTACCGTGGACATCAAGAAGCAGGGAGCAGGCTCTGTCAGCGCTGCCAATGATCTGGATATCGAAATGAATACCGGTGGTGGTGGCGTTTCCTCCTTTGACGTGACCGCAGATGCAGGTTCCATCGGTGACACCAGCACAGTGGGAGAAACCCGTTCCATTACCGATGGCACGCATGCCATTGTGGACACCTTTACCAATGTCTCGGGTGAAACCATTTCGTTTGATCTCGAAGGCACTACCGTCAGCTTCAGTGCCGCAGGCACAGCCGATCAGGACACCAACGCGAGCAATATGGCAACGGCAATCAATGCAGCCGGTATTTCTGACGTGGCTGCACTGGCCGTCAGCGGTCAGGTCTATATCAACAAGGGAGATGGTACCGCTATTGATATCTCAAGCTACAGTGGCACTGATGGCGACATCTCCCGTTTCAAGGTGAGTGCAAGCTCTGACTCCTCCATGAGTGGCACCGGCTGGATTGAGGAAGGTCCAAAGGTAACGCTGGATACCTTTCTCAACACATCGGGAGAAACGGTCTCTTTCAATATTGATGGTGTCAGCGTCAGCTTCACTGCAGCGGGCAGTGGCGATGACACGAGTAATGCAACCAATCTGAAGGCCGGTCTCGATGCGCAGTCTGCGGCACTGACAGCCAATAATTTGCAGTGGAAAATCAGCGACTCTGGAGATTCAGTGATCATCACCCGCACCAACAAGAGTGAAAACATTGATCTTGACGGTTATACACAAACCGGCACGGGTGCCTCATCAATGAGCGTCACACCGGCAGACGATACGGCGGGTACCACCTCTGACTCTGCGGTTGTTCTGAACGATGGCTTCAGCGTTGAGCTGACCGGATTTGTGAACGAGGTGGGTGAAACGATCTCTTTCAATCTGGATGGTGTAGCACTCAGCTTTACTGCTACAGGCACCGCAGATCAGACCGGGAATGCCACTGCACTGGAAGCAGAGCTGGATACCCATGCTGCAGAGCTGAATGCACTAGGATATCTCTGGACAAGAACCGCCGATGTGGTTGAGATCTCAAAGGGAAATTCCACCAACATCGAACTGACGGAATATACCGGCAGTACGATACAGCCATCCATGATCGATGTGAATAATGGGAGTAATTCTTCCGGATATACCGACCCCGATACCGTGTACTCGATTGATTACCTTGCTGATGGGCACAGCATCAAGTTGGGCAATTTTGCCAATACATCCGGGGAGACCATCTCTTTTGATCTGGAGGGGCTGAGCTTCAATTTTATCGCAACAGGTACGGGTGATCAGGCGGGTAATGCCGCTGCACTTTATGCGGCACTGGATGCGCAAAGTGCATCACTCAATGCCGCTGACGTATATCTGGAGTATACAGGCGGTGATACGGAAGTCCGTTTGATCAAAAATGCCCAGGATAGTCTCAATTTCGAGAACTTCAGTGGCTCCAGCAGTGACAACACAAACCCACCTGCCATGGAAATTATCAGTGATCTCAACGATGGTGGCGCAACCTATGAGACATTGACGGATGTTGCAAAAGTGGACCTGAAAACCTTTACCAACGTGTCCGGCGAAACCATCTCATTCACTTTGGAAGGCACCGCAATCAGTTTTACTGCTGCGGGTACGGCAGATCAGGATGGGAATGCTACAGCATTGAAGTCGGCCCTGGATGCGAACTCGGCGGCACTCTCTGCAGCAGGACTGGGTTGGGATCAAAGTGCCGGAACCGACAGTGTGACGTTGTATAAAACAGATGGAACCAGCATCGATATTACTGATTTTTCTGGGAGTGATAATGGCGCAGCGGCCATGCAAGTCGACACCACTTCATACAGCACCCTGGATGTCACTGGTTCAGATTTTTTGTATGAACAAGGTTACTATTCAGGTTCATTATCCACTCTATATGATACGTCAGCCACCATTACCCCCAATACGGCTGAAAGCACCAATTACGAATCCAATAGTGAAACAGCTTATGAGCTTGGCAATTCAAGCATTTCCGTAGCGCCTGACACCGACCCCACATCCGCATCGGTATCCTTCACGGGTGATCGTGACGCTCATCTGGAGGATATGTCTGCAGGCTTCACCATCACTGCCACGGGCACTTCTACTGCTTCAGGAACTACGTCAGATACGGTTACTCTACTGGAAGGCTCAACCACTACCGCAAAGATTCGCAGTACTGAGGCGGGTGTGGTTGCAGATCTGGATCTACTGACTCAGGACAGCGCATCATTTGCCCTGGGCGTGCTGAGTGATGCCATTGAAACCATCTCGGGCCACCGAGCTACCTTGGGTGCATTCATGAACCGTGCGGAGCATACCATTCAGAATGCCCGGACAGCTGCTGAAAACCTCTCTGCATCACGCTCCAGAATGATGGATGCTGACTATGCCATGGAGACTGCCGCCCTGGCAAAAAGCCAGATCCTCCAACAGACTGAAATCGCCGTTATGAAACAGGCACACCTTCAGGCGGATCGAACATTGTCACTACTTAGACAAACTCATTGATCAACCGATTGGCCACAACAGTCTCTTTAAGCCCAACATATTTATCAGGCTTATTCAGATTGAATATCCCACCGACCCAATCTCTAATATCGCCTCTTCATAAAAACAAAAAAAAGCCCCTGAATCTCTCCAGAGGCCACTTTATTTCCCTTTTCATGACAGATTGTCAGATGATTATCATTATTACTCCTGGCTCTTCCCCCAATATTCTGCTGTCTATAGATAATTCCCCTATACACATAGGAGTTATAATATGTTGCATATATATGTGTGTCAACATATTGTTTTTACAATAATTTTATCAGTATATGTTAATATTTCATTTTAGTTACGTACATTTTGAAGCGTCCGACACACCGCTTCCGCACCACTCAATAGCCGGGGGCCATGTCGTTGCAGAATATCGGGCTCCACATGAAAAAGCGCGTTGGAAACAACTGCTCGCAGCGATGGGTATTTCCGCCACTCATCGAGCCACTCTGGCCTGGAGGCGTCCATCCCGCTGGCGATGATCACCTCCGGGTCGCGCTCCAGTACCGACTCGACACTGATCTGTGGAGACAGTGTATCCAGCTCTGCAAACACATTGACACCACCGCACAGTTCGATGATATGACTGATGATCTGCTCTCCGTTGATAGTGAGCAGCGGCCGGTTCCAGACCTGATAAAACACGGTAACCACCTTGCGACCACGATATTCTGACTGGATCTTCCGTAAACGTTGACGGTAGCGATCGGCCCGTTCGCCGGCGATGCGTTCTCTGCCCAGAATCTTGCCCAACTGCTCCATGACCGCAGCCACATCCTCCAGTCGCCGTGGTTCCGTGACGACCAGTCGCAGCCCCAATTTTTGCAAACGTTCAATCTCTGCAGGTGCGTTTCCACTCTCCCAGGCAACGATCAGATCAGGCCGCAGCGCTACAATGGCCTCCAGATCGAGGCGGTTATACCCCCCAACCTGTGGAATTTCCAATGCCGCAGGCGGGTAGTCGCTGTAGTTGACCGTGCCGACAATCTGCTCTCCGGCCCCAATCTCAAACAGAATCTCGGTCAGGTGCGGTGCCAGACTGACCACGCGCAACGGTTGTCCATCTGCCCGAACCGTAACAGTCGACACCAACAGAAAAAACAGCGCAATCCATCGAATCATTGTGGCAGGTAGGCGACACGCCCCTCCTGTTCAAGACGCACCATCGGTACCCCGTACAACCGCTCCACCCGCTCCTGTCTTCCCATCTCATTCACCGTACCCTGTTCGATTGTCCCGTTTCCAAACATCATCATCAAATGGGTACAGTAGTTCAGCGCCAGATTGATATCATGCAGTGCCATTACCACGGCGGACTGTCGACGACTCTGTGCCACCATCCGGGAAATGATCGCCTGCTGATGGTGAGGATCAAGATGGGCCTCCGGTTCATCCAGCAGATAGAGTCGGGGATGCTGTGCGACCAGCGTTGCAATGGCCACCCGACGCCGCTCTCCTCCCGAAAGAGTGTCGATCATGCGCCGCTCCATCCCTTTCAATCCCACCTGATCAATCGCCCGCTGGACAATCTCGAAATCAACAGGCTGCTCTCCACGCAGCAACGAAACATGAGGATGCCTGCCCATCATCACATATTCGAATACCGTTGCAGGGAACAGATCATCCTGATGCTGAAAAAGCATCCCCACCAGACGGGAAACAGCACGCCGACTCATCGACTCCAGCGACTTTCCATTCAATGATACCGTGCCGCCTTCCATGGAACGCAGGCCACAAATCGTCTGCAACAACGTACTCTTTCCAACTCCGTTGACACCCAGCACACCCCACACCTGCCCCCGGTTGACCTGCCAGTCCAGTCCGGCACAGATGGACCGTTCACCAATCCGAACCTGTAACTGCTCGACCTGTAACAGTTTGCTCATCAACCGCTCCGCCGCAACAGATAGAGAAAGAGTGGGACGCCCAGCATTGCGGTGATGACCCCTACCGGCAGCTGTTGTGGTGCCAACAAGGTACGCGCCAGCATGTCCGATAGAATCAGCAGCCCCCCACCCAGCAACACGGTTGCAGGAATCAGCAGGCGATGGTCACTCCCTGAAACCAGACGGATCATGTGAGGCACCACCAGTCCGACAAAACCGACACTGCCAGCCAGTGAAACCGCTGTAGCGGTGAGTAGCGAGGCCAGCAGGAAGAGCACAAGACGCAGTCGCTCCACAGTAACCCCAAGGGTCGCTGCCTGCTGCCCCCCATGCGCCAGCAGGTTGATCTCTCGTGCCATCAACCAGGCTGCTGTCAGGCCTGACAGCAGCAACAGAAACTCCCAGAACGGCAGATCAGGCTGCCCCAGATCCCCCATCAACCAGAAGACCATCCCCCGCAGTGCCTCATCGGGGCTGACTGCCAGCAGAAAGGTCACCACCGCTCCCCAACCCGCAGCCACCACCACTCCGGTCAACAGCAGACGTAGCGGATCTCTCCGCTGCTGACGGTGCGCCAGCACGAACACCAGCAACATTGAAAACAGCGCTCCGAGAAAGGCCATCGGTGCCAACCACTGTACGCTGAGACCGATCATCAACCCCAGCAGTGCAGCTACAGCCGCTCCACCGGATACTCCCAGTACATAAGGGTCTGCCAGTGGGTTACGCAACAGCACCTGCATCAACAGGCCGGACAGTGCCAGCAATCCCCCCACTACAAATGCACTGACCACCCGCGGCCACCGCAACTCCAGTACCACGGTGGCCTGTACACCGGTATGTTCTCCAGTCACGATTTGCCATAACAGCCCCCAGTCGACTGCGGTTGACCCCGATTTCAGTGACAACAGGGCAGCCAATACTACAATGATCACCAATGGCAACAGGAGCAGAAAAGATGATTGACGATAGCTGCGATACATGGAGTCAGTCGCCATTGATCGGGGCCACTGCCCTCCCATCCCCTCTACAGAACACTCGCGCTGTAAAGTCCATCACATTCAACATCGGTAGTGGCATGATCACTCTTCACGCACTCATCTTATCACGGTTACCCAAACCGATTGACTATCCACAACCAGAGCAGTAGGATTCGCAGCCTGTTTCAGGTTCTCGCGACTATCACCCGATAGCGTGAGTGAAAAGGGAAGTCTGGTACGCATCCAATTGCAACTCCAGCGCTGCCCCCGCAACGGTAGGTGAGTAAATTAAGGCATATCTGAAAATAGTGATTTTTCTGTGAGTGCAAGAACCGCAGCACAGCGAAGGTAATGCCCATCAGGGCAGCCCGAAGGGTGAGCGTAGCGAATAAAGCACCGCACGGAGAGCCGCAATGTACATGTCAGTACATGAGGATTCGAGTACGGAGCTGACGCAGCAATCGCTGAAAAAGCGCATTTTCAAACTGCCTGATAGCGTATCAACCAGCCACTGTGCACTGCACGGGAAGGCGATCCGCTCCGTCTGATCAGACACTCACAAGCCCGGAGACCTGCCTGGAATGATCAAGTCCTATCGCGGTGGGCGGTATCCGGGCAGCACCGCTTATTTCGGTTTGTCTTCCCCCTCTCCAAACACTGTCAGGACACTCACTTGAACCGGATGGCGTACGGGCGTGTGCGCCTGGAGAATATTTGATGAACAGAACCACACTGACCCTTTTCACCACCACGATCTGCCTCTCCCAGACAGTCACTGCTAGTGACACGCTGGAACCGGTTGTCGTCACTGCCACCCGTACCGAACAGAAGGTGAGCGAAACCCTTTCCGCCGTCACCATCATCACCCGTGAAGAGATCAACCGCTCGGCTGCACAGACTCTGCCCGAACTGATTGCCGGTACCACCGGAGTCGACGTCATTACCAGTGGAGGCTACGGCAAATCATCCAAGGTCTATATCCGTGGTAGTGAGGGAAAACATGTCTTGCTGCTGGTCGATGGTGTCCGCTTTCACGATACGGCCAATGCAAACAATGAGGCCAATTTTCAATACCTCCCGCTCGATATCATCGAAAGGGTCGAAATTGTTCGTGGACCCAAGGCAAGCCTCTATGGTTCTGACGCCATCGGTGGCGTCATCCAGGTCTTTACCCGGCAAGATGGCAATCGTCGCTCTTTCTCGGCAGGCATGGGGACCGAGAACACCCAGCGATTGAGTGCAAGCCTCTCGGGTGACCGGGAAGGAGTGACCTACTCCTTGCGGGCCAGCCGTTTTCAGACCGACGGCATATCCACCCGTGGGGACAATGAGGAGCGTGATGGCTACGAGAACACCTCTGCGGCAGCGCACCTCGAATATGATCTCTCGACAGCATCACAGTTCGGTGGAACCGTCCACCTGACCAATGGCACCACCGAATACGACAACTGCAGCGGCTCGGATGATTGTCTGATCGATTTCACCCAGTGGGCCGTCAACGGATACTGGAAGCAGAGAATCAATGACCAGTGGGAGAGCAAACTGCAACTGGGCAAGAGCGACCATGAACGCCTCTACAAACGGGATGCCATTGGTGACTACCATGGAGAAAACCGAACCGTCAGCTGGCTCAACGACTATCGGGTAAACGACCTCCACACCGTGATTGGGGGTGTTGACTATAGCCGCGATCTTGTCTCACAGAGCTACACCTCGGATGTAAGGTGGAGTCGCGAATCGATCGCGCTGTTCGCAAACCTGATCACTTCACTGGAAAATGGTGACCAATACTCACTGGGGTTGAGGAATGAGGATAACCAGCAATTCGGCAACCACATCACCGGTGACATCGCCTACGAATGGCTTGTCGGTGATGAAACCACCGTTCGTGCCGCCTACGGTGAAGCCTTCAAGGCCCCCACCCTCTACAACCTCTACAACCAGCCCACCTGGGATCAGACACTGCAGCCGGAACGCTCACGAACCATTGAACTCTCTGTCAGCAGAGATCAATGGACGATCACCCTGTTCAAGACCCGTTACCGGGATCTGATCAACTACAAGAGCTGGACGGACGGTTATGAAAATATCGGCAAGGCAAAGGTAGAGGGGCTGGAGGCTGAGACGCAGACAACGATCGGGGCGTGGTTACTCTCTCCCACACTGACAGTGTTGAATCCGGTGGACCAGACCAGCAAGAACCAGCTTCAGGGCCGTTCCAAGAGGACGCTCAAACTCCATGGAGAGAGGAGAGTCGGCCGGGGTGATCTGATCGTTGACTGGATCGGCCAGTCGAGACGCTACAGTTTTGGCAATGTCCCCACGGCCGGGTATGGCAAGGTCGATATGGGCTATCATTACCCATTGAGCAGGGAGATCACCCTCCGTGCAACCGTTGGCAACCTGCTCGATCAGGAATACCAGCTCAACAATGGCTTCAATACTGAAGGACGAAACGCGTTCATCACACTGAATTACCGAATGTGAACCACTCACTTGCCGCAGAAGAACGACCCAACCCGCGAAGCCGACGCCTGCTGCTCTTCATAGCCTTGTCGATCATGCTGCATCTGTTGCTGATCACCCCCTGGAAAAGCCCGCTCAGATTTGATCTGGCGGGCCAGCAGAGCAACCAGCAGATGATCGAAATATCACTGCGTTCACCCGAACCGGTAGAGACTCCATCCCCTCAGAAGAGCACACCTGTCGAAAAGACAGAACCGCCGGAGCCTGCAGCCGATGCCGAACCGATTCCTGCACCAACCCCTCCCTGGGCTGATCTGCCTGAAAAAAACGCCCCTGAAGTGCCTACCACAGCAACCACGCCACCTCCCCCCGAAAAGATTGAAGCGGTTACGCAGCCCCCCCCTCCCCAGTCCAAGACAGAAAGTATCGTCGCAGCACCACCGGTTGAACCCAGGTCAGTCGAACCCAAAAAAACTCCACGCAAGCAGTATGTTCCATTTCAGGCAGACAAGCTGGCCCACAAGCAGATGATTCAAACTGCAGCACCCCCAGCCACACCGCCAACCACGGAAGTACCGATTGAAAAGCCTGAAACCAAGGCTGAACCCGACACACCTCCTCCACCTGAAGTGGCCGAGGTCAAACCCCCTGCAGCTGATCCCAAACCGATACCCACCACCAGGACTCCCGAAAAGACAGCGGTTGCCGATCCTGAACCTCCCTCCAAACCTGCCGAACCCACATCGCCGACTGCCAGTCAGGCGAGTGCTGAAACAGCTCAAACGGAATCGGAGGAGAGTATCAAACAGTCCCAATCAATGATCCGCCGTCTGGTACAGGCGGAGCTGGTACGTCACTTCCAGTATCCCCGTCTGGCACGTCGTCGCGGCTGGGAAGGGAAGGTGGTGATCGACTTCACGGTCGAACCGGATGGTTCACTTAGCCAGATCCAGGTACTGCAGCACAGCAAACACCGTGTATTGAACGAATCGGCCCTCAAGACCATGCAACAGATCAGGCAGCTCAGCCAGATCACACCCGGATCGATCACACGCCCGGTTCGAATGGAAATCCCCATTATCTACCGGCTCAACAATCGCTAATACCTGAACACCATGATACGTCGACTCACTCTTATACTGTCTCTGTTGATCATCACACCGGCTCACGGCACAGATACCACCTGCCCACGCATCATCAGTCAGTCTCCCTACATCACCCATACATTGGAGTGGATGGGACTGGGACCGTGCATCGTCGGTGTGGGGCGGTACGACAAAAGAGATCTGCCGAAGACCGGCGGCATTTTCGATCCTGACGGTACAGCCATCGAAGCCCTTGAGCCCGACCTGCTGATCACCTCCAACTGGACCGATGCAACGGTTCTCGATGAGGTCACCCCGCAAGGAAGCACGGCGCTGCGCCTGGACGGCTTCGCCTCGATGGATCAGATTACGGAAAATATCTGGGCCATTGGTAGGGCGGTTCACCTTTCCAATTCTGATCAGCTGGCAGAACGCTTCAGTCGGCAATGGCAGACACTGGCCCAGGCGATTGATGGTCGACAGCAGAGTGTACTGCTGCTCACCGCATGCAGCGGTATCCCCTACTCCTATGGTGAAGGGAGCTGGTTACACCATCTCTTCAGCGAGGCCGGATATACCGTTGCAGAGCCGATGCGACTGCGGGCCATCAAACCGGGAGAGGAGATCGAGAGCCTGCCTGCACTGGTCGGCCGGTTTCAACCGGATCGCCTCTTTCTCTTCTCCCGTGCCGACAATAAACACTGCCGGCTACTGCTGCATCAGCAGCCGGTCAAGATCACCCCGCTGGATGGTGACCTCTTCCTTCACCCCGCCCCGATACTGCTGGAGGGGTTACGCCAACTGCAAACTGCCGAGTCCTGATCCATGAGTGACGCCACCAAAAACCACAAGCATCAACAGCGGATGCAGCACAAACAGAGGATCGTCCGGGAGAAGATGGATCAGGCACAGGAGGAGCGCGGCATCATCATCCTGCTCAGCGGCAACGGCAAGGGAAAATCCAGCTCTGCCATGGGAATGGTTGCCCGTGCGCTGGGGCATGGGATGCAGGTGGCCGTGGTTCAGTTCATCAAGGGCAAGATCGAGACTGGTGAACAGCGTTTCTTTGCTGACCAGCCGGGAGTCACCTGGATACAGATGGCGACCGGCTACACCTGGGATACCCAGAACCGGGAGGCCGATATTGCAGCAACCGAAGAGACCTGGGCGCAGTGTGAAACGCTCCTTCAGAACCCCGATATCGATCTGGTGGTACTGGATGAGATCACCATCGTGCTGAAGTATGGCTATCTGCAAAGCGCCAGGCTGATGGATGCACTCAATCAGCGACCGAAACATCAGCATGTAGTACTGACCGGCCGTGGCGCCACGGCCGAAATCATCGAGATTGCCGATACGGTTTCAATACTGGAGGAGAAGAAACACGCATTCCAAGCCGGTATCAAGGCGCAGGCCGGTATCGATCTGTAACGATGATCACCTTATCTGGTTATGTGACTGTATCTCCCCCTCACATTTCTGCAGTGCCTGCTCCAGTTTCTGCCACTGCGTCTCATCTGCAGGCAGGCCAAAACGCAGTGATGCGGGCTGCTCAAACAGACGGACCAGAATACCCTCACGCGCCAACTGCTCCATAATCAGTGGGGCCTGTTCACACACCGCCCACTGAAAGAGTGCGGTACCCGCCGTCGGGGGGAGCCGGTAGCGGTTCAGCAACTGCTTCAGGCGATCACTCTGCTGCCCCAGTTGCATGCGTGTCTGCTGCTGCCAGTGAGGATCTCTCAATGCCCGTTCCGCAATCCATTGTGCCGGGTGGCTCACCGACCATGGGCCCAGCAGAGCCTCCATCTTCCGTAGCAGCATGGGTTCTGCCGCTACAAATCCGACACGAATTCCCGCCAGACCAAAAAACTTTCCCAGGGAACGCAGCACGATCAATCCATCCGGCAGGTTGCCACCAACCAGCAGACTCTGATCCGGCGTTGTATCGACAAAGGCCTCATCCACCACCAACCATCCACCACGTGCCGCCAGTTGCCGGTGCCAGGACAGCAATCGATCCCGCTCAAAGCGTACCGCCGTAGGATTATTGGGATTTACCAGCACCAGCACATCCAGTTCCGGCAATCTCTTCTCGATCTCTTCATGGTCTAGGGCAACCACCTGATGACCCGCCGACACCCACGCCAGCGGATGCTCCGAATAGGTCGGCTGCAGGACCCCCACCCGACCCTGTGGTCGCAACCGTGGCAACAGTTGAATGGCCGCTTGCGTGCCTGCAACCGCCAATAGTGATTCCACGCCATAATAGTCCACTGCGGCCTGCTGCAGTGCCGGGCTCTCCTCAGGCAGACGCTGCCACACATCACCCGGCAGCTCCGGCACCGGCCAACCATTGGGGTTGATGCCGGTGGAGAGATCCACCATCTGCGCCTCGGTAAGCGCATAATGGGCTGCCCAGTAACGTCTTGCCCCGCCATGTTGCGGCCGCTGCTTCATCCGCTCCAGATTCCCACAAGCACCACGGCTCCCCATAACAGGACCAGCCAGAGCCACTGACCATAGGCAACCAGACGCGTTGCCCGACCGATATCCTCCCTGTCGGCAGGCTGTCCCAAACCAAGCCGAGGCTTCTCCACCACCTGCCCGTCATAAATGGCCCTGCCACCCAATAGAATCTCCAGCGCACCGGCCCCGGTGGCCATCACCACGCCTCCATTGGGGCTTTGACAATGTATTGCCTGAGAACGCCAGCACTGCAGCGCACTGCGGCGATTGCCTAGCGCCAGATAGCTCAGTGCCGTCAATCGTGCCGGTATCCAGTTCAACAGGTCATCCATTCTCGCACTCCACCAGCCATAGCGCAGGTAACGCGGCGTCTTGTATCCCCACATCGCATCCAGCGTGTTGACTGCACGATAGGCAAAGGCACCCGGCAACCCGGCCAGCAGATACCAGAAAAGTGCAGCAAAGACGGCATCATTCCCATTCTCCAGTACAGACTCCACGGTTGCAGCAGCAATCTCCTGCCGGGTCATCTCCTCGGTCTGCCGACTCACCATTCTGCCAACGGCCTGCTGCGCAGACCTCAGCCCCTCCTCACTCAGTGCAGCCGAAACTGCAGTTGCATGCTGAGCCAGACTCCGTCCACCGATCACCAGATAGAGTCCTACACTCTCTACAACCCAGGAGAATTCACCATGAAACCAGACCGGGATCATCCCGATCACGCATACCGGAAGAACCATGACACACCAACCAACGATGCCCAATACGGCCGTTGCTGCTGACTGGCCTCGAAACAGTCTCTGTTCAACCCGCCGTGCCAGATGACCAAATCCGACCAGTGGATGAAAACGGGCCGGCTCACCCAACCGATGATCGAGCAGCAGCGCCAGGGTCACGACAACCGCTACTTCAAACACTTCCACATCGTATAATGGTCAACCATGATCACACTGATGATTACCTCACCCTGAAAGGTTGGACAGAGTAACAGAATCGATATGGTAAAACAGGCAGCAATCACCTCCACAGCCCTGCTCATGCTACTGGCAGGCGGCATCCTGTTGATGCAATGGTATACCTCGGACAAGATGGTTCATCATGAACCGGGAAAGCGTTGGTACAGTGACCAGCAGGTCACCCAGGGTGGGAAAATATTCCAGACTCACTGTGCCGGCTGCCATGGACCGGAAGCTGCCTCTACACCCCACTGGAGGAAGATCGATGAAAATGGTCACTATCCGCCACCACCGCTGAATGGAACTGCACATACGTGGCACCACTCACTTGCTCAGCTTAGAAATAGTGTGCGGAATGGCGGTATTCCACTGGGCGGTCAGATGCCACCGTTCAAGGACCTGTTAACCGATCATGAGATCGATGCAGTGCTGGCATGGGTCCAGAACCACTGGACGGACGAGATCTACCAGCGATGGCTGCAACGGAATGCCCCTGCCTGATGGAACCATGAGCAACCGACTGACCAGAATCTATACCCGCAGCGGTGACCGGGGTGAAACCGGCCTGGGAGATGGCAGCCGTCAGGCGAAGAACGCCCCGCGCGTTGAGGCGATCGGAGAGTGTGATGAACTGAACAGCATGCTGGGTCTGCTCGCCACCTATCCACTGGAGCAGCCGATATTGCAGATCATCAATACCATTCAGAACGACCTGTTCGACCTGGGTGGAGAACTCAGTATTCCCGGAAACAATCGATTGGGTAGCCACTATATCGAGTGGCTGGAGCAGCAAATTGATCAGCTCAATGGAACACTACCGCCACTCAAGGAGTTCATCCTTCCCGGAGGGACCCCAGCAGCCGCCACCTGTCATCTGGCCCGCACCATCTGTCGCCGCGCCGAGCGGCGTCTGGTCTCACTGCTGCAACAGGATGAAACGGTTGAAACCCCACTGCAATACCTCAACCGCCTCTCCGATCTGCTATTTGTCATGGCCAGAACAATTGCACGTACCGAAGGGGAAGAGGTACTGTGGAACCCCGGTAATCGTGGAAGCTAAGCAATCTGAATCAGTTACAAACATAGGTGAATAGTTATGAAGCTGATACAATGGTGCGCCTTCCAAGAACCAACTCATCGTCATGAAAACAGAACCTGTAATCCTGATCGGAACTGGTGAGATGGGTGGGGTGTTTGCCCGAGGGCTGTTACGCGCCGGATACCCCATTCAACCCGTTACCCGCAATGACTCCATTCAGCTATGCGCGATTTCCGAGCCTGCAATGGTGCTGGTCGCAGTCGGAGAGGATGACCTTCATCCGGTACTGACCCAGATCCCGAAGCAGTGGCACAACCGTTTGGTGCTGCTGCAGAATGAGCTGCTGCCACGAGACTGGAAAGAGCATGGCCTGGTGAACCCCACCATCATCTCTGTCTGGTTCGAGAAAAAGCCGGGCAGAGAGTTCCGCGAGATCATCCCCTCTCCGTTACATGGACCCCATGCACAGATCATCTCCAAGACACTGGATACTCTGGGTCTCTCTACCCGGATACTGGCCTCGGAACAGGAGCTGTTGCAGGAGCTGGTTCTGAAAAACCTCTATATCCTCACCACCAATATTGCCGGACTGAAGTTTGGTGGTACCGTAGCTGAGCTTTGGGAGCATCACCAGCCATTTGCACGCACAATTGCAAATGAGGTGATCGATCTACAACAGTGGCTCACCGGCGAAACACTGAATCGAGAAGCCTTGATCGAGGGCATGGCTGGTGCATTCGATGGCGATCCCACGCATCACTGCATGGGACGAAGTGCCCCCAATCGATTGCAACGTGCGCTTCGTCTGGCTGAAGAGGCCGGGATCGAACTGCCTGAAATGAACAAGCTGTCAGCACTCTAATTCAGATGTCAGCTGAACTCGACAGCCGCAGTCCCGGTTACCCGCTTGCACGTCGTGCAACCCTGATCGGTGCACTGGTCAATCTGTTCCTGAGTGGCATCAAGGTCGTCATCGGCATTCTTGGTCACTCACAGGCGCTGGTGGCCGATGGTGTCCACTCGCTTTCCGATCTGATTTCGGATGTCATGGTGCTCTACGCGGCAAAGCATGGGGCCATGGAAGCCGACGAAGATCACCCCTATGGCCATCGACGGATCGAGACCCTGATTACCGTTGCGGTCGGCGTGCTCTTGATTGTCGTTGCCATTGGACTCGCGCTGGATGCCATTGACCGGCTGTTTCACCCGGAGAGCCTGACCCGCCCTGAGACTTACGTACTCTATGCCGCTCTCCTCTCCATTCTCTCCAAGGAGGGGCTCTATCACTACACCATGATGGTGGCCAGAAAACTCCGCTCCAATCTGCTGCGTGCCAATGCCTGGCATCACCGTAGCGATGCCCTCTCCTCCATCGTGGTATTGATCGGTGTTGCCGGAACAATCGCCGGTCTTGAATATCTGGATGCCATTGCCGCCGTGGTCGTGGCACTGATGGTGGCCAGGGCCGGAGTTGAATTGAGCTGGGAGAGCATCCAGGAGCTGATCGACACCGGCCTGGAGCAGGAGAAACTGGAGCATATCAAACAGCAGATTCGTCAGGTGGAGGGCGTACAGGCGATGCACCGCCTGCGAACCCGCAGAATGGGTGCCAATGTACTGGTCGATGTCCATGTCATGGTCAACCCCCGCCTCAGTGTCTCCGAGGGGCATCACATTGCCGATCAGGTCGAGTTGACACTCTATGATCAGATCGAAGATGTCACCGATGTAACGGTCCACATCGACCCTGAAAATGATGAGCAGAACAGAAGCTGTCATCAGTTGCCGATGCGCAGTGAACTGGTCCAACGCATAACACCCTGCCTGCAGCAGATACCGGAAAGCAGCCACATCGAAGACTACACTCTGCATTACCTCAATGGAGAGCTTGATCTGGAGGTGTGGATTCCAATACAGAAGATCGAATCCAAGGAGCGTGCCGCACAACTGGTTTCCGAGTTGGGCGACTGCCGGCCTGATGACCCGCAGATCAAACGGGTTCGACCTGTGTTCTTCTAAAACCACAATAACGCAGCCTCTCCACCCTATGAGGCTGTCCGAGCGGACCCACCATCCCATATGCTGCAAACACTGATACCGATGGCTGCGCTGATCGCTGTGGGTACCCTCTGGAGGCCGCTTCGCCCCATGGGGCTGGATGCCGATACCACTCGCCGCTCCATTACCGGCCTGGTCTATCTGATCCTGCTACCGGCACTGGTGCTGGAGGTACTTTGGCTGACCCCACTCGGTATCGACTCTTTCCGTATCGTCCTGCTCGCACTCTGCAGCGTGATGGCCGCGGTATCACTCTCCATTCTGATCTATCGCAAAGGCTGGGTACCGGAAGATGCACGTGGTGCCCTGATCCTTGCCGCCTCATGGGCCAACGTCACCTATCTGGGGCTGCCGGTACTGCAGCAGACCTTCGGCGATGCCTACCGCAGTGTAGCCCTCCATTTCGACCTGTTTGCCAATACCCCGTTGCTACTGACCGTCGGCATCTGGATCGCCCGGCATCATGGTGAAAACAGCCAGCAGAGATCGGCCATTGCAGAGATCATCAGGGTTCCTGCCGTCTGGGCCGCAGTGATTGCAATCAGCCTCAACATCAACCAGATCGCACCACCAGAGGCACTCATCAATATTCTCAATATGCTGGGTCACTCCGTCGCACCACTGATGCTGCTGGCCCTTGGCATGGGATTGAAGTGGGACGTCCTGGGCTGGCGACGTATTCCGGTTCTGCTACCCGCAATCATCATTCAGCTGATGCTGATCCCTGCCCTGGTCTACTGGCTGAGCCTTGGCGTTGGGTTGGAGGGGGAACTGCGTGCGGCCGTCATTCTGGAAGCCGCGATGCCGACCATGCTATTGGGCATGGTGATCTGTGATCGCTATAAACTGGATACCTCACTGTTTGCGGCCACCACTACGCTCTCTACCGCACTGTCGCTGATCACGCTGCCACTCTGGTATCGGTGGGTGACCTAATCGACAACCTCAACGGCATCGCTGTCTGCCGACGAACGTTCCAGATACTGCCTCAGCAGCCGAACCAGCTCCTCCTTGTCGATCGGCTTGGTCAGGATGTCATCACAACCAGCCTCTCTGAGCTGCTCATGGTGCCCTCTCATCACGTTGGCCGTCAACGCAACCACCGGGAGTGCACTATCCATCGACTTGATCCGTCGGGTGGCCTCCAGGCCATCCATCACCGGCATCTGCATATCCATCAGCACCAGATCAAATGGCTGCTCTCCGGCCAGATCAACCGCCTCCAGGCCGTTACTGGCCAGAGAAACCGTCAGCCCGACCTTCTCCAGGATGCGCTTCTCCAACAGCTGCAATGCCGAGGTATCTTCGGCAACCAATACGTGACCGTTGAAGGCATGGCTGATCACAGCGGTTGTTCCCCCCTCTTCAATGGGTTCGACAGGGGTTTCCGTCGGGCGATAGGGGAGAATCAATTCAAACTCCGAACCCTCTCCCTCTACACTGGAGACATCAATGGTCCCATCCATCATCTCGGCCAGACAGATCGAGATATAGAGCCCCAGACCACTACCGCCAAATCGCCCCGAGATGGAGTCATCCGCCTGAACAAAACGCTTGAACAGTCGATCAACCGTTTCGGGGGGCATACCAATACCGGTATCCTTCACCCTGAAACGTAACTGTTCGGAGTCAGACCATGCGGTCAGGGTGACAGCACCCTCATCGGTAAACTTCACCGCATTCTCCAGCAGATTGATCAGAATCTGCCTGATACGCTGCGGATCACCCTCCAGCAGATGATCCTGCTCCTCCTGCTGTTCAATGATGAGTTTGACTCCGGCATCCTGTGCCTTGATCGCCACAATCCGCCTCACCTCACCCAACAGATGCGCCAGGTCGTAATAAGAGTCATAGATTGCAAATTTGCCCGACTCGATCTTGGAGATATCAAGAATATCGTTCACCAGCGCCAACTGGTTTTTACCGGCACTCTCAATCGAAAGCAGAATCTCACGTGCATCCACCTGAGAACAGCCAAGCCCTCCACAATTCTCGCTTTCAAGCAGGTGCTCACAGTTGCCGATAATAGCGGTGAGTGGAGTCCGCAACTCATGGCTCATTGCTGCAAAAAAATCATCCTTGATCCTGGACAGCTGCTCCGCTTTCTCCTGTTTGTATTCCAGTGTCTCCATCGCAGAGATGTGACCGGGAAACACGATATGCATCAGCCGCAGCATACCCAACACCAGAAACGAGGTGCCAACCACCATCACCAGCCACATTGCGTTCAGATGGAGTTGCTTCATCAACTCCATCGCCTGCATCATCGGCATGAATTGCGGCAATACAAACATGGTAAAGAGATCTGCCAGATAGAACAGACCGAAAACCCCCAGACCAACGAGCATCATCACCGCAGCACCCGTCGCTCCAACCCGTCGAATGGCCTGCTTGCGCCTGAAGAAATGGTAATACGCAGCGATGACGATACCGATGATAAACAGATCGATAACCGTCATTAACGAGATAGATTCCCAAATCACTTCAGCTCACCTCTCCAGTATCATGCCTCTCACCTGGGTCATGGCCGTGCTCCATGTAGACCTGGACCAAGGTCGTTTCACGGCACGCCATAAAACCATACAATATATAAGACTATTATATGGTGCATTCCCACCAACCCGAAATAACATGCAGGCTCACACTGGAACCCCTCCCAAGTACTCAGTGTACTCTGTCGAAATTCAAAGTACCATACCCGCCTGTTCACGCGCACAGCATGTGATATCTCTGTGCAGCCAGCAACATGCCCGGTCAGGAGGGCGCTGAAGCCCCTCCAAAAAACCAGTGTCCAAAAGAGACCATCAAAAAAGAAACAGAAGGATGAAACAATGACACCACTTCCATATAAGACGGTGATGAAGATCGCTCTGCTACTGACTGCAGCCATATTGACCGGCTGCGGGGAAAACGACAGCAGCCGACAGACCACCGCAGTGAAAAACGAATCCCCCAAAGAGCGCTATGAGCTGAGACTTGCTCACACCTGGCCCACCAAGTTCCCGATCTTCGGTGATGCCATTCATGGTATGGCCGAGATGGCCCACAAGATGTCCGATGGCCGAATCAACATCACTATCGACTCCAAGAACAAGCACAAGGCACCGCTCGGCATTTTCGACATGGTGAAGTCGGGCCAGTATGATATGGGCCACTCCGGCTCCTACTACTGGAAGGGAAAGGTACCCAATACCCTCTACTTCACCTCAATGCCATTCGGCATGACCGCCGTTGAACAGTATGCCTGGTTCTACCATGGCGGTGGCTTTGATCTGACCCAGAAGGTCTATGCCCCCCATCATCTGATCTCTTTCCCCGGCGGCAATACCGGCAACCAGATGGGCGGCTGGTTCCAAAAGGAGATCAACTCGGTCGAGGATCTGCAGGGTCTGAAGATGCGCATCCCCGGTTTTGCCGGAGAGATCCTCAACAAGGTGGGAGGCAAGCCGACCAACATCCCTGCCGGAGAACTCTATACCGCACTGGAGCGTGGCACCATTGATGCCCTGGAGTGGGTCGGCCCCTCACTCGACCTGCGAATGGGATTCCACAAGATCGCCCCCTACTACTACACAGGCTGGCACGAGCCGGGCTCCGAACTGCAGTTCCTCTTCAACAAGAAGAAATGGGATTCGCTGCCTGCCGATATTCAGGAGATCCTCCGGGTTGCAATGCGGGTAGCGGCCTATGACATGTACGCACACTCCACCCATGAGAGTGCAGAGAACTGGGCCTCGATGAAGACCGAGTATCCCAATATTCAGGTGAAATCGTTTCCACCTGATGTATTGCAGGCTCTGAAGGATGCCAATGATGAGCTGATTGCTGAACGGGCAGCGGCTGATCCACTGGCGAAGGAGATCATTGCATCACAGACAACCTACCTGAAGAAGGCACGGGCCTGGACCAGGATCTCGGACCAGAGCTACTACGAAACGATGGAGGGGCTCAAGTAGCCAATGACTGGAGGTACCGGGGCTGGAAACAGTGCCGCCCCGGTACAAACGCTAAAGCCCACAGCGCATATTGCCGGGCACGGCCACTTCAATCCGCTGGGGCTTGGCAATCTTCATGTTATCCATGATCTCCATATACCCCTCCCTTGTCTGCCCACTATGGAGCCTGGGGTTGTGCGCCTTCTCCTCTGCAATGGTTGATCGAGTGAAGCCATTGTAGTCATGACCTGGATAGACCACAGTCTCGTCAGGCAGTGAAAACAGCTGCTGCTGAATGGAGTCCCAGGCAGCCCCCGAATCACCCGACTGGAAATCGGTCCGCCCACTGCCACGGATCAGCAACGTGTCTCCGCTGAACAGATAACCATCGGTCGAATAGCAGATATCGGTATTGGTATGCCCTGGCGTGTAGAGCGCCTGTAGTGAATACCCCCCAAACGAAATGGTATCTCCCTCCTCCAGTAGCCAGTCTGCACACTCGATCCGGCTATTGGCATGCACCGCATAACGGGAGTGGAGTTGCTCCCGGATGACCCCGCCACCGCTGATGTGGTCGGCATGCACGTGGGTCTCCAGCGTATAGCGCAGATTCAGGCCCAGCTCCTCGATCAGCTTCAAGTCCCGCTCCGCTTGTTCAAGGACAGGATCAATCAACACCGCCTCATGCTGTTCCCCATCCCACAGCAGATAGCTGTAGCTGCTGGTTGCCGGATCAAACAATTGTCTTATCTTCATCTCAAATTCCTCAAATCGTCACAGAGTCGGTTGATTACACATTAGTGCCTGTCGGAAACTTTTCAACGACAAACCGGAAAAACGGACCCATAAAAAGGGGCCCCCGCATCTGATTTTCAAGTATCTGCGAAAATATCTCATTGAAATATTTTTGTAATACCTTTGTAATTTCTCTTGCGACACCAGAGTCAACCACTATATTCTCATGCGTAGTGCGGGTAATCATCTAATGCACGCACTACCCACGTCTCAGTGAGGGTGAGGCCTTTATAAATGATGTGGTACTGCAAGGAAGCAGTCTCCACTACACAACGAAGGGAGTCATCATGGTCACACGTCGTAACTTTATCAAGGCTTCAATACTTGCAGTAGGTGCCTCACCGGCCATTCCACTTGCGGTAAAAGGTTCACCCTCAATCCAGTCAGTCGCTGATACCGTCAACATCAGTGAACATCCCGAAAAACCGTCGAAAAAGGCGAGCTGCCATGCCCCTGTTGTAACACAACAGGAAGAGCAGATCACGGTTGAAACGCGCCACTGCATGAATGAAAGCCACTACATCGTGCGCCATACCCTGATCACTGAAGATGGTCAGGTGATTGGAAAGAAGATCTTCTCGCAGCGTGATGACAGAGCAGTCTCGACCTTCCATGTACCCAGGGGGACCGGTGCGTGCTATGCCACAAGCTTCTGCAACAAGCATGACTTGTGGGTCACCGCATTTACAATATAGATCATCCCTACAGGCAGCCACCCACTTTCTGCCATCTTCAGGACGAGCTTATCATTGGCCACACACCGGGGCAGTGCCCTTTGCAGTCGGGAAAACCCGCTATAATGATCTGATGAAAGTAACTGTTCAGTTACCGGTGCTGGTGAGCAGGTACCCATGAAATTACTGGAATTTACTGAACGCCTCAGCACCATTGTCGGCAGACTCGCCGCCACACTCCTGCTGCTGCTCCTGCTCAACGTCTTCTACGACGTGATCATGCGCTATCTGCTGAATGATGTATCCATTGCGATGCAGGAGATGGAGTGGCACCTCTATGCCTCGGTATTTCTGCTCGGCATCTCCTATACCCTCTCCCGCAATGGTCATGTACGGGTCGATCTGCTCTACAACCGGCTCTCCCCCAGACATCAGGCCTGGATCGACATCGGTGGTACACTGCTGTTTCTGATTCCGTTCTCGCTACTGATCGTCTGGTACGGCAGCGGTTTTGTCGCAGAAAGCTACCAACTGGGCGAGGCCAGCGGCGATCCCGGCGGACTCCCCTATCGCTGGCTGATCAAGGCCATGATCCCGCTCTCCTTCACACTGCTGATCATCAGCAGTATCGGATTCATGTTGCGTGCATGGATGCGTGCCGGAGAGCGCGAATGATCGGGATTGCCATGTTCATCACTGCACTACTGTTGCTGCTGTTCGGCTTCCCGGTCGCCTTCACCTTTGGCGGGGTTGCCCTGATCTTTGGGGTACTGTCAGAGGGTGTCGAGATCTTCGCCTTCATGCCCTTCCGCATCCAGTCCATCATGGAGAACTCCACACTGATGGCCGTTCCACTCTTCATCTTCATGGGCATCATGCTGCAGAAGACCGAGCTGGCCGAGCAGTTGCTGGAGTCGATGGGAAGGCTGTTCGGCCAACGTTCCGGCGGTCTCGCAATATCCACCATTCTGGTCGGTACCCTGCTAGCCGCCTCCACCGGTGTGGTTGGGGCCAGTGTGGTAGCGATGGGAGTGATCTCACTGCCGGTGATGCTGAAGTACCACTACAGCCGCCCGCTCAGTTGTGGCGTCATCTGCGCCTCGGGCACCCTGGGGCAGATCATTCCTCCCTCCATCATCCTCATTATCCTGGGCGATGTGATGGGACTGCCTGTTGGTGATCTGTTCAAGGCCGCAGTGATACCAGGGTTGGTTCTGGTCTCTCTCTATATCCTCTACGTGTTGGGCTACACCCATCTGGTGGAAGGGAGCGCCCCGGCGGTTGCGTTTGATGACCAGGATAATAGAACGCTGAAAACGCAGTATCTCGATGCGATCCGGGCAATCGTACCGCCGCTGGTACTGATCGTGGTGGTGCTGGGTTCCATCTTTTCAGGGATTGCCACACCCACTGAATCCTCGGCAGTGGGTGGATTCGGTGCCATTCTGCTGGCGATGCTATACCGAAAGTTTTCTCTCAAGGCACTGATGGAGAGTGCCGAAGAGACCGTAAAGATCACCGCAATGGTTTTTGCCATTCTGGTCGGGGCCACCGCCTTTTCAATGGCTTTCACCTACACCGGCGGTGACCGCGTTGTCGAGACCTATCTGCTGCAGCTTCCCGGTGAACGCTGGGGGTTTCTGATCTTCTCGATGCTCTTCATTCTGCTGCTGGGCTTCTTCATCGATTTTGTCGAAATCGCCTTTATTGTCGTGCCGATTCTGCTACCGGTGGCAGAGGCACTGGGCATTCCACTGTTGTGGTACGCCATCCTGATTGCAATGAATCTGCAGACCTCCTTTCTGACCCCACCCTTCGGCTTCAGCCTCTTCTATCTGAAGGGGGTGGCCCCGCCATCGGTACAGACCACCGAGATCTATCGGGGCGTGGCTCCATTCATTCTGTTACAGCTCACGGTGCTCGGCTCCATCCTCTTCTTCCCCGGACTCTATGGGCTGGCCGGTTGACCGCTCTTCCCGGAAGTGGCCGAGACAGTAGGTGAATTCCGCCCCCAGCAGCACCACCACCCAGGAGATATAGACCCACAAAAAAAGGATCGGCACCGCAGCAACCGCGCCATAAAGAGTCTCATAGGTCGAGAACTTCGAGATATAGAGGGCGAAAAGCTGTTTGCTCAACTCAAACAGAATCGATGCGACAACGGCCCCAATCAGTGCATGGAGAAAGCGGACCGGACGGCTAGGGACAAAGGTGTAGAGCATCATGAAGGCGAGGATTGAGGTTAGATAGGGCAGCATCTTTAATAACCCTCCCTGCAGTCCCAATCCGGCCATGACACTCTCTTCCGCAATCGTCAACAGGTAGGAGGTGGCTGCAATCCCGGCACCAATCAGCAGCGGCCCCAGTGTCAGTACCGACCAGTAGAGCATGAAGGCCGTTGTCAACCGTCGCCGCTTGTGACTCCCCCATATATCATCAATGGTCTGATCCACAGCCGACATCAGCAGCATCGCCACCACAACCAGAAACAGCATCCCCATCGCAGTCATTCGCTTGGTATTCTCAACAAATGCCGCCAGCGATGCCTGAATCTGCTCTCCGGCAGCAGGCACGAAATTACGGAAGATGAAAGCCTCGATCTCACCCGAAATCTTCTCAAAGGCCGGGAAGGCCGAGAACACCGACACCATCACCGCCAGTAACGGCACCAGTGAGAGCAGTGTCATATAGGATAGTGATCCTGCATTGAGCGGAATACGATCCTTCAATACCTTATAGAAAAAGTATTGGGAAAATTGCTGCACCGTGGAGAATAATCGATCAGACGAAATCAGGCCTACACGCTGATCAGCGCCGCCCGAGGAATGATTCACTCTGTATGCTCTCCAGCCAGTTTCAGTACAGAGCGCTGCAATTCAGGACTGATATAGATCTTGCCCCTGGTCAGCAAATCAAGCCTCGGTTGCAAGGCAGAAATCAGCCCCTTCTGTTTTGCTGCTAACAGAACCCCCAATGAACCCACCGTTTGAATCCGGTTAATGCCTGCAACCTGCCGTCCATGTCTGTCATCGATCAGCAGCCAATCAGCAGACAACTGCTTATAGAGCAGCATTGCCTCCGTCTCCCCCAAGTCGGCATAACCATCCAGATAGATATAGTTTGCAGTATCCACGGCCTCAACCTTCCCTTCAAGGAAAGTCTCCAGTTCGCCTGACCCGGTTTTATTTCTTACAGTAACCTCTTGATACACAGCCACTGGAACCTTCACCTCACCAAACAATTGCTCCAATAGCTCCAAGCCATCACAGATCGAAAGTGCCACCAGTGCAGAGCTATCTGCAATCAGGATCATAGGGACTTCAATCCTTCCAACTCCTGTTGCAACTCCTCTTTCGTCATATCAATCACCGGGATCTGCTCTTCACTACAGATTTCCATAAACCTGTAAAGGTCGACATCAGCCAATTCTGCTGCCTTTGATATCGTCACCTTGGCATGTTTATACAGGCGAAGCGCGTACGAAAGCCGCATTTCCCGCTGCACCTCATGCACCTCCTCAAGTGCCATAAAGTCGTTGGGTAACTCAATTGCTAACTGCATTCATTCACCTCCTGTCTGTACTGCCAATAATCACATTCCAGTTATTGAGAGCATACGAGAAAAAATTGACAAGGCGCTGTATCATCCACAATTATCAAACAAAGATCAGTAATACACCATGTTGATCCCCTCAGAACCACTATGATCTCAATACCCGTTTGAATCACGACTTTTAATCATTGCCTCAATGGTTAGAGATATTGGTTTTTTCTGCCTAACCAACTCACCCTTCCATTGAACCCGGTGCGCTATGTCTTGATGCTCTGACCGGTAATGTTCAACATTATCTACAGTGATTTCACTGCTGCAAACCTCAAAGCCAAGCTTTACTTTGCTTACTGCAACTGTACGGCCTCCAGCATCAAGCCATAAATCACCAATACTGAATACTTGATCAACCCATAACGATACTGATTCACTAGGCATTTTATCCTCAGGGGTATATCCGTTTTGTTCTACATAGATCCATCTGAATAGTTCCTGTGAATCCATTGGCAGCCCACTATTACCATGCTTGAATAGTCGTATAGGCATACCATTTTCATCTTCCCAAACAAGATCCTTCATTTGGCCGAAATGCTCACCATCTTTTACACTACAGGTCACCTCCCCTCCTAGTTGGGTATAACGCAGGTCACTGGTGTCCCAACGTTTAATCGAATAAATTCAATTGGTTATTGATGACGT
>CAYFOR010000008.1:0-48777 GCA_964344785.1 uncultured Piscirickettsiaceae bacterium
AATAGAGGGCGCGCCTCCTTGTTTTATGGGTTATTTGGTGAATAAGGCGGGTTCAGATATTCTACATATCGCTCAATCCATCCATCACGGAATTCGGATTTTCGTAACTTCTGACAACGCTCTATTGAGGGCTTCATCACAACTGATGGAGCAATTCAACATCGAAGTATTGTCACCTCAGATTATGGCGGAATTAATCGAGGATGCTAACCAGGGCGAAGGAGCAGACCTGTCTGTTTTCCATGAAGACACGGAAATATCCATACGTGAATTTACTGAACATGAAAGACGGGAGGCTGCGGAATTCTTGAACAACAACGGAGTTCCTAATGACATTTCTAGCAAGATGCTAATGGCTGGCGACAGCTCAAACCCACGGCAACGGTGGGTTGCCAGAGCTAATCAACAAATAGTAGCTTGTAGCGCATGGGATCAGAATGATCTGGTGCAATCAAAAATTTTCTATTTAGTGGTCAATGAACAGCATTCAGCATCCCAAACTTTGATAGATCACTTTATCGAGAATGCTTCCACACCCTCATCCAGTGAGAAAATGATTGTTACAGCACTATTCATGCCCAGTGGAAGTGCAAAAACACGCAGTACAGCACTTCAAAAAGGATTTCGTAAAAATAGCGGTCTCCATAATGGCTGTGATTTGGCAAAAATCTCTTGCAATAGAACAATCACTCCAGATGGTTGGTATAGGTTCTGCAATGACCTGAGAAGCCATGTAGATATCTCCTTCAATGGTCGAATGCCTACCTGTGATGAGTTCACCAATACCGGTGCACTGATTAATAGTACATCATCTCAGAAAAGTACGAGAGCACCACTCTTTGATATGGAGACCCTGTTCTCACCAGCGCTATTCCTCTGCCACAATCGGGACGCCATAATCATCCCTATACAAAGGCCGTATGTGGAACGTTTACTAGATCATGAAACAGCACAACACAGTCTTTTTCCATTTAATGAAGCTCTATTACACGTGGAGAAAGCCTACTTTCGTACTCCCAAGAGTCTTGGACTGTTTAGACAGGGCAGTATTGTGCTTTTCTATGAGTCCGGTAAGCATGGAGGTAGAAAAAAAATCATCGGCCGTGGGCGAATTACATACTCTGGAAAAGTCAGTGTCGCAACAGTAGCAACAGACTACAAAAGGCAGGGCGCACTGCTGATATCAGGAATTCAGGATCTAGCAGATAAGAACGATGACATCCATGTAATAACATTTGATAATTACACCTCCTTTAGGAATCCAGTACCGATTCACTTCCTCAAGGAGAACCACATAGTCAATGGAGCAAACCTGATAACAGCTCAGCGCATAGAGAATGAGCAGCTAATAACAATTTTACAAAAGGCCAATTCAGATGAATGACGTATTGATATCCATCAAGCCCAACTATGTTGAGAAAATCCTGAGTGGCGAGAAAACTGTTGAGCTCCGGACAAAGAGAGCCAACCTGGAGCCTGGTACCCGTATGTGGATTTACTCAACTCTACCTAAAGGTGAGGTGAAGGCACAGGTAACGGTAGAGCATGTACACACTGACTCACCCTGCACGATTTGGGAGAAATATGGTGATCAGATAGCCATTACTAAAGAAGAATTTACTGCCTATGTACAGAATCGAGAGTCAGTTTCTGCGATCAAGATAAATTCCGTGAGCCAACTCTCCAATAGCCCAACCCTTAAAATGATCAAGAAAGAGCTTGGTTCATTCACACCACCACAATTTTTTATGCGGCTGAGGAATAATCAGAGCCTTTACCGCCTTTTATATCAAGCAACCTGATTGAAAATAAGTCATTACCTGTAGTTTATGCCATCATCCAGAAGCTTGTGTGCAAAGGTCCGCTCAAAGCGCTAAACTGACACTTACTGTCAGATCGAGTCTACGGGCTGTTGAAAAAGTCTCAACCCCCTTGCAGTTGAAGCATGGCCTTTAGATACTGCCCCTGAAGCCATCAAGGGGTTACATATGCAAGGTAGAACTCAATATCAGCCAGCTCTATTTCATACAATCAACCTCGAAGAGTTCATTCCAAAAGATCATCTGCTTCGCAAGATCGAAAAAGTTCTAGACCTCGATTTTGTATACGATCTGACTTCAGGGTTTTACTGTGCTGATAATGGCCGTAGATCAATCGACCCAGTGCTGTTTTTCCGCATGCAGATTATTGGATATTTATATGGGATCAAATCTGACCGGAAACTGTGTGATGAGATCCATCTAAATCTGGCCTATCGATGGTTCTGTCGTCTTAATCTTGAGGATCAAGTACCTGACCATTCGTCATTGACGCGAATTCGTCAACGCCTTGGAGAAGGCGTATTTCAGCAGGTGTTCGAACACTTCATCAACAAGTGGCACAAAGCAGGAATCATATCGGGTAAGAAGCTGTTTACTGATGCATCATTGATAGATGCCAACGCCAGTATCGATAGCATGGAAGTGTGTTCGGATGGTGATCCTGATGCCAAAGCACTAAAAGACTACCAGCAGCGCTATCACGATTTTCGTGAAGGGAAAAAGCAGCGTCGTGTTTCTAATCAAACTCATGTAAGCCGATCAGATCCAGACGCGACTCTTGTCTCAAGAAAGAGCACCTATCGAAAGATGGCATACAAGGTCCACTATACGATTGATGGAGACAGTCGCATCATTACAGACTGTTATGGAACAACAGGGTCACGGCACGAATGTACAGTGATGCCTGATCGCATCACTTATCAAATCAAAAGATTTGGATTACCTGTACAGGAAGTAATTGCAGACAAAGGGTATGGCAGAGGCCCAACCTATAAACAGTTCCGCGAACTGGGAGTGCGCTCTTACATACCGTTGCATGATGACAATATAGGCGCAGGTAGAATCAGTAGAGGTGAATTTTCCTACGATTCAAGGGCAGATCGATATCGCTGTCCAACGGGACACTGGATGTATCCTTATGAGAAAGCAGAAAAGGGGATCATGAAACGCTACCGTATTGTTGGTGGTCACTGTAAGGCATGCTCTTTGCGCTCTACCTGTTTACCAGACTCCCACAAAAACCGTAGCCGATTTGTCTACCGGAGCATTCATCAAAGCGATATTGACCGAGTCCGTCGCCGCCAAACTACCAAGTACTTCAAAGCGAAACTTACAGAACGAGCCTGGAAGATTGAAGGATTGTTTGGGGAAGCGAAGGACAACCATTGCCTCAGACGAATCAGGTATCGCGGATTGGTAAATGCCCAGATCCAGTTTTATCTGACAGCTCTTACCCAAAACCTGAAGCGGGTAGCAGGATGGGGAGTATTGCTCAAATTCACACTCAGGAGCGATCAAGTCTCCTTAAAGGCACCCAGAGGCGCTATCTGGAGGCTATTGGAGGAAACTCTAGAAAATATTGAGTCAATTCACAGGCCCTCTAAAACAGGCTGGATCGTCAGTTTCGAAGGGTAAAGTTGGGGCTTTTTCAACAGCCCGTCTAGATTTCTACACTTTAACCGTGACCTATACAGTGATTCTGTTGTTGTGATTTTCTAGCCCCGCCCTCCAGGACTCTATGAAGGTTTCGATCGACTCAATGAAGTCTGCATCGTGTGTGGTGCGGTTGATGGTGGCGTGTATGACGACCTGATCAGGTGCCGGGTCATGGCCTGTTGTGATGGTCCAGCTCAGGGCATTGGGGCAGTGCGGCAATGTGAATCGTATCCCGCCATTGATGACCTGACGTTCGACAGCGAACTCTCCCCATAGGCAGTAGATCACCCCTCGGCTCTCATTATCGACCTGCAAGATCCTGTCAATCTCCGAGCAGTAGAGATCCAGTGTTTCCACACGCAGTGTGTTCTGTAATGCTGCTGGTGTAGTGGACAGGTCGGCCACGGCAAAGAATTCCATTCACTGCCCCTGTACTATTTTGACAGCAGCAGTTGGTTGACCTGCTCGATATCGCCCAGGGTCAGCACGCCTGCGGACTGTTTCAGGGTCAATTGAGCCAGTAGCAGATCATAACGGGCCTGCGCCAGATCCCGGCGTGCGCTGTAGAGCTCCTTTTGTGCATCCAGCAGATCCGCCATGATGCGGGTTCCCACCTCGACACCGGTCCGGGTTGCGTTGAAGGCGGTCTGTGCCGAGGAGAGTACCTGTTGCTGTGCCTTGATCAATTCAGCTGCTGTATTGACGGCCAGTACGTTGGAGCGAATGGTCTTTACCGTACTGCGTTTCTGCTGTTCCAGCGAGGCCTCTGCCTGTTGCTGCAGCAGCAGTGCCTCGGAGACCTTGGCCCGGATGTTCCCGCCACTATAGAGAGAGAGGGTTGCCTGCAGCCCCAGCGAATAGAGGTCACTGTCGGCACCATAGCTGCTGTTGCGGTTGTTGCTGTGGGAGAGTGAGCCAACCAGGCTGAGTGTAGGGTGGTCCGCGGAACGCTCCACCTCGGTGGTCAGTTTTGCCGACTCCAGCTGCTTCCGTAACTGCTGCAGTGCCGTGCTATTCTCCATTGCCTGGTCGATCCACTGCTGCAGCGAGTCGGATTCCGAAGAGGGAAGCGGTGTCGACGGATCGAGTGGATGGAGTGCTGCCAGCTCACGATAGACAATCTCGTACAGTGCCTCGCGACTGTTTTCCAGTGCGGCTCTGGCCGAGACCCATTGGGCATGTATCAGATCAAAGCGTGCCTGTACCTCTTGCAGATCGGTCATCGAGGTGGTGCCTACATTGAACTGCTGTTGACTCCGTTTGAGCTGTTCTGCGACCGCACGTTTCTCCTGTTGCGCCAGCTCCAGTGCATCCTCTGCCGAGAGCTGGTCAAAGTAGGCGATTGCGGTGCGCAACAGCAGTTGCTGATGAGACTCTTCCAGGGTGATTCGGCTCTCTTCAGAGAGCACTTTGGAGCGCTCTACCCGTTTGCTGCTGTCCCGATGGTAGAGCTTCTGGGTCAGGCTCAGGCTGTAGCTGTCGCTTTGGTTGTCACCACTGTAGCGGGAGTTGTCACTCTGGTCATAAGTGACGGTGCCGCTGATGGAGGGCAGTAGCAGTGATTTCGACTGCTGCAGTTGCTGCTGCTTGATATCCACTCCGAGCCGGGAGATCTTCAACTGCTGATCCTGTTCCAGCGCGTAGTGGGTCACCTGCAGCAGATCCTCCGCCAGTAGTGGTTGAGAGAGTAGTGTCAGACCTATGGTCAGGAAAAGTGCTCGGTTCACAATGGCTCTCCGGTTGTGGTAGTGGGTTCGGCCTCTCCCAGTGCATTGAAGTCATCCAGTATGCAGTAGATGGCAGGTACCAGAAAGATAGCGGTCAGTGTGGCGGAGGTGAGACCGAAGGCAAGACTGGTTGCCAGCGGGATCAGAATCTGCGCCTGCAGGCTGGTTTCGGTCAGCAACGGAATCAGTCCGGCCACGGTGGTGATGGAGGTCAGCAGAATGGGACGGAAGCGGGCACGCCCCGCCTGTTTTGCCGCGGATATGACTGCAGTTCCAGTGGCACGTGCCTCGCGGATAAAGACCACCAGCAGAATGGAGTCGTTGACCACGACACCAAACAGTGAGGCCATTCCGATCATGCTGGGCAGGGTGAGATTCAGCCCCATCAGCAGGTGTCCGAAGACCACGCCGATCAGTGCCGTGGGGATCACCGACATCACCGTGATCGGTGCCAGATAGCCCCGGAACTGCAGGGCCAGCAGCATGTAGATTCCGACCATGCCGAGTAGTACGTTGCGTACAATCGACTGCCCGGTTTCGGCGGACTCATTGCTCTGTCCACGCACGCTGACCTTCAAGCCGGGGTAGCGCTGCTGCAGCTCGGGGAACAGCGTTTTTCCAGCCAGTGCCAGCAGTTCCTGTGCATTGGCTGTCTCACTCTCCACATCGCCCTGCACGGTGATGGCACGTTGACCGTTGATGCGGTGAATACGTGCCCAGCCCCGGCTCTCCTCAATATCGGCAACAACGTCCAGTGGGATCAGCACACCATTACGCCCGATGATGGTGAACTGTTCAAGGGCGGCCTGGTTGCTGCGATCACTGGCAGTCAGGCGCAGGTCGACCTCATAGGTCTCCGCCCCAAGCGGGAACTCGTCGATGGTACTGCCCTGGAAGGCGGTGCGTACCTGGTTGGCGATCTCCTGCGCGTTCAACCCCAGCACACCGGCGCTCTCCTTGAGGTGGAGGCGGTACTCCCGTTTTCCGGGACGCAGGTCGTCATTGAGATCGATGACACCAGCATAGCCGCCGAGCCACTGTTTGACCTCAAGTGCTGCAGATTGCAACTGGTCGAGATCCTCTCCAATCAACCGAATATCGAGCTGGCGTCCGCCGGGCCCCAGTGTCGGTTCGGTGTAGGTGATGGTGATGACATCGGTCAACAGGCCACTGTTCTCACGCCAGCGCTGTCGGATCTCATTGAGCGAGGCGCTCCTCTCTTCTCCACTGAGCAGGTCGGCAACAATGCGTGCCACATGGGGGCCTGACTCATTGGCATCCGGGTTCTCGCCATAGATGACGGTCACATGCTGTATCAGGTTCTGCTCTCCGGGCTGACGGGATTTGAGCTGTCGGTTGATCTGCTCCAGGGCATCCGTCAACTGCTGCACGACCATCTCGGTACGGGCCAGTGGGGTGCCCTGCGGAAGCAGTACTCTGGCCTCCAGAATATCCCCTTCAATGGCAGGGAAGCCGACGAACTTGAGTTTGCCGCTGGCCGGCATGGCTACCGCCAGCATCATCAACAGAATGACCAGGCCCACAGTGAAATAACGATACTCGACAGCAAAGTCGATCATTGGCCCGAAGAGGTTGTCCCGCATTCGATTGAAATTGCGTTCAAACGCCTGACGGAAGCGTGAATCCTGACGTCGGTCCATATGGTCCAGTGAATGCCCCAGATGGTTCGGGAGCACCCAAAAGGCCTCCAGCAGGCTGACGCTGAGCACCACCAGCAATACAATCGGCATCACCCGCAGTACCTGACCGATCTCTCCGCTGATGAAGGCGAGCGAGCCAAACACCAGTACGGTAGTGGTGAAGGAGGAGAGGATACCCGGCAGTACCTGTTTGACGCCGTTGCGTGCAGCTTGCATCGGGCGGTCCCCACGCTCCATGCGGGCCGCGATGTTCTCGGCGATGACAATGGCGTCATCCATCAACAGACCGATGCCGATCAGCAGCCCGACCATCGAGATCATGTTGATGGTGATGCCGAACATCGGCAGCAGGAACAGTCCGCCGAGGAAGGAGACCGGCAGCCCCATGGTGACCCAGAAGCTGTAGCGAAGACTGAAGAAGAGCCACAGCACCAGAAAGACCAGCGCGAGACCGGCCATGCCGTTGTCCAATAGCATCTCCAACCGGTCACGCACCACGGAGGAGCGATCCTGTGTCAGGGTAAGCTGGATACCGGCGGGTGCCGCGTTCTGCTCCCGCTCGACAAAGGCGGCAATCTGGTCATAGACCTTGAGCAGATCCTGGTGCTGGTTCTTGGTGACGTTGAGAATGGCGGCCCGTCTGCCGTCAAACAGAATCTTCTCCTCATCCAGCTCGAAACGGTCATGGATGGTGGCGATCTCTCCCAGTTTGATGGCAGCACCACTGCGTCCGGAGAGCACCACCAACTCCTGAAGGGCGGCCACGCTCTTGCGCTGATCATCGAAGCGCAGCAGCAGATCCTCTTCGCTTCCTTGCAGCTTGCCGATCGGGATGCCGATACTCTGCTGCTGCATGGTATTGGCAATGTCGTCGGCGGAGAGGCCGAATTGACGCAATCGCTGTTGTGGTATCTCGATGCGTAGCTGGTGATCCGAAAAGCCCTGTATGGTGATGGTGGCAACATGGGTCTGCTGCTTCAACCGGGATTTCAGGGTTTCGGCATAGGTGCGGAGTGTCGTGGCATCTTCGGGGCCGGTGATGGCGATGGAGACGACTGCATCGGTACGCCCCAGCTCTTCGGTGATCGGTTGTTCACTGTTTTCCGGGAAGTCATCAATGGCATCGACACTGGATTTGATGTCATCCAGAAAACGGGGCATCTCGATCCCCTCCAGCTTGACCAGTGTGGCGCTGCCGACGCCTTCGTTGGATGCACAACGGATCTCTTCCAGCCCAACCACCCCCTCCGTAGCCTCCTCCAGTCGGCGACAGATGGCATCCTCCACTTCGGAGGCGGTCGCACCGGGATAGACGACACGCACCTCCACCTTGTCATTCTCAATGCGCGGGAAGGTCTCGCGCTGCTGTCCCGGCAGTGCCACCAGTCCTAGCAGAATGATGGCCACCATCAGTAGGTTGGCGGCGTTGGGGTGGTCGGTAAACCAACGGATCATTGAGCTGACTCCAGATGATTGCCGTTTGCGGTATCGAGCAGTTGCTGTGTGGCTTTACTGTCGGTTTGTGGGTGTAGCGGCATCCCTGCAATGGCCGGGATCAGATCGCTCAATACCAGGGTTTCACCCGCCTCAATGCCCGATTCGATCACACTCAGGCTCTCCTGGCTGTACCGTACCTTGACTTCACGGATCACCAGCTGGTTATTGGCATCAAGCAGATAGACTTTGCCATTGCGCAGTGTATTGCGGGGGATCACGACTTGTTGGGGCTGCACGCGCCCCTGCAGCGTCACCTTGACGAACATACCCTTGGAGAGTGGGGGACGTTGACCGGGGATGATCTTCTCATAGGGCCTGTCCTGGGCGACGACTACACCAATGGTGCGGGTTTCGCTGTCAATGCTGTCGGTGAAGCGGACAAACTCGGCATCCCAGCGGGCGGTGGTTCCGCCCAGATCCATCTCGATGGTCGGTTCCAGTTCGGCATAGGCGACCAGCCCTTCGGTCAGTTCCCGTTTTCCGGGAGGGGTATCCTGGTGGGCGAGAAAGAGGTGACGCATGGAGGAGAGGGCAATCTGGGCCACCACTTCGGAGCGATCGACGCCATCCCCTTCAAACAGTTTCTGCCCGTTGGTGATGTATTGGTCAGTCTCCATATCGAGATCGGCAATACGCAGGTTGAATGGTGCATGAATTCTGGTGTTTTCCAGGTCACGTTTGGCCTGTGCCAGCTTGGCCTCGATCACACGCCGTTGCGAGGGGATCAGTGCGAGGGTATTACTGAGGTTCTGCACCGCTGTGCGGGTGTTGAGCATGGTTCGCTCGGCACTGTCGGCACTGCTGTGCGAGATGTTGCCTTGCTTGACAAGTGACTGCAGACGTTCCGATTCACGTTGTGCCAGCTGCAGATTGCGTTGCTCAATATCCAGCAACTCGATGGTGTTGTGTTGTGTGACCTCCAGTTCGGCCAACTCCGCCTTGAGCTGCTCCTGAGCCAGCTCATAGTCGACCGGATCAATGCGGTAGAGTAACGCACCGGCAGGAATGATCTCGCCATCACGCAGTCGAGGATGCATCTCAACCACTCGGCCACTCACCTGTGCAATGGCGCTCCAGACCCTGGCTGGCTGTACCGTGCCATACCCTTCCGCTACCGGGCGCAGATCAAGTTGAGGGACCGTGAGGGTACGAACGGCCTGTGGCGTAGGCTCGCTCTCCACTCGTACCGGAGGTTGCTTGTTTCCTGTCAGATTGGCGAAGATGACAATACCAATCGCGATAGGGGGGATGATCCAGAGCATGCGCAGGCTCTTTCTGGTAGATGATTTTTGCATTGGAAAATTTCAGTTATAGGGTTGTTCGTGAATACTATAACCAAATAATGTGGAGTGAATGCGAAGATTGGGCCTGTTGTCCTGTTTTGTTTCAGGGCGTATAACGCGTCCTGGTTAGATCAATATGGCGTGGACAACAGGGTGGAGGAAACTGCTCTTTTGCTGAGCCAATCGGTTGTTACAATTTCATTACTCTTGTTATGGTTATATTGTCGATGTCATATTTCAATCGGAAAATGTACAAGACGGACTGATATCCTCTGGTGTGAAGTGCTTGGGTTCCAGTCACATGTAGCAAACAGCCATGTATGCCTTGAAACAGGATAGAGATTTGCAGAATTCGTATGAGTCACGCTGAACCATCAAAGAGCGCATTGGGTACTACCATTCTGGTTTCAGAAGATACACCCGAGATGCAGCGCCTTACCAAGCGTATGCTGGAAAAGCTGGGATATGAGGCGATGACTGCCAACAATGGACAGGAGGCTGTTGAGGTTGTGCAGGCGCTGCAGATTGACTTCATCCTGATGGATATTCAGATGCCGATCATGGATGGCATTGAGGCGACTCGTGTTCTCAGAGAACAG
This sequence comes from uncultured Piscirickettsiaceae bacterium, assembly GCA_964344785.1. GTDB lineage: Bacteria > Pseudomonadota > Gammaproteobacteria > Thiopontia. The sequence goes on from CAYFOR010000008.1 coordinate 10,244, forward strand.
GGCTTTGACGAGCCGATTGTGGCACTGAGTGCAAACCCTCAGGCACAGGCCGATTTTATCGAGGCCGGAGGGGATGAATTTCTCTCCAAGCCGGTCAATACGGCGACCCTTTCAAGGGTGCTGCACAGAATTCTGGACGCAAGGTAGTTCCCGGTTTTACCGTTCAAATATAACGATTCGTACCCATGTCTTTTGCTGGGTACGCAATATGACTGTTATGCTGGTACTTCGACAAGGCAGGATTGATGAATACAGAACCACACACACTGTTCAAGACAAGGCGCAGTCATGCAGGCATAGCCACTCTATGTCAAATGGCTGTAACGCCGTATTGGGCGGTGTGTGTGGTTCCCTTCGGGCGCGCGAAAAACACCCATCTGCTGTGTTGTCCTCTCTTGAATTGGCTACGGCCAGTCCTGCGGTCGTCCGCCTTGCAGCTGAATATTTTTCGCTGCGCTGTATCTATCAATCCTGCCTTGTCGGAGTACTAACCGATCCTGGTGAGAAGTTGGTTTGACCAGCAGTCATCGTGCATCTGTTGTATGATCAGGTTGATACATCAGATGGTTTGTACAGATTGATCATCCTGTACTGTCACGGAGTCTACTGCGATGAGTAATGAGTCAAGGATCTATGAGAAGACAAAGTCACTCTCCCCGATAGAGAAGATCCATTTGGTCGAAAAAATATTGTCTGACCTGGATCGCCCCGATGAACAAATTGCTCAGATCTGGCTGGAAGAAGCTTCAAGAAGATGGAGTGCATATCAGGCTGGTGATGTTGAAACCAAAAGCCATCAAGAGGTGATGAACAAGTACAGTCGTTAATGGATATTCGTTACCTCCGCGCTGCTGAACAGGAATTGCATGATGCCTTTCTCTGGTATGAGGAGAAAAGAGAGGGGCTGGGTTATGATTTTCTCAAGGCATTTACTCAGGCACTGGAGCGTGTCGTGGTGTATCCAGAGGTGTACATGCTGATTTCTGATGGACTGCGCAGAGCGTTGGTCGCCAAATATCCCTATGGAATCATTTACGGAATAGAAGAAGATACGATCATCATCGTAGCGGTAAGTCACCTGCATCGAGAGCCTTTCTATTGGGATAAGAGAGTGGAGTGATTCTGGTGGGGTATTACCGTATTTTCCTGCGCAACGCCTTTTCACGGCCCCGCCTGGTTTTATCGTCAGTGCGTCTGTTTCGAGCGGCACGCGAGGGTTTTGTCGGTACTCTTGTCTTCTGAATCCGGGCGACACGCTGCACCAGCTCGGCCAGTCTCTCCAGTGCCTGGTTACGGTTCTGGTCCTGGGAGCGAGCCTGTTGAGCCTTGATGATCACGACACCCTCCTTGCTGATGCGCCGGTCTCTGAGTGCCAACAACCGTGTTTTGTAGTCGTCAGGTAGCGAGGATGCACGAATGTCAAAACGCAGATGAATGGCGCTGGATACCTTGTTGACATTCTGCCCACCCGGCCCGGAAGCACGAGTGGCTGTCAACTCAATCTCCGCCAGAGGGATTGAGACACGTTTGGAGATGATCAAGGCTTCGGCGGTAACGGGCATGCGACGGGAAAGGTGTTGATAAAGAGGTCAATGTTATAGCAATGATCTGTCAGAACATGCATGGATTGCGTGAGTAAAAATTATTATGTCAATTAATGTGGAATGATATTTATTCCCTATAACCAGTGATTTTGTCCCTGATTGCCGAGAAACGGGATGTGGTTTGGGCGGTCAATAGCTGGTAAAGGGGGGGATCTTGTAGATCCAGCAGTTCAAGAAACAGCAATTGCTCCTCTTCACTGGCGGATGGATAGTGGTGCTCTAGATAGTGGCGCAGCATGATATCCAGCTCCAACATGCCGCGACGACAGCGTAGCCGGAGCTGAGACCGGGATGGGGTACTCACTTTTGTGCCAACTGTCGCTTGATTTCCGCAATGGCCCTGGCGGGATTGAGCCCCTTCGGACAGGTATTGGTACAGTTCATGATGGTATGGCAGCGATAGAGGGAAAAGGCATCATTTAACTGCTCAAGACGCTCATTGTGGCGGTTGTCGCGGCTGTCGGCAATCCAGCGATAGGATTGAAGCAGGGTAGCGGGTCCGAGAAATTTGTCACTGTTCCACCAGTAGCTGGGGCATGCGGTGGAGCAACTGGCGCAGAGAATGCATTCATAGAGTCCATCCAGCGCTTTTCTCTCTTCCGGGGATTGGCGTTGCTCACGTCCATCGGCCGGAATCTCCTTGGGCTCCAGCCAGGGTTTGACCGATGCATGTTGCCGATAGAAGTGGTCCAGATCCGGTACCAGATCCTTGATTACGCCCATGTGGGGGAGGGGGCTGATGGTGATCTCCTTGTCGTCGAAGTCACTGATTGCCTTGGTACAGGCGAGGGTGTTGGTGCCGCCGATATTCATCGCACAGGAGCCGCAGATCCCTTCACGGCAGGAGCGACGGAAGGTGAGTCCTGGGTCAATTTCGTTCTTGATCTTGAGCAGTGCATCCAGCACACGGCTTCCGCAATCCTCTGCATCCAGGGAGTAGCGGTCCCAGCGCGGGTTTTCCACACTTTCCGGGTTGTAGCGGTAGATGCGGAAGTGCTGGAGTCGCCTGGCCTTTTCCGGTGCAGGCCACTGCTTGCCTTCCCGGATAACGGAGTTGGGCGGGAGTCTGAATTCGGCCATTTAGTACACCCTCTCTTTGGGAGGAATGTAATCGACCTCATCCGTCAGGGTATGCTGGTGAACCGGGCGGCTTCTGATGACGGTGGTGCCATCACCCTTGACCCAGCACAGGGAGTGGATCAGCCATTGCTGGTCATCCCTTGCCGGAAAGTCCTCACGGGCATGGGCGCCGCGACTCTCCTTGCGGTGGTATGCGGTGTGAAGAGAGGCCTGGGCACACTGCAGCATGTTGTCCAGTTCGAATGTCTCCATCAGATCGGAGTTCCAGATCAGCGTGTCGTCTGCAACGGATACCTTCTTGAAGTCGGCATAAACCTCATTCAGCTTGTCGATGCCGGACTGCATGGAGTCTTCGGTGCGAAAGACCGCGGCATGCTGTTGCATGGTGCGCTGCATGCGATCACGGATCTGTGCGGTGGGAGTATCTCCTCTGGAGAGACGGATTCGGTCAAAACGCTCCAGAACAGGGTCGATCTGTGATGCTCTCATCTCAGGCTGGGCTGCTCCTCTCTTGATGGTTTCTGCACAGCGGTTGGCCGCAGCACGCCCGAAGACAATGATGTCCAGCAGTGAGTTGGAGCCGAGCCGGTTGGCGCCATGAACCGAGACACAGGCACACTCGCCAATCGCCATCAGGCCGGGTACAACCTGTTCCGGGTTATCCTCATCGAGTGTCACCACCTCGCCATGAAGATTGGTCGGTATGCCGCCCATATTATAGTGGACCGTAGGCAGTACCGGTATCGGCTCCCGGGTGACATCCACACCCGCAAAGATACGGGCACTTTCGGCGATACCGGGTAGTCGCTCCTGGATCAGCTTCTCTCCGAGGTGCTCCAGATGGAGATGGATATGGTCCTGTTGTGGACCGACTCCGCGCCCTTCGTTGATCTCCATGGTCATTGCGCGACTGACGACATCCCGTGATGCAAGGTCTCGTGCATTCGGTGCATAGCGTTCCATGAACCGCTCATTTTCCACATTGGTGAGGTAACCTCCCTCGCCGCGTACCCCCTCGGTAATCAAGCAACCGGCACCATAGATGCCGGTGGGGTGGAACTGGGTGAATTCCATATCCTGTAGCGGCAATCCGGCACGCAATACCATACCGTTGCCATCTCCGGTGCAGGTGTGGGCCGAGGTGGCGGAGAACCAGGTACGACCATAACCACCCGTTGCGAGAATCACCTTCTGCGCATGGAAGATGCGGAGTGTGCCGGTCGTCAGGTCCCATGCCAGCACACCCCGGCAGACGCCTTCATCATCCATGATCAGGTCGGTGGCAAAATGTTCGATGAAGAATTTTGCCTCACGCTTCAATGATTGCTGGTAGAGCGTGTGGAGGATGGCGTGACCGGTACGGTCGGCAGCGGCACAGGTGCGTTGTGCAACCCCAACACCGTAGTTGGTGGTCATACCGCCAAATGGCCGCTGATAGATTTTCCCCTCATCGGTACGGGAGAAGGGGACACCCTGATGTTCCAGCTCCAGTACTGCAGGGATTGCCTCACGACACATGTACTCGATGGCATCCTGGTCACCCAGCCAGTCCGAACCCTTGACGGTATCATACATATGCCACTTCCAGTGGTCCTCGCCCATATTGGCCAGTGCTGCCGAGATCCCGCCCTGTGCTGCGACGGTATGGCTACGGGTGGGAAAGACCTTGGTGATGCAGGCGGCCGACAGCCCCTTGTCGGCAATACCGAAGGTGGCGCGAAGACCGGCTCCGCCCGCGCCGACAATAACGACATCGAAATGGTGATGCTCAATCGGATAACCGGCCATCTATGCCACCCCGATAAAAAGGGAGAGTATCGAAGCGAGGCCAACCAGCGCCGCTCCCGTCAGCACGATTTGACTCATGGTGATGGTCCGTTTTCGGATTGCGCCACGAAGATAGTCTTCCAGAACAACCTGCATGCCGATCACGGCATGGTATGCAGCAGCCAGCAACAACAGTGTCAGCAGTATCAGGGTGAGTGGTTGGGTCAGCCACAGCCTGATCTCATCGTAGTCGGCACTGGATAGTGTGGCTACCGAGAGCAGGAGCCAGAGTGTAAGCGGTATCAGCAACAGAGCGCTTTGACGTTGACCTTTCCAGTGGCTGGCTGCAGACATCAGGTCGTGCTCCAGAGCAGAAGGGTGGAGAGGGTGGAGATGATGATCACCGCATAGCCGCTTCGATAGGTGGCGGAGAGTTCAAGACCAAGCCCAACATCCCAGCAGAGATGGCGGATGCCATTGCACAGATGGTATAGCACCGCCCAGCTCCAGCCAAAGAGTAGCACCTGTCCCGCTACTGAGCTGAAGAGTGCATGTACGGTTTCAAATGCCTCCGGGCCGATGGCCACGGCAATCAGCCATGATGCCACCAGCAGGCTGCCTGCTGCCAGCAGTACGCCGGTGATACGGTGAAGGATGGACAGCACCGAGGTGAGTTGAGGCCTGTAAATGGTCAGGTGGGGGGAGAGTGGCTTCATGGATTATGATTAATAATTGTTATGCGCCAATAGTTATTCCGTTGATTGTCGACATATTTGTATTTATATCTTATTGATGTCGTAATATCTATTGACATTAGCAAAAAATCTGAGATATTTAAATAATATTGTCGACAGTTTGAGAAGGTCCCCCTGTTTTGATGGTGAGTATGCAGAGAGCTGGATAGATGCCGAGATTTGATGCCAATAATGCCGCCTATCTGGAAGCGCTCTACGAGCAGTATCTACAAAATCCTCTCTCCATTCCAGCGGAGCTGAGAGAATATTTTGAGCAGATCGGGGAGATGTCGGAAGAGCCCCATCAGTTGCATACAGAGACGCGGGCACAGTTCAGGCGTTATATGCAGCAAGGGTATTCCGGGCGAGGGAATGCACTCGATACCGATGCCTCCAGAAAACAGGTTCATGTGTTGCAGTTTATCAACGCGCACCGTTTTCTGGGCCACTTCGAGGCCGAGATCAATCCACTGGGGCATACCAAGAAACTGACGATTGAAGAGTTGAAACTGGAGCATCACGGTTTTGACCAGCAGGATCTGAAATGCAGTTTCAATATCGGTTCGCTGCACGGCCCGGCACAGGAGATGACGCTGGAGGATATCCGCTCCCTGTTGCGGTGTACCTACTGCAATACGATCGGGGCGCAGTACATGCACATCACCAGTACCGCCAACAAGCGCTGGATACAGCAGCGGCTGGAGACTGCGGCAGGTGATCCCGGACTCAGCGACCGTGAACGCCGATCACTACTGGTTGGGCTGACCGAGGCGGAGACACTGGAGCGCTATCTTCACCACAAATATGTGGGCCAGAAACGTTTTTCACTGGAGGGTGGAGAGAGCCTGATCCCGATGCTGGATACCCTGATCAATCATGCGGCGGGCGAGGGTGTGGAAGAGATCGTATTTGGTATGGCACATCGTGGCCGTCTCAATGTGCTGGTCAACATTCTGGGGAAGGCACCCGCCACCCTCTTCGCCGAATTCGAGGGGACCGCCAGCCACGGCGGCCGAACCGGTGATGTGAAATACCATATGGGGTTTGCCTGTGACCGTAATACCCCTCATGGACCGGTCCATCTTGCATTGGCCTTCAACCCCTCACATCTGGAGATTGTCGGTCCGGTGGTTGTAGGAGGTGTGCGCGCCCGGCAGGATCGCAGAAGAGAGGGTGGAGATCAGGTGGTGCCGGTCGTGATTCATGGTGATGCCGCCTTCGCCGGTCAGGGGGTGGTGATGGAGACCCTCAACATGTCCGAGACCCGGGGTTACCGTACACACGGTACCATCCACATTGTGGTCAATAACCAGATCGGCTTTACCACCAGCAGCAAGATCGATGCACGCTCCACTCACTATTGTAGTGATGTGGCCAAGATGGTGGGTGCGCCGGTATTTCATGTCAATGGAGATGACCCGGAGGCAGTCGCATTCGTGGTCCGTGCCGCCTTTGATTATCGCAAGGAGTTCCATGAGGATGTCGTGATCGATATGGTCTGCTACCGGCGTCATGGTCACAATGAGGCGGATGAACCGGCCGCGACTCAGCCACAGATGTATCGCAAGATTCGTTCACTGCCGACCACCCGTGAGTGCTATGCCAAGCGTCTGGTGGAGGAAGGGGTGGTTACCGAAGAGGAGTGTGAGCATATCATTCAGGGGTATCGGAGACGCCTGGAGGATGGCGAGCCTACCGTCCCGAGCCTGATCGACCCCCAGGACATCGAGCGCCGTCACCCGGTCAACTGGAGCAAGTACCGTGATGGGGGTTGGGAACAACAGACCGGCTGGAAGATGGATCACGAACATTTTGTCCGTCTGGGTGGTGCTGTAGCCAATCTGCCCGATTCACTACGGGTCAACGGCCGGGTGTCGAGGATCTATGCGGACCGCTTGAGAATGTCGATCGGTTCACAGCAGCTTGATTGGGGGTTTTGTGAGAATCTCGCCTATGCAGCACTGCTGGAGTACGGCTATGGGGTGCGGATCTCCGGGCAGGACTGCGGCCGGGGCACCTTCTTCCATCGTCATGCGGTGGTGCATGACCAGGAGAGTGGTGACTGTTATATCCCGCTGCAGCATCTGTCGCCGGAGCAGCCCCCGTTTCAGGTGATCGACTCGCTGTTGTCCGAGGAGGCGGTACTCGCATTCGAGTATGGCTATGCCACAACGGAGGCCGATACCCTGGTGGTGTGGGAGGCACAGTTCGGGGATTTTGCCAATGGTGCACAGGTGGTGATTGATCAGTTCATCACCTCCGGAGAGCAGAAGTGGGGCAGGCTGAGCGGCCTGGTGATGTTTCTGCCGCATGGCTATGACGGGCAGGGGCCCGAGCACTCCTCTGCACGGCTGGAACGTTACCTTCAACTCTGTGCGCAGGAGAACATCCAGGTCTGTGTGCCCAGTACCCCTTCCCAGATTTTCCATATGCTGATGCGTCAGATGTTGCGTCGTTACCGAAAACCACTGATTGTGATGACGCCGAAGAGTCTGTTACGCCATCCACTCTGCCTGAGTCGTGCCGAGGAGGTGATGGAGGGAAGCTTCCAGACGGTACTGGATGAACAGGATGAGATCGAGCCGGAGAAGGTGGAGCGGATCGTGTTGTGCAGTGGCAAGGTCTACTATGATCTGCTGGAGGGGCGTCGCAGCGGATCACTGCAAGATGTAGCCATTCTGCGGATTGAGCAACTCTATCCGTTTCCCCATCACAGACTGGAGCAGGTGTTGCAGCGTTATTCCGGCTATATCCGACTGGTCTGGTGTCAGGAAGAGCCGCTCAATCAGGGGGCCTGGTTCATGCTGGGGCCGCTACTGCAGGTGATGCTGAAGGAGGGGGCACAACTGACCAATGTCGGGCGTCCTGCATCCGCTGCACCGGCAGTCGGTAGCTACCATATCCACCAACAGCAGCAGCGGGATCTGGTGTCGTGCGCACTGGGTCTGGATGGGCCGAGGACATGTGATGAAGCGGCTGCTTGAAAACTATCTGAGTCAGGTCGAGCATCAGGAGATTGTGCGTGACAGTGCGCAACTGGAGGTGGTTGAAATACTGCAGTGTGCGCTGGATCGGTTGCAATTTATTGGTTGGCGCTGTCTGTTTCGTAAAAGGCGACCGCAAGGTGTCTTTATCTGGGGCCGGGTCGGGGTCGGCAAGAGCTGGCTGATGGAACAGTTCTACCAGGTGGCACCCACCAAAAAGAAGGTGCGTTATCACTACCATGAGTTCATGGAGATGTTGCATGGCGAGATGGCGGTACAGAAACGGCAATCCAACCCATTGCGGCATATTGCCGAAGGGCTTGCCGGACGCTACCGGCTGATCTGTATTGATGAGTTCAATGTATCTGAAATTGCCGATGCAATGCTGCTCTATGGGGTATTGGAGGGGCTGTTCAAGCGCAAGGTGATGCTGGTAACGACCTCAAACTGCGCACCCGATGATCTCTACAAGAACGGTTTTCATCGTGACCTGTTTCTGCCGGCGATCGAGCTGTTGAAACAGTACAACGAAGTGGTGGAGCTCAAGAGTCAGATCGACTACCGGGTCGCCAACAGTGCATTGACGACCGAGCAGGTGATGCGGGAGTTGCAGCCGTCTCAGTTGGAGCAGATATTCAACCGCTATGCCGAGAGTGAACCGTGGGCGCGCGATACGTTGCAGATCAACCAGCGTAGTCTGCCGGTGGTGAAGGTTGCCAAGGAGGTGGTCTGGCTCGACTTTGAAGTGGTCTGCAGTGACCCGCGTGCAACCCGTGACTATATCCAGCTGGCCCATCTGTTCAGTACGGTGATTGTCTCCAATATTGATGCGCAGGCGGCGTCCAGGGAGTCCTATGCCTGGCGTTTTCTCCATTTTGTTGACGAGCTGTATGATCAGCGGATTCAATTGGTGATTTCGGCGATGGGGCAACTGGTGCAGGCCTATCGGGATGAGGCGTTGCGGTTTCAGTTCGATCGGGCGCTCAGCCGCCTCCATGAGATGCAAAGTACAATGGTGCAACAACAGTTTTCCCGGATGGGGAGAGGGAGTTCGATATGAGCATAGCGGTGTTGACCCCGACGCTGCCTGAGTCGGTCAGCGAGGCCACGGTCGTCGCCTGGTCCCGAAAGGTTGGAGAGGCAGTCAGTCAGGATGAGGTCCTGGTTGAGATCGAGACCGACAAGGTGGTGCTGGAGATTCCGGCCCCAATCAGTGGGGTTGTCGACTCGATCGAGCAGAATACGGGGGCGACTGTCGTAGCCGGGCAGCAACTGGGAACCGTCAAGGCGGTATCCAGTGTGGCGGCCGTGGAGGAAGCATCCGGTGATCGTGGTGAGGATGCCTCGGGGCACTTCAGCCCTTCGGTGCGCAAGCTGATGTCAGAGAAGGGTGTTGATCCTCAGTCGGTGCAGGGGAGTGGTAAAAAGGGAAGGGTACTGAAAGAGGATGTGGAGGCTGCGACAGCAGCAGAGCGTGTGGAGCCGTCACCACAGCCGTCCACGCAGCAGCCACAAATGCCGACACAGCAGCTGGATGATGGTGAGCGGCTGGAGCGCCGGGTACCGATGACCCGATTGCGGGCAACCATCGCAGAGCGGCTGATGGAGGCGAAACAGGGTACGGCGATGTTGACCACCTTCAACGAGATCAACATGGCGTCGGTGATGGCATTGAGAGCGTCTCACAAGGAGCGATTCGAGAAGGTCCATGGGGTGAAACTCGGCTTCATGTCGATCTTTGTGCAGGCTGCAACCCGGGCGCTGCAGCGTTTTCCCGAGGTCAATGCCTCTCTGGATGGCAATGATATCGTCTATCACGGATTTTGTGATATCGGTATCGCGGTCTCTTCGGATCGTGGATTGGTGGTGCCGATTCTGCGCAACACCGAGCAGATGAGTGTGGCGGCCATTGAGTCGGCGATTGTCGATTATGCAAAGCGGGCTCGGGACGGGAAGCTGGTGATGGAAGATCTGGCTGGTGGGACCTTTACCATCACCAACGGGGGCGTGTTTGGTTCACTGCTGTCAACACCGATTCTCAATCCACCACAAAGTGCGATTCTCGGAATGCATGCGATCGAGAAGCGGCCGGTGGTGGTCGATGACGAGATTGTGATCCGTCCGATGATGTATGTGGCGCTCTCCTATGATCACCGTATCATTGATGGACAACAGGCCGTCACCTTCTTGAAAACCATCAAGGAGCTGGTGGAGGAGCCCACCCGGCTACTGCTCAATATTTGATCCCAACACAGCGTCCGTTGCCGATAGGTATTTCCGTTCGGTGACGGACGCGTCTGGAATTTGTTAATGCCTGAAAAAAATATAGGTAAACGTAGATGAGACCATTCAGATTGCCTCTAAAATCCGACAGTGACCGCCTAAAGGCGTTGCTGTGCTTCAAGGAAAAAAATGTGAGTTTACAAGTGTAAATGACCATTTTTGAACGCAGAAATGGCGGATTTTAGAGGTGAGATGGATAGTCTAAGAATAAGGAAGTTGAATGATGTTAGATAAATACCATGAACATGTGGAGGCCCGTGCAGCGGAGGGAATTCCCCCCCTGCCGTTGAGTGCATCTCAGGTCAGCGAATTGGTGGCCCTGTTGGAGAGTGAGCATGCAGACGGAGAAGAGCTGCTGTCGCTGTTGACGCACCGGGTGCCGGCCGGGGTGGATGATGCGGCAAGAGTGAAGGCCGACTTTCTGGCGGCTGTGGTGCGTGGTGACAAGCATGCACCATTGATTACACCACTGGATGCGGTCGAGCTGCTTGGGACCATGTTGGGCGGATTTAATGTGGAGCCGTTGATTGATGCGCTGGATCGGGATGAGGCGTTGGCTGGCGCAGCCGCAAAGGCACTTTCCACCACATTGCTGGTGTTTGACGCCTTTGATCGGGTAGTGGAGAAGATGCAGGCGGGTAACGACCATGCCCGCTCGGTGGTCGAGTCGTGGGCGGAAGGGGTGTGGTTTACTGCGCGTGCACCGCTGGCCGAGAAGATTACGGTGACTGTTTTCAAGGTACCGGGAGAGACCAATACCGATGATCTTTCACCGGCACAGGACGCCTGGTCCCGGCCCGATATCCCACTGCATGCCAAGGCCATGTTGAAGATGCCACGCCCGGACTTCACGGAAGATCCGCTGGGCACTATCGATACACTCAAGGAGAAAGGATTCCCGATCGCCTATGTGGGGGATGTGGTGGGGACCGGCTCTTCACGCAAGTCGGCGACCAATTCGGTACTGTGGCATATGGGCAATGACATTCCTCACATTCCCAACAAGCGGGATGGCGGATACTGTTTCGGTGGCAAGATTGCACCCATCTTCTTCAATACCATGGAAGATGCCGGGGCACTACCGATCGAGATGGAGGTGTCGGCGTTGGAGATGGGGAATGTGATTGATGTCTACCCCTATGCCGGTGAGGTCAAGCGGCATGGTGAAGAGGCCGTGCTGACTACCTTTGCTCTCAATACCGAAGTGTTGAAGGATGAGGTACAGGCGGGTGGACGGATACCGTTGATCATTGGCCGCGGCTTGACTGCGCGTGCCCGTGAGGCGTTGGGGCTTGGATCATCCGATCTCTTCCGCAAGCCGCTTGAACCGCAGCAGAGTAGTGCAGGTCATACCCTGGCGCAGAAAATTGTCGGCAAGGCGTGCGGTAAGGCGGGGGTGCGCCCCGGTGAGTACTGTGAGCCGGTGATGACGACCGTCGGCTCCCAGGATACGACCGGCCCGATGACTCGCGATGAGTTGAAAGATCTCGCCTGTCTGGAGTACTCGGCCGACCTGGTGATGCAGTCCTTCTGCCACACCGCCGCCTACCCGCGTCCGGTTGATGTGGAGACGCATCAGACCTTGCCGGGATTCATGATCGATCGTGGTGGGGTTTCACTGAAACCGGGTGATGGCGTGATCCACTCCTGGCTGAACCGGATGCTGCTGCCCGATACGGTTGGAACCGGTGGGGATTCCCACACCCGCTTTCCGCTGGGTGTCTCCTTTCCGGCCGGGTCGGGGTTGGTTGCCTTTGCGGCAGCAACCGGTGTGATGCCGCTGGATATGCCGGAGTCGGTACTGGTCCGCTTCAAGGGGGAGATGCAGCCGGGGATCACCCTGCGCGATCTGGTGCATGCAATCCCTTACGTGGCCATTCAGCAGGGGCTGTTGACGGTGGAGAAGGCGGGCAAGAAGAATATCTTTTCCGGTCGCATTCTGGAGATCGAGGGGCTGGAGTCGTTGACGGTGGAACAGGCCTTCGAGTTGAGTGATGCCTCTGCTGAGCGCTCCGCTGCCGGCTGCACCATCTCGTTGAGTGAGGTGTCAGTGAAAGAGTATCTGACCTCCAATGTGGCGCTGATGAAGCAGATGGTGGTGGATGGTTACCAGAGTACTGCTGCATTGGAGCGTCGTATTGAGGCGATGGAGCGGTGGCTGGCTCAGCCCGAGTTGTTGCGTGCGGATCAGGATGCCGAATATGCTGCGGTGATCGAGATCGACCTGGCGGAGATCCGGGAGCCGATTCTCTGTGCACCGAATGACCCGGATGATGCCCGTACCCTCTCTGATGTCGCCGGTACCGGGATCGATGAGGTCTTTATCGGCTCCTGCATGACCAATATCGGCCACTTCCGTGCCGCCTCCAAATTGCTGGAACAGGCAGAGGGGCTGCCGACCCGACTCTGGGTGGCACCACCCACCCGCATGGATGAGGCGCAACTGCGTAGCGAAGGGGTCTACAACATCTTTGGTCGTGCCGGTGCACGGATGGAGATGCCGGGGTGTTCACTCTGTATGGGCAATCAGGCTCGTATCGCCCCCAACAGCACCGCGGTCTCCACCTCGACCCGCAACTTCCCCAATCGATTGGGAGCAGGGGCTGATGTCTACCTTGCATCGGCAGAACTGGCGGCGGTGGCAGCAATATTGGGTCGGTTACCAACCCAGGAAGAGTATCTCCGTTATGCAGAGGAGATTGCGAGCGGCAGTGCAGAGATCTATCGCTATCTCGACTTCTCTGAACAGACCACGGCGGCGTAAGGCGATTGCCGGAAAAAAATATACCGGATTGCGCAGGATTTTCGTTCGTATGCAAGGCGCGATCACAAGCGCATAGTGAGCTATGTAACTGTGATCACAACGTAGCAGACGGACGAAAAGACCAACAAGGTGGTATATTTTTTTCCATAAATCGCCTCAGGCTCAGGGGTGTGATTCAAACGAGTGAGGTAGCCGCACAAACCATGAAGCGCATAGAGAACATGAAGCAACACGGGGGATGAGTGTTGCGTACACTACGCTATATGCAACCAGAAAAGTTTAACCGCAGAGACATGATATGAAAGGGTTTTCTCCGTGACTTCGTGTCTCTGTGGTTCATGCGGTTAATGGACAACAAAGAGCAGCGTGCCCAACATCCATCCTGGGAGGTCACGTCATATTGAAGATCAGGCTGTAGCCTATTCTGGACAGGATCTTCTGTTCCTCTTCAAGGTCGTAGCGTGTCAGTGCGTGTCTGGTTAACCATTCTCGGTCAAAATCCAGCACGACACTCTTCTCTGAGAAAGATATTTCAGGAACCGGAATCGCCTGCTTGCTTCTTCCCCGGTAGAGCAGTACAGCGATGCGTAGCAGAATTGCGAGCCGAAACATCGATTCAGTCTTGTAGAAATCACTGAACTGGTCTGCTCTCAGCTTGAGACGGTGGGCATTGACCAGCGCCCCCAGTGTTCGTTGTTCCTGTCGGGAGAAGCCGGGGATGTCGGAGTGCTGAATCAGATAGGCGCTGTGTCGATGGTACTTTCGATGTGAGATCGCCAGACCGATCTCGTGCAGTTTTGCGCCCCAGCGAAGTGCGTTTTCAAAACGCTCTTCATCATCTTCAAACTCATGGGCGACCTGATTGAACAGCGCACTGGCGATGACATGGATACGCTCTGCATGGGCACTGTCCACATGGTAGCGACCCATGAGCGTGTCGATGGCAAGTTCGCGGATATCACGATTGGTGATTCGCCCGACAAAATCGTAGATGACGCCCTCGCGCAATGCACCATCGGAGACCAGCATCTCATCAATGTTGAGGCTTTTGAACGTGGCGTAGAGAATGGCAAATCCACCCGGAAAGACGGGCCGCCGCTCCTCCTTCAACCCTTCAAGTCCCAGCTCATCAATGTGGTCATGTTCCAGTATGCGCTTGCGCAGCTGCTTCAGCGAGTCGAAGGTGATGGTGGTGTTGTGTGACCAGCCGGCTGCATCGATGATCCGTGCGATCGAGCGGATGGTACCGGATGAGCCAATGGCCCGTCCCCAGTAGCTGCTCCTGTAGTGTTTGCGGACACCCTGTAGTTCTGCCATCGCATCGAGTTCGGCCCGTTCCATTTTCTTGCGGGAGATGGTGCCGTCGGCAAAGTGTTTCATGCTCATGCTGACGCTGCCCATGGTCAGGCTGTCCATCTGTATCGGGGTCTGTCCGACACCGCGGATCAGCTCGGTGCTCCGTCCACCGATATCCATCACCAGTAGTTGCTGGTCTTCACTTTCGATATCGTGGGTGACGCCCTGGTAGATCAGTCGTGCCTCCTCGAATCCGGAGATGATCTCGATCTCATGGTTGAGCGCCTTCCTGGACTGCTCGAGAAAGGCCTCGGCATTGCGGGCAGTACGCAGGGTTTTGGTGCCGACCGCACGAACAGCATGAGAGGGAATTCCATCCAGACGCTGTCCAAACCGCTCCAGTGTAGCGATTGCACGCTCCATGGCCTCACTGGTCAGATTGTTCTCATGGTCGAGTCCGCCGCCTAGCCGGACCATCTCCTTGACTCGGTCAACGATCAGAAGCTGACCGTTCTGGTGTTGTGCAACAATCATGTGGAAGCTGTTGGAGCCGAGATCGATTGCCGCGATGGTTTCAGGGTGATTCAAAACAGGGGGGGTGCTGTGTGGCTGTTGATCTATATCTAGTAAATTCTACACCGGCCTGGAGCAGTGATTGTTAATATTATACCCGAATACCTGACACCTCATGTCGCTGCATTCTGGCTGGGCTGGGAGATGCGGGGATGATGGACAATGCTGTACCCGCCAGCAGGGACGGGGCGTAGTTTTCGGATACCAAGCTCTATGCATGATGAAGTAAAGAAGTATTATGGCCAGATTCTGGTGACCAATCAGGATCTGAAAACGGATGCCTGCTGTACCGACAGCAGCATTCCTGATTATTTGAAGGCCCCTCTGGCGGATATTCATCCCGAGGTCAGTGAAAAATACTACGGTTGTGGGTTGGTGGCGCCACAGCAACTGGATGGTTGCCGGATTCTTGATCTGGGCAGTGGCTCCGGTCGAGACTGCTTTCTGCTTTCCCGGCTGGTGGGGGCAGAGGGGAGTGTGGTCGGTGTGGATATGACTGATGAGCAGTTGGCGGTGGCCAATCGCCATATCGACTGGCACACCGAGCGATATGGTTATGCAGTGCCCAATGTCCGGTTTGTGAAAGGGTATATCGAACGGCTGGATGAGCTTGATCTGGAGTCGAACAGTTTTGATGCGATCATTTCGAACTGTGTGATCAACCTCTCCCCCGATAAGGCTGCCGTGTTGCAGGAGGCGTGGCGGGTGCTCAAGCCGGGTGGGGAACTCTACTTTTCCGATGTCTACTCGGAGCGGCGGGTGCCGCAGTCGCTGATGAATGATCCACTGCTCTATGGGGAGTGTCTCAGCGGTGCGCTCTACTGGAATGACTTTCTGACACTGGCCCGGCAGTCCGGTTTTGCTGATCCGCGGTTGGTTGAGGATCGCCCGCTGGAGGTCAAGAATCCGGAGGTTGAGCAGCGGTTGGGTCTCCACCGCTTCTACTCTGCCACCTATCGCCTGTTCAAGATTGCGGGGCTGGAGAGCAGCTGTGAGGATTATGGGCAGGCGGTGATCTACAAGGGTACGGTTGAACACCATCCCGACCGTTTTGTACTGGACAAGGGGCATTCATTCGAACGGGGCAAGGTAGAGTCGGTCTGCGGCAATAGTTGGCGGATGTTGCACGATAGCCGCTTCCAGCGTCATTTTGAATTTATTGGTGACTGGAGTACCCATTACGGTATTTTTGCCGGGTGTGGCAGCGAAATTCCCTTCGATTGCGAGCCGGACAATGTTGTTGAGTCAACGTCGGGGTGTTGCTAGTGCTGGTCAATACCATGTTTCTCAAGTACGGGTACCCTGATCCATCAATCAAATGATTGATGGATCAGGGCGAGTTGTTGATAACATGATAGGAAAAGGTATGGGTATGCGTATATTTCAGGTTTTCCCTGTGCAGTGATTGACGACCTTGGGCGTACTATTTATTGGTTATTTACCTGGAGAGGTACTAGCATCAATAGAATTGCCGATGTGAACAGGGGGAGTGATGGAGGGATTCAGTAAACCAAAGCGGTTTGATCGTAACCTGATTGTGATCGGTGCCGGGTCCGGCGGATTGGTTTCCGCCTATATCGCTGCTGCCACAGGTGCCAGGGTCACGCTGGTGGAGAAGGGCGAGATGGGTGGAGACTGCCTCAACCGGGGGTGTGTTCCATCCAAGGCATTGATCCGCTCCGGCCGTGTTGTCTCCGAGTTGAGAAAGGCAAAGGCGCTCGGCCTTGTGGACGGTCGTGCAACGGTTGATTTTGCTGCGGTGATGGAGCGGGTGCAGCGGGTCATCGGGGAGATTGCCCCGAATGACTCGATTGAGCGCTACACTGCGTTGGGCGTCGAGGTATTGCAGGGGGAAGGGATGATCACCTCTCCCTGGTCGGTCAGAGTAGGGGAGCAGGAACTGACGACCCGCAGCATTGTTATTGCCACCGGAGCGCGTCCACGCATTCCCGATATCGAAGGTGTCGAGCAGACAGACTATCTGACATCAGACAACCTGTGGACGATGCGTGAACTGCCAAAACGGCTGCTGGTTTTGGGTACCGGCACGATCGGGGCCGAGCTGGCTCAAGTGATGGCGCAACTGGGGTCTCGGGTGACGCTGGTCGGACGGGATACACTACTGCCTCGTGAGGACCCCGAGGTCAGTGATTTCTTTGTGGGTCAGTTTGGTGAGATTGAGGGGATTGATCTACAACTCCATCAGGAACCCGTGCAATTTTTTCAGGAAGGAGAACGGCGCCGGCTGCGGGTACGTTCACGCAATGGCGAACCACAGGAGTCCGATCTGGAGTTTGACAGGGTTCTTATTGCCGCCGGCAGGGTTGCCAATACCGAGGGGCTGGGTCTGGAGCAGGTGGGTGTGGAGATCAACGGCCATGGTGCGGTTGAGGCCAATCGATATCTGCAAACCCGTTGTCCGTCCATCTATGTCTGTGGCGATGCTGCAGGTTCTTATCAATTCACTCATGCAGCCTCCAACCAGGCCTGGACGGCAACGGTGAATAGCCTGTTTGGTTTTGTGAAACGCCTTGCAGTCAATGAAAAGGTGATGCCCTGGGCCACGTTTACCACCCCGGAAATCGCACAGGTGGGTGTGAATGAGCGACAGGCCCAATCCCAACAACTTGATTATGAAGTGACACGTGTACCCTTCAGTGAGCTGGACCGGGCGATTACCGAAGAGGAGCAGGCCGGGTGGATCAAGGTACTGACGGTCCCGGGGAAGGACCAAATCCTTGGTGTGACCATCGTTGGTGAGCGGGCTGGTGACCTGTTACAGGAGTATGTGCTGGCGATGCGTTACGGGTTGGGACTGAACAAGATCCTGGGTACGATTCATCCCTATCCCACCTTTGTGGAAATCAATAAGCGGGTTGCAGGAAAGTGGCGTCAGACGCATACCCCAGGTTGGATCATGCCATGGCTGGAGCGGCTTCATCGGTGGCGCCGGGGGAGGTAGCTGAGGTGTCCACCAACTGGGTGGTCTCGGCTGCAACGATATCTTGGATTATGCTGCAGGTCCCAATATAACAATAGTTTAAAAAATATTTAAATTCCGTTTTTCATTCTTCATTATCTCGAGTACTATTGAAACGGATCTGTTTTATCATGATACCTATCACCCATTAAGTGATTGATTAATTGTGAGTAAAGATAAAGACAAAAAGAAAAATACTTCATTGCGTCTGGATGAGAAAACGCTGAAAGCGCTCAAGATCCGTGCAATCGAAGAGGGGAAAAGTGTCCAGAATATTCTGGAGGGGCTGGTCAAGGCTTATCTGAAAAAGGGTTAGACAGGCAGAAGCCTACTGGCCTTGAAAAGTATCAAACCGGAGGCCTCTGTTTCAGGCGGCCTCCAACAATGTCTCAAATTGCTGTTCAAGCTGCTGACCAATCTTGGCCGGGTGCTCATCCGAAAGGATCTTCTGGTCTGCGAAATCCAGCAGTCTCTTCTGCTTTTCCGCTACCACCTGCAAATGACGACCCTGCAGATCCGTTCTGTTTTCGAGCTCTTTTCCAAACCGTTTGATCAGTTGCTTGAAGCGCATCATGTTGGAGAAGATAAAGAATGAGTGGTCACTTGGGTCGGCTGGTGGGTTATGCAGGCTTCTGATCAGGATTACGATCTTTTCCCTGCTTGGCTGTTCTGTATTCATGATCTTTATCATCTATATTTTTGATGTCAATACCATTATGGGTGAAAGTCATCATGACGTCAAGTGTGTTTTTACGGCCTTGTTGTATAATCAGTTGGGTTGCGTGGCAGATAGCGGAGCGTCCGTTTGAACGCATGGGTTCTTGAATGCTGAAAGAGTTCGGCAATGACGGCGGTGCCACTAAATATACCCATTGGAGATACAGGAGGAGGAATGGGAATCAAGCGTTCTGCACATAATATCTATGTACAGAAAAGTCATCAGCAACTGCTGCAGAATCTGGGGGGGGGAGAGCGTCTGTCCTCCAGTGAGATCAAGGCGCTGCTCAAGGAGCCGCGTTACAAGGATATCTTCAAGTGTGCACTGCAGAGTCATGTCCAGTCCGAGGAGCTGAAGCCCTATCAGGTTGAACTGATCAAGCTGCAGAACCATCTTGAGCGCACCGGGCGCAAGATGATCATTCTGTTTGACGGGCGTGATGCTTCAGGCAAGGGAGGCACGATTCGTCGAATCACGCGCTACATGAACAGCAAGCACTATCGTGTGGTGGCACTCGGCAAGCCGACCCATGCCCAGCAGACCGAGATGCACATGAAACGCTATATCGAGCAGTTTCCCAGTGCAGGAGAAATCGTGCTGTTTGATCGCAGCTGGTATAACCGGGCGATGGTGGAGCCGATCATGGGTTTTTGTACCCAGGCGCAGTACAAGCTCTTTATGGACAGTGTGATCTCCTACGAAAAGAGCTTTGTGGAAGACAAGTCGACCATGTTGATCAAACTCTATTTTTCGGTCTCCAAGGATGAGCAGGCACGACGCTTTGAACGGAGGAAAACGGACCCGCTGAGACAGTGGAAATTGAGCGAGGTGGACCTTCAGGCACAGGATCTGTGGAATGAGTTTACCGAGATGAAATATCAGTTGCTGCGCAAGACGCACCGCCCGGAGACCCCTTGGTATGTGATCAAATCGGATGACAAGCATCAGGCGAGATTGCAGACGATGAAGCTGATTCTGCAACTCACACGCTATGTAGGACGCAGTCGCAGCCTCGACTTCGTCCCAAACCGCCGAATTGTCATTTCCGGCGATGCAGAGTTGCGTGCCATGCGGGCACAGAAGAAGGTGCATGGCCGTTTTATCTCGTAAAGGCTCCTCCGGGTTCACATGCCGGTATAATCCGCCCCCGAACCCCTTTTCCGATTAACCCATTGTGAATCGTTACCGCCATGCTGGATACGGAGCCTTATCTGAATAACATCCCCTTTCCACCGTTGCGGCGTGATCGCTTGAATATCCTGCAGGTCAATCTGGGGTATCGCTGCAACCTCAGCTGCATCCACTGCCATGTCAATGCCGGTCCCAAGCGCAGTGAAGAGATGGGGAGTGAAGAGATCGAGTGGGTCATCCGGGTACTGGAACAGGGGGGGATCGAACTGCTCGACCTGACCGGGGGGGCACCGGAATTGAATCCCCATTTTCGTACACTCGTAGCCACCGCCTCAAGGCTTGGAGTCCGGGTGATTGACCGCTGTAATCTGAGTATCCTGATGGAAGAGGGGCAGCAAGATCTGGCAAGATTCCTGGCTGACCACAAGGTTGAAGTAGTTGCCTCAATGCCCTGTTATCTTGAGGAAAATGTAGATTCTCAGCGGGGCAAGGGGACCTTTGGTTTCAATATCGAGGCAATGCATCATCTCAACAAGCTGGGGTATGGACGGCAGGGGAGCGGCCTGCTGCTCGATCTCGTCTATAACCCGCAAGGGGCATCGCTGCCACCTCCCCAGCAGGCACTGGAAGCGGATTACAAGCGGGAGTTGAAGCAGCGATATGGGATTGTTTTCAATCGACTGCTGACCATCGCCAATCTGCCGATACAGCGTTTTGGAAGTCTGCTGCTGTCAAAAGGGGAGTTTGACAGCTACATGGCACTACTGCAATCGGCCCACCAGGCGGAGAATCTGCAGACGGTGATGTGCAGAACACTGTTGAGTGTGGACTGGAATGGTTACCTCTACGACTGTGATTTCAATCAGATGCTGGATAAACCGATTGCCATTGATAATGGCCGCAGAATGCATCTGCGTGATCTGATGGAGAGCGACCTGAAAGGCCGTCCGATTGAGGTGGCTGGTCACTGTTATGGTTGTACTGCCGGTCAGGGCTCGAGTTGTGGTGGAGCACTCAGTTGATCACAGTGGTGGTCCCTGCACTCAATGAGGCAGCGAACATCAAGACAACACTGGAACGATTGCAGCTGATGAGAGCCCGAGGAGATGAGGTTGTCGTGGTAGATGGCGGCAGTGTCGACCAGACTGTAATGGTCGCTTCATCACTGGCGGACCGGGTGATCCATGCAGATCGAGGGCGTGCCCGTCAGATGAATGCCGGGGCGGAGGCGGCCAATGGCTCCATCTTGTGGTTTCTCCATGCCGATACCTTGGTACCGGAGGGGGCAGACCGGTTGATTGTGGATGCGCTGCAAGACAATGTCTGGGGGCGTTTTAATGTCCGGTTCAGTGGGCGTGGTCGGCTGCTGTCCGTTGTGGCCTGGATGATGAACCACCGCTCATGCTGGAGTGGGGTGGCGACGGGTGATCAGGGCATTTTTGTCACACGTACCCTGTTTGAACAGGTGGGTGGTTATCCCCTGCTTCCATTGATGGAAGACGTTGCATTGAGCAAACATCTTCGGCGTACTGCCTCTCCATTTTGTGTCGATATTCCATTGGTCACTTCAAGTCGTCGCTGGGAGCAGCGTGGCACAGTACGTACGATTGTGCTGATGTGGTGGCTGCGTTTTGCCTACTGGATCGGCGTTCCGGTGGAGCGAATCGCCCGATGGTATCGATGAAATTACATAATATTTCATTTTTTATATGTTGTTATTACAGTATATATTTTCAAGACCTCCCGTACCTGGAAGGTGTAAGACGCGGCTGATTCCTGCACTGGGTGAGAGGGGTGCCGCACGGCTGCAGCAGAAAATGACGGAATGGATGGTGAGCGAAGCGGTGGCTTCGAGAGTGGGTGGTGTCACGCTTTATGCCGCTTCCGATTGTGATCATCCGTTGTTTACCGGGTTGCAGCGGCGCTTTCAGGTCGAGCTGAGGCCACAGCAGGGTGTTGGGTTGGGAGAGCGGATGTCCAACGCGATTGAGCATGGGCTGGAGCATGGAGATGGAGTGATATTGATGGGGAGTGACGCCCCCGCTCTGAACCGTGAGATCCTGCATCAGGTGTCTACTGCTTTGCGGCACCATCCGGTCGTATTTGTCCCCGCACTTGATGGGGGGTATGCACTGGTTGCGATGCGTCAATTTATTCCGGATCTGTTCATCGGTATCGAGTGGGGGGGAAGCGATGTGTTGTCCAGTAGTGTGGCGATCCTGCGTCGGCAGAATATTGACTCACTACTACTGGAGCCGGTTGCAGATATCGACCTGCCGCAGGACTTGAAGTGGGTTCCGGCACACTGGCTGGATGAAATTGATGGAGTGATCAGTCGCAATGAGCAGTTCGAACTTGCGGGTTGAAGGGTTCAGAAACTATCTGGTGGTGACCCTCGGGTACTGGGCCTTCACCCTGACGGATGGGGCGATCCGGATGCTGGTGGTGCTCTATTTTCATCAGCTGGGCTACAGCCCGTTCGAGATTGCGATGCTGTTTCTCTTCTACGAGTTTTTTGGTGTGGTCACCAACCTGGTTGGTGGTTGGGTAGGATCACGCATCGGCCTGAACCGCACCATGCAGTTTGGTATGGGGATGCAGGTGGTGGCCTTGGCAATGCTGGCGGTTCCTGATGCATGGCTTACGGTTCCCTATGTGATGGCGGTCCAGGCGCTCTCCGGTATCGCCAAGGATCTCAACAAGATGAGTGCCAAGGCGAGTGTCAAGCTGATGCTGCCGAAAGAGGATGGAGAGACCCGTTTGTTCCGCTGGGTGGCAGTGCTCACCGGGTCCAAGAATGCACTGAAAGGGGGTGGGTTCTTTCTGGGAGCGCTGCTGCTCTCCCTGTTTGGCTTCCAGATGGCGCTGCTGCTGTTATCCGGGATGCTGCTGCTGGTGCTGTTGATCACCTGGATATTGCTGCCGGAGGACATCGGCAAGTCACAGTCGAAGCCGAAATTTTCACAGCTGTTCTCCAGAACAGAGGCGATCAACTGGCTCTCTGCAGCCCGTTTCTTTCTGTTCGGTTCACGTGATGTCTGGTTTGTGGTGGGGCTGCCGATCTTTCTGGCCGCAGTGATGGGGTGGGATCATCTTGAAGTCGGTGGCTTTCTGGCGCTTTGGGTCATCGGTTACGGTGTCGTACAGTCTCTGGTTCCACAGCTGTTAGGGCGGCTCTCACGGGTGCCGGCTGGCGGCACGGCACAATTCGCTGCAGTCATACTGGCCCTGATTCCAGCCTTGATTGCAATCGGGCTGAAGTATGAGACGCTGGCACCGTCTCTGGTCGTTACTGCAGGGCTTTCACTGTTCGGGGTCGTGTTTGCGGTCAACTCGGCACTCCACTCCTATCTGATTCTCTCATACTCCGACCATGACAAGGTGGCAACCAATGTCGGTTTCTACTATATGGCCAATGCCGGTGGCCGGTTGATGGGTACGGTGCTCTCCGGGTGGATCTATCAGCAGCAGGGGCTGGAGGGGTGTCTCTGGTGGTCAGCCGGAATGGTTGCAATGGCTGCGATGCTCTCCTGGCGGCTGCCTCGTGGCTAAAGAGTGGTTCGAGTACTGGATTGCAATCCACGGATGGTAATCCCCCAGCCGGGTTTGAGGCGGTGTATGATAGACAACAGGGAGGGGCAGCCATGGTGGCTTGGCTCAATACTCGGTGAATCGATAGTTGATTATCAATGGCATGAGTGTAACGGGGGATTCCAACGGCAATCAGATACAGAACTGGAGAGTTCTGTCGATTGATGATGTCAAGAACATTCATGAAACCTATGCTTACATTCTGGGCTGTAAGCCGGCTGATGATGGAATCGACGCCCTGTTTGCCGAGTGTGAGATAGAGCCGCAACCGCACGTCTCGCAAGCCTACAGTTTCACACTGGATAGAGCTCTGGATGGTAAAAGCGGCTTTATCAAGGTCAAGCAGTCTCTGGAGCAGGGGATGCCGTATGCTGTCATCCTTCTGGATATGAGGATGCCCATGGGCTGGGATGGATTGAAAACAGCCAAGATGATCCGTTCAGTCGATCGAGATGTGCGCATTATTCTGGTCAGTGCCTACCATGACTATTCATTTGACGATATTCAAAGGTCATTCGGTCTCGATTTTGAATATTTCAGAAAGCCTTTTGGGCCTGATGATTTACTGCAGACCGTGATCTCTCAGGCAAGTGCCTGGAGCCGTCTGAAGGAACTGGCAGCCGAATACGAAACATCTGCACCACTATTTCGGGATGAAGGTTCTGTGATTGACAAGGGACTGCCGTCTACGCAGAGATGGGCTGAAAAAACCTGTGTAAACATGACGGACCGAGATGGAAACCTTCTCTATGTCAACGACTACTTTTGTAGCTTGATGGGGTATGCCTCCGAGGAGCTGGTCGGGGAAAATCACAGGATACTGGCGTCAGGCAATCAATCGTCAGATTCACTAATCCAGCTCCGTGAAAGCCTTCATCAAGGCAATGGCTGGACCGGTGAACTCCATCGGAAGACAAAAGATGGAGCAGAGATCAGACAAAAAGTGGAGGTGGTCCCGGCAGTTTCCGATAAAGGAATGATGGCCGACCGGTTTATCTGGTTTGGTTACGATATCGAGGATTCCCACTGGTTGGAGTTGGGACGGGAGGCGATTCGATCCTATGAGGCTGCAGATCGAAAGCAGCACCTGATTACAAACAATATCCTCGATTTGACAAAAATCGAGGCGGGTCTATTGACGATCCATGAGGAGCCATACAGCCTTTTTGTGCTTTTGAAGGATCTGGAGCATGATTTTCTCACCAAGGCGCATGACAAGGGGCTTGACCTTGTCGTAAAGCAGTCCAATGAAGAGGTGTTCAGGCTGTTAGGTGATCGCTATCGAATTGCCCAGATCCTGAGAAACCTTCTGGAGAATGCGATCGAGTTTACGCAGTCCGGGGTGGTTCGGTTGGTCAGCTGGAGAAAGGAGGAGCATCTATTCTTCTCGGTGGAAGATACCGGATGCGGGATGAGTCAGGATCAGATCGACCGTATCATGGATACGGTACAGCCGGATGAGGGCGGTGTCTTGAAGCGGTTTGGTGGTCATCACCTGGGGCTGTTTATCTCATTCAGCCTTGCAGCATTAATGGGGGGAAGGATCAAGCTGGTCAGCCAGGATGGTATGGGGACCATTTTCCAGTTCAGGCTCCCTTATGTTTCAACACAGATCCCGCTTGTGGATGAGGTTAAACAGGATTCCGAACAGCGAGTCGAACGTCTTGATGGCAAGGTGCTGGTGGTTGATGATGAGGAGCTGATGCAGTTTCTGGTGCGCAGACATCTTGAAAAGACTGGGGTTACGGTTTCTGTTGCGAGCAATGGAGAGCAGGCGGTGGAGCTTGCGGTTGAGGAGGCATTTGATCTGATCTTGATGGATATTGAAATGCCGATTCTGGATGGCATCGAGGCGACCCGGTTGCTACGAAAAAAGGGGATTCAAACACCGGTCATTGCACTGACGGCATTTGTTGGAAAGAGCTATCAGGATCGGTACTACGAAGCGGGCTGCAGTGGCTTTTTGAGCAAGCCGCTCAACAGTGGTGAACTGATCTATACGCTTAAGCAACATCTCTCCCATGGCTTTGATGTGCAGACTGAAGAAGAGCAAATGATTTCGCTCATCAGAAATACTGCACAAGACAAGGAGGAGATTCTTCGAAGGCTGTCAGCGCTCGATTGGGAACTGATACGCTCCGAGCGCGATGGGGAGGTGTCCGTAGCAGAGGATAACGGCCTTGAAGGACTGCTGACAAAGCTGGAGTCGGCTTATGTCCGGTATGCGAGAGACGAATATAACCTGGTTGGGGATATTGAAACACTCTCTGATCAGGTGATCGAATGCCTGCACAGGCAGCCTGATCGAATGATTGCCAGTGTGCACCTCTACAAGCACTTCCCTTATCCGATCATGCGTACAGTACAGAATACAATCTTCTCTGTGCTCACAGCGCAACGCCTGAAGTGGAAGCAGCAGCGTATCGAGTCGTTAACCAGGGCCTGCCTGACCCAGAATTTGGGGCATTACCCCCTGCAGAATGATCTGTTCGACATCATGGATGACTTGAGTGATTTCCATCAGATGCAAATCCGACTACACCCAAAACGCAGTGTGAGAGCACTGATCAAGATGGGGGTGACGGATCGGGTATGGCTGCAGAGTGTTTCCTATCACCATGAGAGAATGGATGGTAGCGGCTATCCTCATGGCAGCATGGGAAAGGATATCCCCCTGGAATCCAGGCTGATGGGGGTTGCAGATCGATATGGAGCGATGATCTCTCCCAGAAAATATCGTGATGCCGGTGGTTCTGACGAGATCATGAGGCAGTTGCTCTCGTCAAAAAACAGACAATATGATATCCGCATCAGTAAAGCGCTGATCGCAGAGTTGGGGGTCTATCCTCCTGGAGTACTGGTCAAGCTGGCGACCGGTGAAACTGCTCTGGTAACCAGGCGAGGGGAAAGCAGGCTCTATCCCGAGGTATTTGCCATCTGGGACCCGGATGGCATGCCATATGCCGAGCCGGTCCCCCGTCTGGTTGAGAATATGGAATTCGGTATCCGGTCGATTACGCAGCATGTGGATGCAGGCAGGATTAACGTGAAGAAGTTTTGGGGAGACTCGATGCTTGCTGCAAAAGAGCCAGTGTTCTTGTAGTCCACCACCGGTTAACTCATGACATCGGTACATGCCATGCCTCAACCAGTCAATGCGCAATGATGGGGGGATTTCTTCTGGTGAGAACGGGCCCAATTCCAGCCGCGCATTGCAAACAACCGAAAAAAACAGTGATGGAACCACAGGCTCTGACTGGACAAAGAGGGATCAGTTCCTCTATCCTCGGTAGCAGAACAGATACAATAAAAACCACCTGATTAAGGAGTCGAAGATGAGACGTTATGCAGGACTGCTGTTGACTGTAATGGCCTTTGGAGTGCAGGCTGCGAATACTGACCTGACGTGCAGTATGGATGAGATCAATGTCGATACCAACGAGGTGACGCATACCGATAATGTAAAGGTCTCCGTGCCCGATCAGAGTGTTCGGAATGTGCGTATGTTGACCTACTACAACAGTGACCGGATTATCGAGGAGTGGGAGGTCACCCCAACCCACTCTAACTATCGCTATCGCAAGATTGTGGGTGGCGATATCATCAAGACTGAAACCAGCTCGATCGAGGCTTCTACGGGGCGGGTACTGGGTAGCATGCATTATGACCCTTCACCCTATCTGCGCATTCGGGGGCATAAGGAGAAGGAGACCACCTTTTCAGGTCAGTGCTATCTTGCTCCGGCACCGGTAGCGGCTGAGGCGCCTACAGCAGCTCAATAGAGAGACTATTTTTCCGTGGCCGCCGGCTCTGTGAGCCAGCGGTTGGTAAATAGTTCCAGTCCTGTTTCCGCCTCTGCCTTACCTTCTTCATAGAGGGTCAACAGCCCCTCCTTGCAGGTATCTGGTGCGTTGTAGCAGGTGGTAGCAGCCAGCACGGTATCAGTGGCGAAGAGTCCGATGGTGGCAATGGTACCGATGAGTGGCACCTTGGCTGCCCTGTTTGCCAGTTTGCGTGCCCCTTTGGGCTGTTCACGCTCTATTTTTGCCAGCTTCTGTTTTGTCTGATCCAACTGGTTACGGGTCTCAGCCAATTTCTTGCGACTCTTGTTCAGTGCCTGCTCATTCCGTTCCAACCGCGCCTGCAGTGATGACTGTGCCCCCTTCAGCAGCGTGATTTTGCTGAGCAGGGTGTAGGTAAAATAGCTGCCGCCGAGAAGGGTCAGAATCAGCAGGGTGATGATCAGGCGGGCGCTACGGGGCATTGCGGGTCTGCTGCTGTGCGTGTTGTGAGAATGGTGGTGTACACTCCGGGGTGCCATCACTGGCCCACTCGATATGCTGCTCAATGGAGTGGTAATGATTGTCAACAACTGTTGTGCTGAACTCATCACGCAATGTGGTCAGGATTCGCTGTCGGATGGAATCATGGTCTCCGAGTGGACGGAATTGCTGGTAGAGTGTGCAGACCCGGTTTTGCAGTTTGACACGCAGCAGTGACTCAATCAACAGGTCCGCACCGGTACCATGCAGGTGGTCTCTGTAGTTGGAAAATTCATCGGTTGGAGAGGTTCTGGCGGAGAGCAGCAGATTGAGCAGTGGGTCATTTGCGTCGTTTCTATTGGACGGACTATCAAGCAACTGCTCCAACGGAAGGCCCTGCTGCTCGCTGAGTGTGCGAATTCGCTTCAGCTTTTTCTCCTTCTTCCGGTCTCTTTTCCGCTGCTTCTGTCTGGCGACCATCTCCTCCGTTGCCGGAGGAATATCGAGCTCCTGCTGTTTCATGTTCTCAAGTGCAGCGGCGATACGTGTCTCGGCGGTTTCGGCGGGTGAGGGCGGATTTTCTGTGTTCTCCTCCGGAGCTGGCTCGGCCTCGGCTACAGCTGCTACCGGTATGAATTCATCATGCCACTTCTGTATGACCTGCTCACGTTCGGAACTGAGAAACTCGGCGGCTTCGAACAGGTGGTCGAAAACCTGTTGGTAGAGTGATTCGCGCAATACTTCGGATTCGGCTGTCAGGCTCTCCATCACCAGTGGAGTGATCTGTGACAGCAAGCGGTCAATGTGCTGCTGGCGGTCACGGTGCATGCTGCAGTAGAGGAGGTTGTCGAAAAGCGGTTGTGCTCCGTCCAGAGCGAAGATGGCGGCAGCCTCATCAACGTTCTGTTTCAGCTCCAGTGCACCATCGAGCAGGTCGCTGGATAACTGGAGCAGCTCATCCTTCTCCTCTTCTCCGATCAATATCGAGAGGGGAATCTCGGTACCATTCAACCGATGATAGATCCGGCACACCTCAAACAGGGCATCGGCCCGTTCTTGGGTGGATAATTGCAGTGGCGTCTCGTCGGTTGGATTATCCTCCTTGTCTGTTGGGTCTGTTGGGTCTGTTGGGTCTGTTGGGTCTGTTGGGGCATCTGCCGGTTCACCGAACAGGTCCATGACGATCATCGGATAGCGTGCAAATGTGACTGGTTCGTGTGGGGGTTCTTCGTCTGTAATGAGGTTCTGTTCAGCTCTGGGGAACTGGGCAAGTGTGACCGGTTCAGGTGAAGAGGAGGGCGGCGTCTGATGGTCTTTCTCGACGATATGGGAAGGTGGGCTGTCGGGGGAAGGTGAAGGCGCCTTGTCCGTGGTTATGGTAGCCTCCTCTGCTGGTGGTGTGGAGGGAAGTGTCTGTCGCTGATGGATAGAGGCCGCTTTCTCGAGTTCCGAGCGGATGGAGTGGGAGAGGCCGTTTTCATTGGGCGGGACGCTCTCTGTGGGCTGTTCACTCTTTGTGGAGAGTCTGCTGCTTCTGAAAGGGAGGTAGAGGGTGAGTGTCAGGCCTGTCAGTGAGATCATGGTCAGAACCATCTCACCGGATAGCAGTGGCCCCAACAGCAAGAGGCGATAAAAGAGGGTGGTGAGTCCCGTCTGTTTCTGGAGCAGGTGAATCAGTCTATTCAAAGCTGTTATTCGAGTACTGGCATGAATTTGAAGAGAAGCCACACCATGGACAGCAGCGGGATATCGATATCGGAAATCTCCACTTCGAATGGTTCGTTCTGAAGCAGTTCTCCGTTGCTCAGTTCGCCCTTGCCATTGTGGTTGAAATGAATTTTCATGGGATTCTGTTTTGTTGATACAGGTTGAAAAGATTATAACAAGATCATGAATAATTTAGATGAATATTTCCATGAGCGCT
Organism: uncultured Piscirickettsiaceae bacterium; assembly: GCA_964344785.1. Lineage (GTDB taxonomy): Bacteria > Pseudomonadota > Gammaproteobacteria > Thiopontia. Next base: position 39,935 of record CAYFOR010000008.1, read on the forward strand.
TCGGGGCACTACAACGGGTCTATGGCGAGGAGCGTGTGGAACTGCTTCGTCGGAGTCACGTCTGCGTGGTCGGAGTTGGAGGGGTGGGCTCGTGGGTGGCAGAGAGTCTTGCCCGTTGTGCAGTGGGTAGAATCACCCTGATTGATGGGGATGTGGTCTCCCGAAGCAATATCAACCGGCAGGTTCTGGCGCTTGAGGATACCATTGATCAGTTCAAGGTAGCGGTGATGGCAGAGCGGATTCGGCGAATCAATCCGGCTTGTGACTGTCGGACCTTCGCATCTCATCTGGATCATGAGAATCTGGCGGAGAGACTGAATCAGGGGTATGACTGCGTGGTGGATGCCATTGATGGGATCAACGTCAAGGCACAGATGATCTATCACTGTCGGCGAAACAAGATCAAGATTGTAACCACAGGAGGAGCAGGGGGACTGCTTGATCCGACCCAGGTCACGATACGTGATCTGGCAAAGACCCATAACGACCCGTTGGCGGCCAAGGTCCGTTCCGAGCTGAGGCGCAATTACAATTTCTCACGCAACCCCAAACGCAGCTTCGGAGTCCCTTGTGTCTATTCCAGCGAACAGCCACGATATCCATCGGCTGATGGAGGGGTTACCCATTGCAAACCCGGCGTACCGGGGCTCTCTCTGGACTGTGCCTTTGGCTATGGTTCCAGTGTGACGGTGACCGTGGCTGTTGCTCAGGCAACTGCATTCAAAACGATCGATATTTTAGTTAGAAAAAAGATTTCTTAGTTTACTTAACCAGATGAAGTAAAAGTGTTTATTTAAAATACGTAGTTTTGCGTATTTCCTTTGGGTATCCGCTCTTTAGAATTCGCACTGTACCTTTGATTAATGCGACTGTAGAGCGTTTGACTGGAGCGAAGAGATGTTCAATATTCATCATGATCTGGATGCTGTGCTGATTGCCTCTCTAGGCGTAATCTCAATCATCTGGTTGGGAAGGAATATCTATTTGGCGATGAAAGAGATGATTCAGGACCATGCCCGGCAGAAGATGACGGGTCACTCTGCATGATGTTTCTCTGCTAGCCTGGCTGCCCAAGTGGACAACAGCCCATCTCCGAGTCCCGGAGGTGGGCTTTTTTATTATTTGGCTTTATCAGATGGAAAATTTCAACAAGAAAATCGATTTGAAGTATAAGCATTAAGTAATATTATTTCTGTAGAAGAGTTTGATTTGTATAAACTGGACCGGGAGTTGTGTGATGAAAAATGGAATCGCTGTCATCGTACTGACATTAATGGCATCTGCAGCACATGGATGGTTTGGTGGTGATAATGATCACTGGAACGGTTGGAGCAATGCGGATGGTTATGGGTATCATGATGGAAGGGGACGTGGCTATGGACGAGGCCGAACCGATATGGATGGCTCTTTCAGTATGACCATCAATGCAAGCGGGCGCGCACATACCGATATGGAATCCGATATCGATGGTGACTGGCATAGCGACTACTACGGGGATACCGGGTGGAATAGCTACTCCTATCCTGTGCGTTACGGCTACTATGGTGTGCCACAGCAGTTTGACCCCACAGCCGGATATGAAGCACATCGCAAGCTGATCGAGGAGCGGCGGGCGGAAATCGCCAAACGTCGAGAGGCGGCCCAATAGAGCGTTGCAATGGTACCTGCTGCTTGAGGGAGGACTTCCCCCCTTGGGCAGTCGGAAGCCGGAAAATCTGAAGCAGGAGATGAATACACATACCGTTTGACATGAAACGGGTGAATCGATAGAGTCTTTTCTGCATAAGTGTCCGGGTTATATCGTAAGTGGGCCAAGAACTTTCTGGTAGATTGGGGTATAGATCATAGTGCTTCAGTGTAAATATTCTGTATCAGCTGTGAAGTAGGGGGAGGTGTGCAGCAAAACGAGACCCACATACTGATACTGGTTGTTGATGATGACGCTCTGAACAGGACGCAGTTGGCTGAGCTGCTGCAACAGGTTGGATACCAGACGGTTGAGGCCTGCAGTGGTGAAGAGGCCATTGCCTATTGTTCGGAGAACCAGACTGATCTGGTATTGATGGATATCAGAATGCCGAGTATGGATGGCTTTGAGGCCACCCGGCAGATCAAGGCACTTCCCGGTGGAAAGTTTATTCCTGTCATATTCGTTTCCGGGGATGATAGCCCCGAGCTGGTTGCGCGGACACTGGAGAGTGGCGGTGATGACTTCGTCTCCAAGCCGGTCAATCCGGCCCTGCTGCAGGCCAAGATCAATGTGCTGCTCCGTTTCAAAACCCTGAATGACTCGCTGCAGGGAAATATTCAGCAGCTGGAGTGGGAACTTAATAATCAACGTCGCACTCAGGAAGAGTTAAAGAATCTTTCTAACTATGATCAGTTGACCGGACTGCCGAACCGGCAGTTTTTTCTGGTCTATCTTGAACAGGTGCTTCATCAGGCGGCGCAGCAGGGGCGCAGGATGGCACTGTTCATGATGGATATCGCCAAGTTCAAGCGGGTCAATGATGTGTATGGTCATGTGGAAGGGGATCAGATCCTGTTGGAAGTGACCAGGCGGCTGCAGACGCATGATCATGAGTACAGCACGGTTGCCCGCATGGGAGGGGACCACTTTGTGTTGTTGTGTGAGAATGTGCATACTGAAGATGATGTCCGGTCCAAGGCGGAACAGGTGATCGCAGACTGTTCGCAGCCCTATGCGATTGACGGGGAGCAGTTGATGTTGGGGATCAACCTGGGAATCGCCTTTTTCCCCAATCAGGGAGACTCCCCCGAGTCCATTCTGCGTAGTGCCGGCAATGCTCTGGAGTATTCGCGTCAGACCGGCTATAACCAATACTGCTTCTTCGAGTCCCAGATGCAGGAGCAGACCAGGGCTTTCCATGAGCTGGATAATTCGATTCACTCGGCACTTGAGAACGGAGAACTGGAACTTTACTACCAGCCCCAGGTCGATTCCATCAATCGTCAGATCGTCGGTTGCGAGGCGCTGCTGCGCTGGAACCACCCCAAACTGGGGGTAATCTCTCCAGGCCTGTTTGTGCCCATACTGGAGAAGGAGAAGCTGATTGCGGCTGTGGGGGAATGGGTGATGCGTGAGGCGATTCGTCAGCATCTGGACTGGCTGGAGCGGGGGTTCCCCGGTGTTCGCATTGCCGTCAACTTCTCCGCCATGCAGTTGCAGGAGTCCGAACTCGCGGACAAGGTGATTGAGGTGATCCGTGATAGCGGTATTGCGCCCCCCTGGTTAAAGCTCGAGATTACTGAAACGGCTGCGATCGGAAATGTGGAGCAGGTGGCCAAGACGCTGAACAAGATACGGGAATCCGGAATTCAGATTGCCGTGGATGATTTTGGTACTGGTTACTCCTCACTCAATTATCTGCAGCGGCTGCCAATTGATATCGTCAAGATCGACCGCCAGTTCGTGAAGGATATACCGTTCTCCAAGGATGATATGACCCTTGTTAAGGCGGTCATTGCGATGGCACACAGTATGGGGCTGGATGTGGTTGCAGAGGGGGTTGAAACCGAGGAGCAGGCCCGCTTTCTGAGAGAACAGATGTGTGAAGAGCTGCAGGGGTACCTGTTCTCCAAACCCCTGCCGGCACATGGGTTTGAGGAGATGCTGCTGGGGCAGTCCGACATGATTGTCAACGAACTTACGATGTTCCCAATATACAAAGAGACCGCGCATCATGGATAGTGATGGTATAGCTGCAGCGGATGATGAGCTGCTGTTTGCAGACGAATTTGCAGACGAAGAAAGCGGTGAAGGAGAGCTGGCGGGCAGGTCGACCAACTGGAAGATTCTGCTGGTTGATGACGAGCACTCGGTTCATGATGTAACCACGCTCACCCTGGGTGATTTCCGGTTCGAGGGGCGCAAGGTCGAGTTTCTCCATGCCTATTCCGGGGAAGAGGCCAAGCAGGTGATGGCTGACAACCCCGATGTCGCGATGATTCTGCTGGATGTGGTGATGGAGGATGACCATGCCGGGCTCAAGGTGGTCGAGTTTGTGCGAAACCAGCTCAATAACCACTTCACTCGAATCATATTGAGAACCGGGCAGCCGGGGCAGGCGCCTGAGGCCGAGGTGATCAATGCGTACGATATCAACGATTACAAGGAGAAGACCGAGCTCACCGTACAGAAACTGCGTACCACCGTCATCACTACATTGCGCTCCTACCAGTCCACCATGCAGCTTGAAAAGAGCAGACATGGCCTGCAGAAGATTGTGGATGCCACTGCATCCGTCTTCAAGATCAAATCGATGGAGTATTTTGTAGAGGGTGTGCTGGCGCAGATCGTGGCGATGACCAGTTGCAAGAATGCCTTCTGTGCGTTGGATGGAAGCCTTGCCGAGCCGTACAATGCGTCATCCGGTGCGTGCAAGCTGCTGGCGGGTATCGGCTCCTTTGCGGATAGTACCGGTCAGAATCTGAACGATGTTGTGGAGGGCGAGGTGCTGAGGGACCTCGAGCTGTCGATAGCGCGGCGAGAGAATCTCTTCTTTGATCACGGCTGCGTTGTCTTTATCGAGGGAACCAGAAGGTGCGCCGGGGTGCTCTATCTTGCGGGTGACGAGCCGGTTGATGAAACCGAACGTAATCTGATTGAGCTTTTTGGTCACAATATCTCCATCGCACTGGACAATATCGATCTCAATAGCGATCTTCAGCACACTCAGGAGCATGTGATCCATCTGTTGGGCACCGTTTCGGAGTTTCACTCCCAGGAGACGAGCCTCCATGTCAAACGGGTGGGGCGCTATACGGCGCGCCTTGCCGAGCTCTATGGGCTGCCGAAGGAGGAGGTGGACCTGTTGGAGAATGCCGCTCCACTGCACGATGTAGGCAAGGTGGGGATCAGCGACCTCATTCTCAGTAAACCGGGGCGGTTGACGGAGGATGAGATGGAAGAGATGAAGCAGCACACCAGCATTGGTTATGAGATTCTGCGCAAGAACGAGAATCGGCCTGTTCTGCTTGCTGCAAGTACTATCGCCCATCAACACCATGAAAAATGGGATGGTAGCGGTTATCCACGCGGGTTGAAGGGGGAGGAGATTCACCTGTATGGGCGAATGTCAGCGGTGGCCGATGTATTCGATGCGCTGGCCAGCAAACGCTGCTATAAAGAAGCTTGGAGTATGGAGGAGATTAGGCGATACTTTGAGAATGAGGAGGGAAAACACTTTGATCCGCACCTGACTGGCTTGTTGCTGCGGAATTTTAGTGATTTTGTCGAGATCTTTGAGCTTTTATCCGATTAGCCATTCAGGGGGATCGACAAGAGATGTGGATTTCTTTACAGTCTGTGAAGCTGTAATGGATGCTTGAATGAAGTTATGGATGTTTGGTAACTATTCACCGGTATCTGTAGCCGATTCGGATTGTCCCTGAAATTCGTCAGATCAAGACCGAAAATGTGAGTGTATTGGTATACATGACCATTTTCGAACGCAGAGATGGTGTATTTCAGGAGCGAGCTGAACGGTTACGATGTTTTTTGTTTCAACAAGGAGAAGGAAAACGTGAAAAGAAGATTGTTTATGAAGGGGACTTTGGCCGGTAGTGCGGTCACTGCTGCGTTGGGGGCAGGCCTGATCGCACCGCGTGCGGTACTTGCCGCATGGCCAAAGGCTGAGATGGAATCTGCCACGGTAGGTGATACCGGGATGGCCAGCGGTTCAGTCAAGATCAAGGCACCTGAGATTGCCGAGAATGGTGCAGTGGTACCGGTCACTGTTGATGCGACTGGAGTCGATGGCATTGTAGAGAGCGTCAGTATCATTGCTGCATCGAACCAGCGTCCATTGGCTGCGACCTACCATATGAAGGAGGGGGGCGTACCCTTTGTCTCTACAAGGTTGAAGATGGGCAAGACCGGGGATGTGTTTGGAGTAGTCAAGACTGCATCCGGTCTCATTAGCGCCAAGACCCAGGTGAAAGTCACCATCGGTGGTTGTGGCGGTTAGTCAAGCATCATAGCGTATAGAAGAGGAATTTAATATTATGGCAAAGAGTGCAGTTAAGCTGAGAGCCAAGGCGAAGAAAGGGGTGATCGATATCAAATGTCTGATGAGCCACCCAATGGAGACCGGGCTTAGAAAGGACAAGAAGACCGGTGAAACGATCCCGGCTCACTTTATTCAGACTGTCGTGGCTTCAAAGAACGGAACCCCGTTCATGGAGGCCGATTTCAACTCGACCATCTCCAAGAATCCTTATCTGAGGATTCAGGTTGCAGGTGAGAAAGGTGACAAGATCACGGTTGCCTGGACCGACAACAAGGGTGCGACCGGAGAGGGAAGCAAGGCTGCCAAGTAGGCTGCTTTTTCAAACCGGTTGAAATGAAGGAGGGCATGGCTTCTGGCCATGTCCTCTTTTTTATGGGAGAGCACCTCTCCTCGGCTGCACCTGGTCAATCAGCAAAACGGATTGACAGCTGAATCACATTGGCTTCGGAGGCAGGGGTAAACTGATGCTTGAAACCCTGACTGCTGAGTATGGTTGTTCCGGCGATGATGGCAAGTTGGTACAGGGTATCGATGTACTCGGGCTCGCGGCTGTCGTCTCCATGGTCCGTGAAAACCATACTGGTGATCTCGAAACTCCAGGGAGTGGAGTGGATCGCGAGCCGACTTTCCTCTGGCAAAAGTTGTCCCATCTGGTCGAGTGTCTGCAGTAGCAGGCCATGATCGAAGGTGTTGGTTTGACGGTTGTCATCCTGAAAGACAGGCGGGATGACGATCTTCCAGGATCTTAATTTTCTGAAGGCATCGAACCAAGTGTCGGCAGAGATTTCGGTCGGATGGGCTTTCAGTTGCCGCTGCTGCGTCCGTGCCCAGTTGGAGAGCAGGGAGAGCATTGCCTGCATGCTGCCGAGAGAGTGGTTGGCTACCGTTGTCAGTTCGTCATCAGCGCTGAGATTGGCCTTTTTCTGCAGGAGTCCCATATACATCTGCAGTATATTGAGTGGCTGCTTGATATCGTGTGCAGCAACCGATAGAAGTTGTTCGATGGAGTACGAATGGTTATCCATGCTGGCGAAGGATACGTGCGGCCTCGGAGCGGTTTTTTACCTTGAGTGCTCGCAGGATGCTGTGGATGTGTTGGCTTACGGTACCTTCAGTGACGCCAAGATGTTCTCCAATCTCCCGGTTTCCCATACCGTCATTGATCAGGTAGAGAATCTCCATTTGCCGCTTGGTCAGTCGCTCCAGCGGTCCGGCTTCCGTCTCTGCAAGGTCCGGGAAGTATCGGGTCCCGGCAAGTACATGGTGTAATGCTCCGACCATCTCGTCGTGGCTCAGGGACTTGAGGATATATCCGCTACAGCCAGCGTTTCTGGCGGTCTGGATATCAAGGCGGCTTTCAGAACTGGTTACGATGACCACGGGAAGGTTGGGAAAGCTGTTGCGGATCTGATAGACGCCATCAAACCCCTCCATATCCGGCATTCGCAGATCCAGCAGTAACAGGTCGATGGTGTGTTGATTGAGCTGAATGAGTACGGAGGCAAGATCCTTCGCTTCAAAAACTCCGTCGATTGAGTCATGCTCTTCCAGTAGCAGGCGAATACCCTGGATATAGAGGTAATGGTCATCGGCGATCAGGATATTCAATGGCATTCTCCATACTATTGTTGTTCTGTCGGTGGAACCGTCTGAATAGGAATAATATATATCAAATTATATAGTTGTGGCGAAGGCTTGAACTTATTATTTCAAATTATTACAAGCATATTGCATGAGAATCATCCTGCAGCAGCAGCTTAAATCAGTGATAATTGAGTGATTGAATCCAGGCATGATGCACAAGTACTCCGATCAAAGAATATGAAAATTGAAAAGTATGTTTTGCCGGTTGCCGGTCTCGGTACCCGATTTCTTCCTGCGACCAAGTCCATTCCGAAGGAGATGCTGCCGGTTGTAGACAAGCCGTTGATCCAATATGCGGCAGAAGAGGCGATCGAGGCCGGTGCCAGACAGATCATACTGGTCACGCATGCCTTCAAGCGGGCACTGGAAGACCACTTCGATTACCTGCCGGAGCTGGAACGTGAGCTGGAGACCAAAGGTAAGGACAAGCTGCTTGAGAAGGTGCGTGCAATCCTGCCGGAGGGGGTGGAGGTTATCGTGGTCAGGCAGGCCAGACCGTTAGGGCTTGGCCATGCGGTACTCTGCGCACGCTCTGTAGTGGGCAACGATCCATTTGGTGTGATTCTGCCGGACGTTCTGGTCAATCATAGTCCGGGTTGCATGGCGCAGCTGGCACAGCAGGCGGCAGATATGCAGTCGAGCATCATCGGGGTGGAACATGTGGCACCCGAGGAGGTCTGCAAGTACGGTATTGTCTCGCTGGAACAGGGAGAGGAGGGGAAGCTGCGGCGTATGGTGGGCGTGGTTGAGAAGCCGTCTGTGAATGAGGCACCGTCGACCCTATCTGTCACGGGTCGCTATATCCTGACTCCGCGGGTCATGGAGCTGCTGGAGTCAACCCCACCGGGGACAGGAGGTGAGATACAACTGACGGATGCCATCGCTGCACTGATGAAAGAGGAGTCGGTTTATGCCTATGCCTACGATGGAGAGAGCTATGATTGCGGGCACAAGCTTGGATTTGTCTATGCGAATGCGATGTATGCGCTTCAGGATTCTGAAGTGGGGGGTGCCTTTGAGGAGCTGATGCGGGCCAGGCTGGGCTGCATCTGTTGATTTGGAGTGTCGGTACTCCACTCATAACCGGAAACCGGGTTCTGTAATAAATTGGAGCGCGTTGACTCATAGAAAAAGGTAACCGAAGGGAGCTGTATATCAGAGTCGTTG
>CAYFOR010000009.1:0-48759 GCA_964344785.1 uncultured Piscirickettsiaceae bacterium
TGGCGCTCTGCTCTGCGGAGCCCGGACTTTCCTCTGCATCGTTGATACAGCGATTGCCTGGCCAGCTTCTCGGCAACAGCATAACCCACACTGTCATTCAGCGCCAAGCAGCATCTGATACAACCTGTTTTTCTTCATACCGGTAATTTCAGCAGCGATTGTCGCAGCCTTGCGTGGCGGGAGTTCACAAGACAGGAGCCTGACCACTCGCAATGCTTCGAGATCATCCGGCGGAGGCTGCTGTGCGCCCTCTACCACCAGCACAAACTCTCCCCGCTGACGATCCTTCTCCTCCATCATCCAGGGGACCAATGTTGCCAATGGTGCGGTATGGATGGACTCATGAATCTTGGTCAGTTCCCGTGCAACCGCCACCTGCCTCTCTCCACCAAACACCCGCTCCATCAGCTGCAGTGTCTCCACCACCCGACGCGGTGACTCGAAAAAGATCATGGTCCTCTGTTCTGTCTTGAGTGACTCGATGAACTGCCGGCGAGCCCCCTCCCTTGCCGGAACGAACCCCTCAAAACTGAAACGATTGACCGCAAGACCCGAGAGGGTCAAGGCGACAATCGGAGCGCTGGCACCTGGCACAGCGGTAACGGTGACCCCCGAGCGCCTTGCCATCGCCGCCAGCCGGAACCCCGGATCATTAATCAAAGGGGTACCCGCATCACTGATCTGCGCAATCGATTCTCCTCCAAGGAGCCGCTGGACCAGCCCATCCACCCGTTCTGATTCATTGTGCTCATGCATCGAAATCAATCTGTTCTCGATACCGAAATGGCGCAATAGCACACCACTATGGCGGGTATCCTCAGCCACAATGAGCTCGACCTCTCGCAACACCCGCTGAGCCCGGGGCGACAGATCCTCCAGATTACCAATCGGAGTCGCTACGATATACAGTGTTCCAGCCATAATCACCCCTTTACAATGAGAGATACTATTGAAACAGAAAGCACCCAAGAGCACATCCGTTGGTGAACGAGCCGAAACTGCAGCAGCCCGCTTCCTCGAGCAGAAAGGGTTTACCCTGATTGAGCGAAACTACCGTTTTCGTGGCGGTGAAGTTGATCTGATCCTATCGAACCGTAACCGGTTGTTGCTGTTTGTCGAGGTGAGACAGCGTAGCAACCCCCATTTTGGTACCGGTGCCGAGAGCGTAACCATCGGCAAACAGCGACGACTGGCCGGCACTGCAAACCATTATTTACAACGTCACACTGAATTCGACGGGTTTTCATTACGGTTCGATGTGATCTCCGTCTCCGTTATCAATGGTGCATACCAGTTCGAGTGGTTTCAGGAGGCTTTCTGGCCCGGAGACAATTAGCTATACTGCGTGCTAGTTCATAACCAAGTATCACTGCACGATGAATACCCTACAACGACTGCTGCTTGTACTCGCTCCGTTTCTGGCCGCTCAACTGACCGGCTGCTCTCCTGCAACAACGGCTACCACGGCCGGTGAAACCGTTACTGCCATTGCAGATACGCGTTCATTCGGGACACAACTCGATGACGAGATTATCGAGCTGAACGCAGCCAATGCAATCTACCAGGACCCCAAGCTCAACCAGCAATCCCACTTCAATATCACCAGCTACAACTTTATCGTGCTGATCACCGGAGAGGCCACCACCAAGGAGATCAAGGCCCGGATTCAGCAGATTGTACAGTCGATTCCCAAGGTTCGCCGTGTCCACAACATGATGACCATCGCCGCACCCAGCTCGATTCTGACCCGCACCAGTGATCTTGCGCTGACTACCCAGATCAAGGCTGCAATGATCTCCCAGGGAAAGAATTTTGGGCACCGAATCAAGGTGGTTACCGAAAATGGTACTACCTACCTGATGGGAATCGTCACTCGCAAGCAGGGAGATCACGCCACCTCCATTACCCAGCAGATTAGTGGTGTTCAGAAGATCGTCAAACTGTTCGAATATACCGATTGACCCCTCTGTGGATAGCCGTCTGATTTCTGCCCTCCAGTCCCTGCTGGGAGAAGAACAAGTTCACACCGCCACTGCTGATCGAATCAGCTACAGCTACGATAACAGCCGCATCTCGGTTCTGCCTCAGGCAGTACTTTTTCCGACATCAGGAGAACAGGTTGCCGAGATCGTTCAGCTATGCCGACAATATCATACACCGATCACTGCCCGTGGACGCGGCACAGCCACCACTGGAGCAGCGGTACCGGTTGAGAACGGCATCATCCTCTCGACCGAGCAGATGCGCACCATTCTTCGTGTCGACCCTGACAATCGCCTGATGGTGGTGGAGCCCGGAGTGACCAACCTTGAGGTTCAGCAGGCGGCAGCAGAGTTCAAATTTTTCTGGGCCCCTGACCCTGGCAGCTCTTCTTTCTGCACGGTGGGCGGCAATATCGCCTGTGGCAGCGCAGGCCCACACGCAGTCAAATATGGCACTGTCCGGGAAAATATACTGGGACTGAAAGCCATTATCGGTACCGGAAGAGCCATCCGGACAGGGACGGAAACGACCAAGTGGGCCGCAGGATATGACCTCACCCAACTGTTGACCGGCTCGGAGGGCACACTGGCCATCATCACCGAAGCCACACTGAAGCTGCTACCCAAACAGCCTCAGAAACGGATGATGCGCGCCCTCTATCTTGATATGCAGCATGCAGCCGATGCTGTTGCAACGGTTATGGCCCAGCCAACCACGCCCTGCGCACTGGAGTTCATGGATCAAAACAGCCTGGAACTGATTCGTTCCCGGCTAGGAGACGACTTCCCTGACACTGCAGGAGCGATGCTGATGATCGAACTGGACGGCAGTGAGCACACCATCAACGAGGCGCTTCCCATCATTGAACAGGCTGCAACCAATAACGGATTGGTCGACTTTCGCATTGCTACGGATCGTCAGGAAACCAAACGGCTCTGGTATGCACGCAAGATCCTATCCCCCAGGTTGCGTGAGATCGCCCCAAAAAAGATCAATGAGGATATTGTGGTACCGGTTTCATCGATCCCAGAGGTGATCAGTTTTATTCAACACCTTGCGGAACGATTCCAGCTGAAAATTGCCAACTTTGGACACGCGGGCAACGGAAACCTGCATACCAATCTGCTGGTCAATCCCGATGATGCCGCTGAGATGGAACGCGCCGAGGCCTGCCTGGAAGAACTGTTCACCAAGGTCATTGCGCTCAAAGGCGCCATTTCCGGTGAGCATGGAGTGGGACTGGTCAAACTCCCCTTTGTAGAGAAGCAGTTTAATGAAACGGAGAGACAACTGATGGCAGGAATCAAACAACTCTTCGACCCGGACGGAATTCTCAACCCTGGCAAGGGGATCAGGTAACCAGCTTACTCACTTCACAATCTTGAGGGATGGGCGCCCTTTCTTCTCGGGTGATGTAGTCGCTGGTTCCGGGGGAGGGACCGGTGCATGCTCCTCTTCCTGGAATACCATCCCTTGCCCATTCTCCCGTGCATAGATCGCCAGCACGGCCTCTGGTGGAAAGGAGACCTCCTCCGACACCCCGGAGAAGCGAGCCTGAAAGCTAATCCAGTCATTCTCGATAGAGAGCCCGGAAACTGCATCATAGCCACAATTCAGCACAATTTTTCCATCATGGATATGATCTTGGGGAACGGACACGGTCGGCAAGACAGCATCAATCACAATATAGGGCGTCAAGCCATTATCACTAATCCAGGCATGGATTGCCCGGACCATATACGGTCGACTGGAACTCATGGTGACCTCACCCGATGGTTGGTCACTCATCGAGTTCACGCTCCTCTTCTGTCAGGCTGTCGATGAATGAATCACGATCAAACATCCGCTGCGCATATTCATTGACGGCCTTGGCCGAGGTGGGTAGCTGAATCCCCAGTGACTTCAACCGCCACAGGATTGGAATCATGCTGCAGTCCACCAGTGAGAACTCCTCACTCAGAAAGTAAGACTGCTGTGCAAACAGAGGGGCCAGCATCACAATACTCTCTGTCAGCGTCGTCCTGGCAGAATCTGCCTGTTCATCACTCCCATGCTGGATTTCTTCAATCCGCACCGACCAGTCAAGATCAAGCCGGTCTATCATTTGACGCGCCTGCGCGCGAGCCACCGGATCAACCGGCATCAACGGAGGGTGAGGAAAGCGCTCATCGAGATACTCCATAATTACCCGTGATCCAAACAGGGTCAGATCCCGATCGGCAATCGTCGGCAACATTCGATAGGGGCTCAATTCCAGAAATTCTGTGGGTGGCTCAGCCAGGTCCACATTCTCAATCTCATGGGTAATTCCCTTCTCCTCCATCACAATTCTCACCCGATGGCTCAGGTGGTCGATGGCACCTGAATAGAGCACCATGACAGATCGCCGGTTTGCAATAATCATATCTTTTCCAGAAAATTCAAACTCAATAAAACGGACAAAAAACCCGGAACCTGTATAGCCCAGGTTCCGGGATTCAGTGAGGTAACGCCGGTAACGGGTTAGTGTACGTCTTTCCAGTACTCCTTCTTCAGGCGATAACTGAGCACCAGCAGAATAAGCAGAAAACCGAGTACATACCAGCCCAATGTCATGCGATAGGCTTTGGCAGGTTCACCAACATAAGTCAGGAAGTTGACCAGATCACCCACTGCCTTGTTGTACTCCTCAGGTGACATACTTCCAGAACCATCCAGCATCAGGGAGCCGTCCTCCTGCAGATACTGTTTGCCCTGCAGCCCCTGAAGTACATGTGGCATACCCACATCCTTGAAAACCACATTGTTTACACCCATCGGGCGAGAGGCGTCCACATAGAACCCACGCATATAGGTATAGAGCCAGTCTGATCCACGCGAACGGGAAATCACACTCAGATCCGGTGGTGTTGTTCCAAACCACCTGGCCGACTGCTCATCAGGCATCGCAATTTCCATGGTGTCATGAATCTTGGCATCGGTAAGCACCAGTGTATCCAGCACCTCCTGATCACTCATGCCAAGATCATCCGCCATTCTCTTGTAGCGCATATATTTAGCGGAGTGACAGCTCAAGCAGTAGCGGGTAAACAGCTTCGCTCCATTCTTCAATGACTCCATGTCATGGAGGTCAATCGGGGCCGGATCAAGCGCCACACCTCCACCACCGGCAGCGAACGTCAGTGTAGGCAGAAACAGAGACAACGCCATACTGATCTTTTGTATCAATTTTTTCATCATCCGTTCTCCTTAGTGCTCTGGCAGACGCTCGGGTACAGGCTTGGCCACATCCATCTTCGAGTAGAAAGGCATCAACAGGAAGAAGGCGAAGTAGAGTACAGAAAAGATCCGTGCAAACATCGTCAGTGTAGGCGTTGCTGGTTGGGTACCAAGCCAGGACAGCGCAATAAACGAGACCACAAAGACCGATAGTGCAATCTTGGAGATCATCCCCTTATACTTGATTGACTTCACTGAACTGCGATCCAGCCAAGGCAGGATAAAGAGCATGATGATCGCACCAAACATCGCAACCACACCCAGGAACTTGTCGGGTACCGCACGCAAGATTGCGTAGAATGCTGTGAAGTACCATAGCGGGACAATATGCTCCGGCGTCTTCAGTGGGTCAGCAGGGACAAAGTTGTCTTTTTCCAGGAACCACCCACCCATCTCCGGAATGAAGAAGACCACCACGGAAAAGACCATCAGGAAGACCACCACGCCGACAATATCCTTGACCGAGTAATAGGGGTGGAACGGAATGCCATCCGCAGGTGCATCCTCGCTCCAGCGGTTTCCTTTCGGCCCCTCCTTGATCTCGATTCCCTCCGGGTTGTTCGAACCTACCGCATGGAGTGCAACAATATGGAGGAACACCAGCATCACCAGCACCAGAGGAAGTGCAATCACATGGAAGGCAAAGAAGCGGTTGAGGGTGGCATCGGCAATCACAAAGTCACCGCGAATCCACAATGCAATGTCCTCACCAATGTAGGGTACGGCACCAAATAGCGAGATGATCACCTGTGCGCCCCAGTAGGACATCTGTCCCCATGGCAGCAGATATCCCATGAATGCCTCTGCCATCAACGCTAGATAGATGATCATGCCGAACAGCCAGACCAGCTCGCGTGGCTTACGATAGGAGCCGTACATCAATCCTCGGAACATATGGAAATAGATCACCACAAAGAAGGCGGAGGCACCCGTTGAGTGCATATAACGAATCAGCCAGCCCCATTCAACATCACGCATGATGTATTCCACCGAAGCAAAGGCAAGCTCTGCATCCGGCTTGTAGTTCATGGTCAGGAAGATTCCGGTCACAATCTGGATCACCAGCACCAGCAGTGCCAGAGAGCCGAAGAAGTACCAGAAATTGAAATTCTTCGGCGCGTAGTACTCCGCCAGATGCTCGTTCCAGACCTTTAGCAGAGGAAAACGCTGGTCAACCCAACCCAGCAGGCCGGTTGCTTCTGTCTCTTTCAATCCCATTATGCTGCTCCTTGATCAACGCCCACCAGGATTCGGCTGTCACTGATGTAGCTGTGTGGAGGTACGGCCAGATTCAGTGGTGCAGGCACGCCTTGATAGACTCGCCCCGCCAGATCGAAACGGGAACCATGGCAGGGGCAGAAGAAACCACCCAGCCAGTCCGGCCCCAGATCAGCCGGTGCCATCTCAGGGCGATAGGTTGGTGAACAACCCAGGTGCGTACAGATTCCAACCGTAACCAGATACTCATCCTTGATCGCGCGCGAGGCATTCTTGCAGTATGCAGGCTGCTCCGACTCATCCGAAGCGGGATCACGAAGCTGGCCTTCCAGTGTCTTGAGATTATTCAGTGCCTCTTCCGTGCGACGTACAATCCAGACAGGCTTTCCACGCCACTCTACCGTAAGCATCTGGCCCGGCTCCATCTTGCTGATATCAGCCTCAACGGGAGCGCCTGCAGCCTGAGCTCTGGCACTGGGGTTCATCGACTTCACGAACGGTACGGCAACGAAGGCCGCACCAACCGCACTCACTGCAGAGGTTGCCGCCGTCAGAAAACGGCGCTTACCCAGATCTACAGTATCTGTACTCATACAGTTTCTCCAAGAATTTTAGAAACGGTGTAATCGGTAAAATAACCAACCTCCACCGAGAACCCCACCAAACCGAAAATTAGTGGCGGGGGATATTACCATAAAGTATTAATGGGATTCATCCTATTTTCATGGGATGCATTGAACCCGGCGACCACTGGTTACAGATGACGCTGTAACCAGTACTCGGTCAACGCAAGTTGCCACAGTTTGCTTCCCTGAATTCGGGTAAAGCTCTCTACGGAAGTAGGCGCATCCAGTAACCGCTCAACATAGCTGCGCTGATAAAGCGTACGTTCCCGACAGGCCGTTGAGTTGAGAATGTCCCGCATGAAGTCGAGAAATTCACCCCGAACATATTTCAGGGCAGGCATCGGAAAGTAGCCCTTGGGCCGATCGATCACCTTGTCCGGTAACAAACCACGAGAAACCAGCTTAAGCGGCCCCTTGCCTCCATGCTTCAACTTCAACGCCGGAGGTATCCTGGCCGCCAACTCAACCAGCTGATGATCCAGAAACGGCACGCGTGCCTCCAACCCCCAAGCCATGGTCATGTTATCAACCCGCTTGACCGGATCGTCAACCACCAGTGTGGTGACATCCGCCCGCAACACTTGGTCAAGGAACTCATCGGCACCTTCCTGCTCCAGTAACTGTCCGATCAAAATCGACGTGTGATCCTCTCCCAGACAGGACGGTGCCAGCAACTGCGCCATCTCGTCATGATCACGATCAAAGTAGTGATTGCGAAATCGCTCCACCGGCTCCCCTTCTGACTGCACCATCTGTGGGTACCAGAAATAGCCCGCAAAAACCTCATCCGCCCCCTGCCCACTCAATACAACACTGACCGATTGGGAAACCTGCTCCGCCAGCAGATAGAAGCCAATCGCATCCTGCCCGAACATCGGTTCGGACATCGCGTCCACCGCCTCAACCATCCGGGGCAGCGTCTGATCGTTGGAGATAATGATTTTCTGATGCTGCGTCTGATACTGCTCGACGACGGCATCCGAGTATTCGAACTCGCTGCCTCGCTCCTCGGGAGAGTCCTCAAAACCGATTGAAAAGGTTCGTACCTCCTCATGACCGGCCTCTGCCAGCAACCCCACCAACAGGCTGGAGTCAAGCCCACCGGACAGCAGTACCCCCACAGCCACATCGGATGCCGCACGTCGCCGCTCGACGGCGGCTGACAGTGATTCACGAACCGCCTCGGCCCACTCCCACTCACTAAGATGGGACTCGCCACGACTCGCCTTCAAATGCCAGTATCGCTGTTTTTCCAACCGCCCCTTGCCGTCAAATCGGTTCCAATAGGCCGGTTCTGCCTTCTGTATGTGGCGAAACAGGGTACGCGGAGCCGGTACAACCGCATGCAGTGTAAAGTGGTGATGAAGCCCAACGGCATCGAACTCGGTATCAATTCCCCCTGCTGCCAGCAGGGCCGGAACCGTTGATGCAAAGAGTATCCGTTTGTCATCCCGGCTCCAGTAGAGCGGCTTGATTCCCATGCGATCCCTCACCAGGTGGAGTTGGCCCGTTTGACCATCCCACAAGGCGAAGGCAAACATCCCCAGAAAACGGGTCACACACTCCTGCCCCCACGCATGGTAGGCGTGAAGTATGACCTCGGTATCGCCACTAGAGCGGAAGGTATAACCCAACTGCTGCAACTCGGAGCGCAACGCCTGATAGTTATAGATCGTACCATTGAAGACAATGGCAAGCTGCCCCGAATCGCTCACCATCGGCTGGTGTCCACGTTCGGAGAGATCAAGAATCGAGAGTCGACGATGACCTAACTGCAGATTCCCATGTTGCCAATAACCTTCATCATCCGGTCCCCTGGGGCGCAGTACCTGCAGCATCCGCATAATAACCGGTTTCTCCGGCCGGGCACCGTCAAGTCGCAGCTCACCACAAATTCCGCACACTGGATCAACCCGCTACAAACAAATCGGAGCCCGAATCAATAACGTACCAGGCTGTCAATCTTGAGCCAATTGTCGTAGATCTTCTTCAGTTCAAGGGCACTCTCCCGGTTCTTGGGGCTATAGTCCCGCAGCAGAAAGTAGTGTTTACCTCGCGAGTCCACCTCGACAATCTCAACATTGAAGCGGGCATCCCGGAGGTCCTCTATTACCGCCATCGCCCTGGCCTTATTGGTATAGGCCGCCAACTGAATATGGTTACCACGTTTGACCCTTCTTTTCTCAACGACCGGTTTGGCTGACTTGGCCGATTGGGGCTGTTCAGGCTTGACATCCACCTTCGCCTGCGGGGATCCATGAGCAGATACAGGTTGTGGTTTGGGGTCCACCTTCGGCACAGGTGGCGGTGTATCAACCTTGCGCTCAGCCACCACGGCTGCAGGATCAGCACGATTACTGTCCACTGCTTTCTCCTGCGTGTTGACAGTGGTAGCTACCACCGGTTCCGGCTCTTTTGCAGGCGGTGACACCCGCTGAGAGGGTTCGATGGCCGGAACAGGCGCCGGAGATTTTGGCTTTGCCACCTCAACTGCGGCAGGCGACGTCTCCACCGGTTTCTTCTCTTTAGCTGCCACGGCTAGTGAAGGAGCAGGCGACTCGGTCGCTTCTGTTTCAGGTGCAGCAGATGGCTGCGGTGCTGCTACAGGGGTTGGCTCTGTCTTGGCCTCGGGTCGGTTCTCTTCGACCTGCGCCACTTCAGCCTTTTTCACTTCAGTCTTTTCCGTTTCAGCCCTTGAATCGGCAGCAGAACGCAGCTTCTGAGCCAGTGCAATCTTCTGCTCCTTTCGCTGTGCCCGGGTCTCTTCCAGCAATCGCTCCAGCTCCTGATATTCGTTCAGGGAAGCACTTTCACTTCTCGTCTCGTGCAAACCACCTCCCTGCTCTGCCCTGTTATTCGTTACCTCCGGGTCATCACCTCCAATTATCAGCTGAGTCGCAATAACCGCTGCCACGGCCGCGCTAAGCCCAATAAAAAGCATTGTTTTCTGTTCCATCAGCTTCACTGTGTTCCCAATGATTCAAAGTGTATATACTACTGAAACAGATCAACGTATTGCCAACAAATAATGTCCGATCCACTACTGGGGCCCCTGCTACAACTTAGCAAACTACACGGTTTTCCCTTCTCTTCCGAGTCGTTACTGGCCGGGATTCCAGTCAAGGACGGCAGGCTGACCCCCACACTTGCACTACGTGCACTCAGAAGGTCCGGTATTGATGCCGAGGTCTCCACGATTGGCGTTGAGGCACTTTCAACCACCCAGCTTCCCGCCCTCCTGTTCCTGAGCAAGTCACGGGCGGTCGTCATCACAAAAATCGATGATAAACATGCGGTCACACTGGATCATGAAGGTCATGAGGAGACCATCTCCCTGGCAACACTGCAGCGACATCACAACGGTGAGGCACTGCTGATCAATGGCCCGATTGTAGCTGAAGAGCAGAACAGAGAGCGCTTCTGGTTCTGGAAGATCATCTTCAAGGGGTGGCCTATCTATAGTGAGAGCATCTTCGCCTCACTGATGGTGAACCTCTTTACACTGGCCAGCCCGCTTTTTGTGATGAATGTCTATGACCGGGTTGTTCCCAACAATGCAATGGAGACGCTGTGGGTATTGGCAATCGGTGCGCTGCTGGTTGCCGGTTTTGACTTTCTGCTGCGCACACTGCGAGCCTACTTTCTTGATGTCGCCGGCAAGAGGGCCGATCTGGCCCTCTCGGCCTCGATTTTTGAGCAAATGCTTGGGACACGAATGGAGGCACGGGACCCGGCATCGGGGGCGGTAGCCAATCACATGCGGGAGTTCGAAGGGGTACGGGACTTCTTTACCTCAGCCTCGCTCACTACACTGATCGATCTCCCTTTCCTGATCATCTTCCTTGGAGTGATCTGGATGCTGGGAGGCCCCATCGTGATCATACCGCTACTTGCGGTTCCTCTTGTGATCATCTCTGCCATTGTGCTACAGGTACCACTACACCGTGCAGTGAGTGAGACCTTTGAAGAGTCCACCCAGAAGCATGCCATCCTGGTGGAGGCGATCTCCGGCGCAGAGACCATCAAGAGCGAGAATGCGGAAGGGGTGATGCAGCAGAAGTGGGAACACTATGTTGAACGGCTCGCCAAATCCGGCATGAAAAGCAAGCTCTGGTCAACACTGGCAATCAATTTCACCACTTTCACCCACCAGACCACCACGATCGGCATTGTTCTTTTTGGGGTTCACCAGATTTCAGCCGGTGAGATGTCGATCGGTGCGCTGATCGCCTCCACGATCCTTGCAGGCAGGGCGCTGGCTCCACTGACCGGCATCGCAGGTCTGTTGATTCGTTATCGTCAATCCATGGTGGCACTGAAGGCACTGCATGGGCTGATGGAGAAACCGATAGAACGTCCTCCATCCACCCGTTTTCTCCATCGCCCCCCCATCAAGGGGGCGGTAGAGCTGAGAAATCTGAGCTTTGTCTACCCCAACCAGGAAGAGGCCGCCCTGTCCAATCTCAACATACAGATCGAACCCGGTGAACATCTCGCCATTGTCGGTCGTATTGGCTCCGGGAAGAGCACCTTACAGAAGCTGCTGCTTGGACTCTATCAGCCACAAGAGGGCAGCCTGCTGATTGACCACACCCATCTGAGCCAGCTTGATCCGGCACAACTTCGCCGTTCGATCGGTTATGTCTCGCAGGATATCGTACTGTTTCGTGGCACACTGCGAGACAATATCAAGCTGGGTACACCACAAGCGAGTGACCAGGAACTGCTGGAAGCGGCACAGCTTGCCGGAGTAGACAGTTTTGCCCAACTCCACCCCAAGGGTTACGACATGGAGGTCGGTGAACGGGGAGAGGGGCTCTCGGGAGGTCAGCGCCAGGCTGTTGCGATGGCGCGAGCACTGCTATTGAAGCCCAACATTATTCTATTGGATGAACCGACCAGTTCGATGGACAACAGCTCGGAAAATGCCTGGAAATTACGCTTTACCCCATTCCTTCAAAACCGCACCCTGATTCTGGTGACCCACCGCGCATCGCTGTTGACTATGGTGGATCGTCTGATCATTCTGGATAACGGCAAGGCAATCGCTGACGGACCAAGAGACCAGGTGCTGCGTGCACTCAATCGCGGGGAGCTGAATCAGGGCTGAACAGCCTGATCAGGTCACCCAGTGGGTCTGGTTTTGGTGCGGCCGGCGGTTTTGCCGTTCCATTCAACTGCGCAATGACCCGAGCCTTGTTCGCCTGTTTTCTGTATTGCTTCTGCTCGGACTGCCGGTAAAGCCCCTGTTTTACCTTGGCACCAAAGGCATCCTGGCGCACCCCACTGCGGCTCAAGGCAACCTTTTTCCTCTCCTTGCCCTTCATCTGGATGACAGACTGCAGATTGTGCCGAGCGATTCTCTTGTTGTAGGCGCCCATCTGTGCCTTCAACTCCTGCTGACGCTGACCCAGCAGGCGGCTGCTTAATCTCATGTTCTGATTGTAGAGCGCCATTCTGTTGCTGTACTGATCAAGCCGTCCCTGCAGTGCCACCTTTCTGCGGTGTGCCTGCCGTTTGGGAAACTCGGCCATACGCCTGATCTTGTCGGCCTTGGCCGCGTAGGCCAGGGCGCGCATCCTGGCCATATCATCCTTCCGCTTGGCCTCCGCTTCTGCCGCCAGACGCTCTTCCTCTCTGCGCCTCTCCTCGGCAGCCCGCTGCTCCCGCTCCAATGCCATCTGATCGAGCTTGTCTTCAACCTCATCAACCACATTCAAAACCAGCCATCCGGACTCTTTCATTTTACCGTTTAATGTACTGGGTGCCTCAGGTGCCGGCGCCAGCAACCTGCCATTTCCCGCGGACGCGCTGTTGTTGTTGGCCGTAACAGCGGCCAGATTTTCCATCTCTGCCGCCTCTGTTGTCTCTGTATGTACGGAAGCCGTTACCGATGCCTCGGAGACATCCGGATCAGGGGTCGACAGTGGATTCACCTCATCCAGTACATCGCCCACGCCATCAAGCACACGCTCAACCAACAACATATCCTGTTCAAACGGGGCCAGATCCTCATCGGTCACTGCCTCATCAGGGACATCCAGATGTCCCAGCAGCACCCCCATATGGGAGAGGGCACGATAGAGCCCCAACTGAGTGTCGATCTTGTCTCTCAACAGCGATTTCCTGGCCTGCAGTAGTGCATCATCCGCAGCCATGATCGCCATGATATCCCCTTCACCCAGCTTGAACTGCTCTTTTGCCGTTTCGTAGTTGTCCTGTGCGATTGCCAACTGCTGCTTACTGGTCTGTAACAGTCCCCGTGAAACCCCCAGCCCATTCCATAGCTGATGGAGTTGCTCTTCCATGTTGCGACGCGCCAATGCCAGCTGCTCCTGGCTATCCAGCATCGCTCGCGCCATTTCCCTGCGGTAGGACTCATCGGCCCCGCCGTTGAAGAGGTTGTAATTGAATTTCAAGAATGCAGTGTAATCCTGGTCGGTCCCTCTTACACCGGCATCGTTCTCCTTGACCCCTCCTTGCAGCTCCAGATCCACCGTAGGCAGCAGCCCGGACTTGGCCCCCTCATAATCGGCGCGTGCAACGGCAAGATTGGCCTCAGCGGTCCTGAGAATATAGCTGTGCCGGTTTAATACAACCAGTGCATCATCAATGGTGGCGGGCAGCATCTCCTCGTCCACTGCCAGCCCATCCTTCAGTGATGTATGTGGCTTGACACCAACCACTGCAGCGTAATTTGCCAAGGCATCCTGGTAATCACCGCGTGCATTGATCAGTGCATTTTTGGCCAGAATCCAGGGGGTCTCTGCACGAGCCAGTTCATCCTTACCGGCTCCACCGGCCTCAACCTTGAGCCGAATCTGGGTGACAACCTTTTTGTGTTCCTTGACATTGGTCTCGGTCAATTTGATCACCCGTTGCAGGCGATAGACCTCATACCACGCCTCAATCGCCTTCAGGGTCACCGAAGAGCGAATCTCATCCAGATGAATGGTCGAGGCTCGGTGAAGCTGACCACTGCGTTCCACTGCAGCAGAGGTTGCCCCACCATCGAATATCGGTTGATTGACGGTTAATGAAGTCGCCTCTCTGGTCAGGCGTGTATGATCCGATCCCTCTTTGTTCTTGTATTCGGTTCCCCGATCATAGGTGAGATCCACCGTCGGCATCCAGCCTGCCTCGGCCTGGTCGACCTTCTCGTGGGCCATGCCGACCCCTTGCCTGGCAGACATGATCTCCGGGTTCTGACTCAGCGCAAGCTGTATGGCTTGAGAAAGGGTGTGTGCTGAAAGCGGAGGTGCCAACAACAAGCCTGAAATCAGAACAATATGTTTTCGGGTAAACATGAATTTTCTACTCGTACACTTCCAGTCCGAATCGCAACGATTTATGAAGTTCCCTGGCTACAAATACTAATGCTTGACCACATCACTACCGAGAGAACCTGCATAAAGTGGCGCCGAATCAATTGTCTGCTCCGGTGATAACAGTGCAGAGAGATGGCTATGCTCGACCAGATACTCCTCCACTCCCTTGCGCCAGATCCAGACGATCTGTTCTGCCATTCCCTTGGCCATCCGCAATGGCACTTCCCGGTCCAGTTTCTGCGCCTGTATCAATTGTTGATTGATGGATTCGCAAAGCTCGCCCACTTCCTGAGCAAACTCACCGCCAACCTCCATCACCATGTAGCGCTTCAACTCATTGACCACCTGTACGGTTCGTGTCACCTCAACGGCAACACGATCACAATTACCCATCGAGAAGGCATCTTCTATCTGCTGCATGGCGGACACAACCGCGTCCATCAACATTGAAGCAGACTCTGTGCGTACAATCTTCTGAATCCGATGCACCAGGTCCTCCCCATTCCAACCCTGCCCATGAATGAGCGGTCCAAGCTCATCCGCTGCCGATCTTAATGCTTCTTCCAGCATCATGATTTCCTCTTTTGATTATTAACGAGCTGCCATCGCAGCAACTTGTTCACCCCAAAGCAGCTTTTCAGCAATCTTTGCCGGATCGATCTCAAAACTGCCACTGGCAATCTTCTCTTTGAGAGCGGCCACCTTGTCCGGATTCTCCGACTGCACCTTCAGCTTCTGGGTCAAACGATCAATGACATCCATTGAATGGCTGCCTGAAAGTTTTTCCTGCTGCACCCTTGCAGTTACCTCACCAGCATCACCAGCAGTCCCGGTAGCGTGAGATTGATCTTTCTGCGCATGGCCCACTCCGCGATTGGCCTGAAATAATGAATTCTGAATTTCCATAGCACTCCACCTTTCTGTTTGTTTCAATTACACCTGAAATGATGCAAATAGAGTGCCATATACGATTGGCGTCAACAAAACGCCACTCCTGATTGGTTGACGACCAGCCTTCCATAGCCGATCCCAGTATTCGAAAAGGAAGATGCCACTAACCTCTGCTGAAGTTTCATGAAACAGTTCAACCGATCACCTCTACTGAACCGCCCGCCTCAAACTTTCAACAAACCCATTAAAAACAAAATATTACACAAAAAAACTATCTAAACAGCTGCAGCATCTGCTGTGGGAGTTGATTGGCCTGTGCCATCATTGCCGTCGCGAACTCTTTCAATAACTGTACCCGTGTCAGCTCAGCCGACTCTTCCGCAAAGTCCGTATCGTTGATCATTGATCGGGCGTCCGACAGCTCCGTCTTCATCTTTTCCAGATTGTCCGTCACGTACAGCAGTTGATTCTCAACGGCGGCAAAATGTGCCCTTCCCTCGTTCACATAGGCAAGTGCATCGTCAATCTTGCCGAGCATACCGTCCAGACCGGCAAGTGTTCCAATACTCTCCGTCTTCTGCAGCAGCGTTCCCAATGCGTTTGAGGTGTCGTCCAGGTCGTAGTGATTCAACTCCACCCGATCGACATCATGGGTAATGAAACCCAGTGCCCGCGCATTTCCATACAGTGCGACTGAACCGGTATCTCCAGTGAGTGAGCTCAGTGTCAAACGCTGCTCTGTATCATCGTATACGACCTGCAGCCCTTCACTATTCTTCTTGATATAGGCCTCCCAATCCCCAATCGGCTTGATTGTTTCCGGGAATTCAATGGTCTGCAGTGGCTGCCCATCAACGTCTACGGTAATCTTCCGGTTCTGGGCGGGTTCACCCACAAATGAGGCCACCTCGAACTGTCCTGTATCGGCCGACCCGCTCTGGTCGATCCCCAGAAACCCCGCATCGGAGAAGGTGACCAGAACCGTCGAATCCGCTCCTTCCGAGTCGGACAGAACAACAAAACGTTGATCCTCTTCATCAAATGAGACTGAAACGGTTTTCCCTTCTGCCGCAAGATTGGCATCGGCATTGATCTGTGTCTCGATGTGTGACGCCCAATCCCCCAGTGTTTTTGTGCCGATATCAAGCTCAACGGCATCCGATGCCACGCCATCGACCTCCATTCGGAAAAAGTTGAGTCCGGTCAGCTCAATCTCTGTGCTCTGATCGACACTGTCCGAAAAACTCTCTCCTACATAATATCCTTTGGTGGCCGTTTCAAACTGAAATCCCTCAAGCGAATTATTTGCAACCAGACTGGAAAATGCACCACCGGTCTGCAGCTCCAGACTCTGCTCGGTCTTTGATTCCGGCCTGTTCAGCACAGATATGTTATTGAACTCAGTATCTTGAATAATACCAAGCGCCTCATCCTGCAGCACATCAAACTCGGTCTGCAGGTTGCCCCTCTGCTGGTCCGACAGTGTACTGGAGTTCCCCTGAACGGCAAGATCTCTCATTCTCTGCAAGATATTGGCAATGCTATCCATCGCACTGTCCGCTGTCTGCAGCAGTGAGACTCCATCATTGGTATTGCGATAGGTTTGATCGTAACCCTCAATCTGTACGTCCTGATGTCTTACCTTAGCCAGCCCATAGGGGTCATCGCGTGCATCATTGATGTGCTCCCCGGATGCAAGGCGGTCCATCGCGATCTCCTCTGAACGCTGAGTCAAGGTCGCCTGCCGCTGTGCATAGATTGAGAAGATGTTGGTATTGATCACATTTGACATGACATCGCTCCAAAACGAAATAAACCGGTGAGTTACATCACTTCACCGGCTTATATCATGCAGCTATCATGCCATATCATTCAGATGATGGTATCAGCTGTGTCTCCACATATAGATCAATCTCCTTATCGACACCCCCCACCGAAACAGTCGAAGTGTAATGGTGCAGATTTGATGCTGCCGTTGTGCCATCCGGCAAGGATTGCTCGAAATCATCGTCTTTGGTCCAGTCTGCACTATCCAGTGTCAGGCTATCCCCATCATCACCGTAAACATAGACCTTATTGATGCCGACCCCATCATCCCCCAGAAGGTCATCAGGATTCAAAGCCTGCGAGGTATCATCCTGGTTGTTACCGGACAGATCAATATAAAGTGTATCGACATCGGAAAAGTCATGATTGTCTTTCAGGTACTGCAACTGCGGAATTTCGATCACCTCATTGACCAGCAGGGTATCGACGGTGACACCACTGTCATTTTCCTTATTATCAACAACAACCAGCTTGTAACCACCCACATCATCCATGGTCTCCTGTATATAACCCACTGCGTTTTCAGTTGCCGGAATTTCAGTGGTGGAATACTCAATTTTATCCATGTCCCAGTGGCCCAGATTGCCATCCCCGGTTCCTCCGTCCACCTTGCCGTCGGTGGCAATGGATAGATCAAAAATGGTTCCTGTAAAGCCTGGTGCACCTACAGTAATCACACTGTCGTTATTCGGCAGGAAATCAGCCGCCTGTGCAATCAGCTCGGTATCTTCGGAAATGACCGCTGTTTCAGTACCTCCATCAAGGGAAAAGCTGAATCCTCCGGTAAGATTATTCTCTTCATCCTCAAGTGTTGAGTCGAATGTCAAAGTAAACTCATGGGGCTGACCATCCATGATATCACCGATGGAAGAGACCAGAATCTCCTTGCTATCGGTACCATCGGTACTTGCCGGGTCATACGATACCTTCAACGCGGTACCCTCCCCCGGATCACTCGCACTGACAATGGAGAACTTCATCCAGTCTCCATTGTTGGTCTTGTAGGAGAGCAATTCAAAAGCCCCCTCTTCATCAAAGTAGGAGACGTTTGTCCCATCATCCAGCTTCACGGTATCACCGCTAAAGCGAAGCTTGATTTCAAAGTTGGTAGCACCACTCAATAGATCCTGGCCATCCTCATAGTAGGTAAAATATTGAGATTCGCTCTGATCGGTCGTTGGTGTGTCGGCCTCGAGGCCTTCACCAGTCTGGTTGATGTTGACAATCCGGGTACCGCCATCGGCCTCCACCATTACTTCAACAGAACCGCTAATGCCGGAGAGTGTAGCGGTATCCGTTCCATCCGGAGTCACATTATCCGAAGTGGGGTCTGCCACCAGGGTCTGACCACCATCATCGGTAATTGAGGTCAACGATACTTGCCGCTCACCGGAAAGTGTAACCGGGTTCCCATCCTCCCCCAGACCGTAGCGCATACTCTCGATGAGTTCTGCAAGCTCGCTACCGCTCCAGTAGGTACCGTCTGAATCCTCAATGGTGATGGTTCTGTCGGCCCCGGTACCTGCAACGGTGATGGTATAGTCGACTGTCTGTGAACCTTCTACAGCAACCGGTGTGGTACCCGCCGTCAGGTAGACCTGCGTGCCCCCCTCCCAGACATCGCTCGCATTTTTTGTCCCACCAATCAGCAGCCACTCGGTACTGCCATCACCATCCGGGGTATCGTCACTATCATGGTCCCCGCCCACACCGGAGATGGACATCACCAGCTGTTTGATCGACTGACTACTTTCAACCGGGTCTACGGTCACCCCTTCAAACAGCACCTGTTCTACCCCAAGCGCCGTATATCGTGCATCACCCAGAGTGGTTACCTCCAGTTCCGGAGCCTGGTTATAGGGGGTAATCTTGATATCACGCGAGAACAGATCGGTTGCCACACCTGCCGTAATATCATTGGATACCGTATGATCACCATTATCCCAGAGTTCGAGGATCGAGAAGGTACGTACCGGATCGCTGTCCACAGGCGCCGGATCGGTTCCACTGTTCTCATAATGCAGCGATTTCAACAGACTTTCGAGGTCGGACTTGCTCCACGGGCTACTGCTGGAAGCAGACAAGGTGATGGTCGCATGACCCGTACCACCCGCATTCTGATTGGGATCGACCGAATAGGTAAATGGAGGAAGGCCATCCAGTGTCCCATCCACGGAAACGTTGCTGGAAACGGTAAAAAGGTCAATCCAGTTATCCGTTGCACTATCATCCCCAAACACCAGCCTGTCATCCTCTACAACAGAGGTCAGCTCCAATACAATCTTTTCGAAGTCCTGATCGGTTTCCGTTGTATCGTTCTGTGCCGGTAGTACAGCCACAGAAGAAGAGAGCAGCTGAACCGCTGTACCACCTCCAGTCTCACCTTCCACAAACTGCAGTTGAGAGTCTGCATCCGAAATCGAGAAGGTCGGTGTCCGATTTCCAATCGGGCTGACCGAAACCGCCACATGGTTATCTGCAAGATCACTGGCCAATCCCGCACTGTCGACCACCTTGTCCAGCGTAACATCGCGGTTGGTTGTTAGTGTATCTGTCCCGGTATATTGATAACCGATATTCGAGAAGAGGGTGGTCGCCTCGCTGTTCGTCCAATCCCCATCAAACGTTACCTGCAGTTTGGTCGCACCGGAAACCTCCACCTCTTCTACCTGATACGTGACCTCGTTTCCACCAAAGGTGAAGGTGCCCTGTGACGACGTAGTCAACGAAATCAGATCGTAGGTGGAGTTGCCCTGGTCAATCGCCAATGACTCTTCACCATCGGTCTCTGCCCCGGAAACCAGCAGTACGATCTGACTGATATTCTGACTATGCTCACCGGAGGAGAGGGAGACATTGGAGCCAAACAGATTGACCACACCGGATTCATAAGTGAGTTCGCTGTTGAGGTAGGCATCATAGGTAGGGGCATCATTCTCTGCAGTCACGTCAACCTGACGAGAGATGGTGAAGAAGCCGGTATCCTGATCCTCATCCGCTACAACAACCCCGCCACTGTCCTGCAGCGAGTGAATGGTGATGGTACGTGTAGCATTTCCCCATGCAGTCGGATCATCTCCACTATTCTGGAATTTGACGCTTTCAATCAGGCTCTGGAGTGTCTGTGCATCCCACCCTCCTTCAGGGGCGTCGAACTGTATTTCAACCACTCTCGCTTCATCCTCTGCAGAGGCAGAGACCGAATACCCGTCCACATCCGTGATACCACTACCATCGGAAAGGTCACTGTAGACATCAATGGCCACACCATTGATCACCAACTGGTCGTCGGGTACGACCCCCTCCATTTTCAGCACAAAACTGTTGAAGTTCTGGCCGGTCTCGATCGCATCCACGGTAACACCGCTGAAGAGTGCCGCTGTTGGCTGTGCATCCGCCTCAAATTGTGTCTCGGAAAAGGCAATCGCGGATGAGTCGTCCGTTACCGTAATGGTCGGAGCATTATTGACCGCCCGCAACGTCACGGTAGTCGAAATATCAGTATTGGTCAGCGTATCCACACCACCATACTCAGTACCACCACTATCCTGAATACTATTGAGCGCAATGACCCGTTCACCATCTTCACTATGGGTGAGATTACTGTTCTTGTATTGCAGCCCACCAACGATTTCGGAGGCTCGTTCACTACTCCAGTCACCACCCAAGGTAACGATAGTCACTCCACCTTCGGTCGAAATCTCATAACTGATGTCGCTACCAGCAGACTGCGAGGAAGACGTTGCAACCAGCGGAATCTCATGACCATCAATGACAAGCATCTCCTGCTCGCCATCCACCGCTCCAGTCACCGAGAAGACCATCTTGGTGATAGACTGTCCTGACTCAACCGGCCCAACCGTAACGCCTGCAAACAGCGCCTGTGACAGTGCCCCTTCAGCAGTACTCAGGACATTGGTGGTCTGCTGGGAAACGACTGGCTGATCGTTAACCGCAGTAATATCAACCGTTGCCGTCAGCGGCTCACTGCTGGTTCCGGTCACATCGGTTACCGTCCAGGTGATCGAACGGTCTGGAGCCGCCCCATCCAGTGTCGGGTCGCCGGTTGAACTCATAAACTTGACTGACAGCAGCGCCTGCTGATACGCCTCCAGACTTGCCTCACCGCTCAATGTCAGGGTGCCGCTTCCGGCATCGTAGACGCCGGTAATGCCATTTCCAGTTGAGGTGTACTCCAGATAATCCCCATTTTGCGGGTCATTGATGGTAATCGTTGCACCACTGAGGTTGTCACCATCCACCTCACCCAGCGCCAGATTCCCTGCCCCTCCCAGAATGTCGTCTTCGGTATAGACCAGCACGCCATTGATAAAGATTTCCGGTGCATCATTGACCGCTGCCAAATTGATGAATACCTGGGCGGTTGACTGGTCTCCATTGGCATCCCGTACCGTATAGGTAAAGCTGTCGGTTCCGTTGTAGTTCTGATCCGGGGTATAGGAGAAGGTACCATCCGGATTGACAATCAACGTACCGTGCGCCGGGCCGGTCGCGACTGTCCAGACATGTTGACCATCACCCAGCGTATCGTTGATCGCCAGATCTCCGGTTATGACCTCATCCTCCGTACCAAACAGCAGGTCATTGGCCGCTGTCGGTGTCAGATTGACAGCAGTGGCATCATCCGTTGCTGCGGTACCATCCGCTGCAAGCCCTTCTCCCAGCGGGTTGGCCAGCTGAAAGGCTCCCTCACCATCCAGTACGCCGTCACCCTCACCCTCTCCTTCAGCCCCTGCAAGCAGTGGATCAAGGAGCTCACCCTCGGCCCCTTCACCCTCTTCCTCATGGCTGACGATAAAGTCCGCTCTCGGCGGCAGCGCCTCCTCGAACTGCCGGAGCAGCTCATCAGGCGCCTGGAATGCCGGGGCCGGGGCACCTGGGCGGATACTGACGGCAGTGGCCATACCGGGCTCGGTCAAGGTTACCGTGCCCCGCCCATTGGCATCTGAAATATCCAGAATACCGTCCCGGTGTACAAAGGTACTGGAGCCGTCATCCTCAATCACACCCTCCATCTCGGAACCACGAACACCAATCTGTGCCGTTGGGGTCTTGATGGTGGTATGAGTGCCTTTGTCGAGTCCACCAAGACGTCCACTGGCGTAACGGAAGAAGCCGCTGACCACTGTGGCCTCGAATTGACCGCTCTCCACCCCGGGGGTGTAGTTATAGTTTTCGATAATGGCCCGTGTCTCTTTACCGAGCTGAAAGCTGGTATCGTCGAGCATTCTGACATTGGCAAACGAACGCCCGACCGTCTCGATCAGATCATCCTGATAGACCGGGTCACCGGCCTGCAGGGTACGCACAATGCCATCGGTCCCCTTGGCTGTGACATTGCCATCCCCTCCAATCTCATCGATGGTACCGATCGGATCTCCCAACAGGTCGGGAATGGCAATCGTACCCGCAGGACCCGCCACATCGATCGACTCATTATTTACCAACAACCTGTCGACGGTTTCTGGACGCAAGATTGCACCTGCAGGTGTCTCCAGGGTCGGTGGGATATCACCGGAGAAGTAGCCTTCAACCCGGATCTCCTCTCCGAGATCGCCTCGAATCAGCAGATCATCTCCATCCTGAATGTAATCCCCTTTCAGCATTAGATCAGAGGAGAGGATCGTAAAGCTATTCTCCTCGACGCTGGCTACTGCCGCCGCAAAAGCTGAGGTATCGATCAACTGATCATTGGGTTGCGTCTGGATGGCCATTGTGGTTCTACTAGCAGAAATAAGGTGCTCTTTGCTGAATCAGAAGGTTACTACCTTCCTCGCACCCTAGATTATAGTGAGCTAACCGAAGAGGACCAAATACTATATTTTTACGGCAACTTCCGCCCTGGTCTTGTGTTGGAATGTGATTCGAACTGATGTGGTAACAGCTTAAACCATGGAGGGCATGAAGAACATAAAGAACAGCAGGAACCGTGTACGCCCACATTACAATCCTTCGGATTGCGATGATCCAAGGATAAATGCTATCTCTTGCTCAGGTATGATTCACCTTGTTGAACAACTACTTCATGAACCTCATGTTCTTCATGGTGAGAAGCTGTTTATGCCTGTTTTTTGGGTAGCCGTATGACCACATCAGTTTGAATTACACCCCTTTTTTCTGCTATACAAGGTAATGGGTAATACTAGAATTACCCTATTTACAGAGAGATATCCATGGAAACAGTAACAAGCAAACTGACAAAAAAGTATCAGGCCACAATACCGGAGCCAGTTCGACGCCAACTCCATTTGGAGGCAGGTGATTCAATTGCCTTCGATATCGAGGGCGATGAGATCCATCTTCGCAAGAGCCGCCCGGTCGATCTGGTTTTTGCCCAGAGCCTGGAAAAGACCATGAATGAATGGGCATCAGAGGCGGACGAGGAAGCCTATCGTGATCTTTGACGCCTTTGATGTTGTGGTTGTGCCCTTTCCTTTTACTGATCGCACCACCACAAAACGACGACCTGCGCTGGTACTCTCTGATGCTCAGGTCTTCAACAAACATGTGGGACAGTCAGTACTGGCAATGATCACCAGCGCCAGGAACTCGGATTGGCCACTGGATATTGAGATTAAGGATCTGGACTCAGCGGGGCTGCCATCCGCTTCAGTGGTGCGAATGAAGCTGTTCACACTGGATAATCAACTGGTAGTCAGAAAAGCGGGCATATTGGCCCCACAAGACCGCATGAATGCTATGGCTACGTTACGGCAACTACTGAGTCTGCCAGGATAACCATGATGCAGGGGTATGATTCAAATTGATGTGGTCATTCGGCAGCCTGCCGATACCCCTCTCGTTGATGAATACCCATACAGCGGGCACAAGTGAAGTAGCTGTTCAACAAGGTGAAGCCGCGTAGGGGCAAGAGATAGCACCTGTCCCGAGACCATCACAATCCGAAGGACTGTGTGTAATGTGGGTGTGCACGGCTCCTGCTGTTCTTCATGATTGGGGCTGTTACCACATCAGTTTGAATCGCACCCATGATGGCGCGAATCACCGCAGCTTGGGCAACAGCAGCGCCAACCGATAGTGAGCCTCTGCATACTCTTTATTGAGTTTGATTGCGGTTTCCAGTGACATCTGCGCCTTCTGTAGATCCCCTTTCTCCTCCAGGGCCAGCGCCAGATGGAAATAGACATTGGGAAACTTGGGGTTGATCTTGATCGCCTTGGTAAACTGGCCCACAGCCTCATCCAGGGCCGGTTTGGAAACCGGTGTCCCATCCTCGGCAACCATTTTTCCACCACTGAGCAGCTTCGCAAGTTCGTAGTGCGCCATTGCGTGGCCGGGGTCGATATCGATGGCCACCGTATAATACTTCTTGGCCGCCTCATACTCTTCCGGGTCGCGCAGCAACCTGGCAAGCTGATAGTAGGCATCCGCAAAGTTGGGATCAATCGCTACCGCCTTCTCGAAATTGCTCTTGGCCTCAACCAGTTCATCATGACGTTCCAGCAGCAAACCCAGGTGGTAGTGACCCAGCGCGTGCTCTTCACTCAGCTCAACCGTACGGTTGTAGTGGTTGCGTGCCTCATCGTCATTCCCCTCCTCTTCCAGCAGGCGGGCGAGATTGTAGTGTGCCTCGGCAAAATCCGGTTTGAGCTCGATTGCCTTCACAAAATACTCATGCGCGGTTGGCAGATCCTTCTGGCTGTACTGGAGCATCGCCAACTGGTAATGGGTCTGTTCATCGGACGGGTAGCACTCAATGGAGCGCTTGAAATTCTCCAACGCCAATACTGGCTCGTTCAGCTCAACCAGCAGCATCGCCAGACGGAAGTAGGCCTTGGCATAGTTGGGGTCCATCTCGATGGCCCGCTCCAACATACTGCGGGCCTCCTCCTTCTCATCTCTGAAGTGGAGCAGGTGGGCCAGATTGTAGTAGGCCTTCGGGAACTGCGGATCGATCTCGATTACCTTCCGATAGTGCTCTTCTGCCGCATCTCGCTCCGGCTCCAGCACCGGCGTACCATCTGTTGAACTCTTGCTACCCGTAGCCAGCAGCTTTGCCAGATAGTAGTGGGCCTCACGATAATTGGGGTCGATATCGATCGCGGTAATGTAGTTCTTGCGCGCTTCCTCAAACTCCTCCGGGGCAGTCAGTAGAGTGGCAAGATTATAGTAGGAAGGGGCGTAGTTGCTATCCAGCTCGATCGACTGGATCAGGTTGTATTTGGCCTCCTCCGTCTGCTCCATCTCGACGAACAGCAGCGCCATGTTGGAATAGGCAATGGCGGTCTCGGGTGAGAGTTCAATCGACTGCTGCAACCGCTCTCTCGACTCCTCATATTTTTTCTCACGCTGCAGTACCAGCCCCAAGTGACGATAGGCCTCGGCATGTTCCGGCACCAGCTCAATCACCTTCTCCAGGTGAGGCTGAGCCAAATGATCTTCCTGATCAGCAATATAGAGCAGTGCCAGTTGAAAACGGGCGTCCGAGAAATCCGGATTGATCTCAATCGCCCTTTCCAAGTGTTCTTTTGGGTTCATTACAATTTACTCCAGCTCATATTAAGAACAGCCTTTCACCATAAAGAACATGAAGTTCATGAAGGGTTTACAGTACAAAGCTCTTAACCCCCTGCTTTAACAGTTGGACATTGAAGTTAATCAGAAAACCTTGCTGTTTTTTTGCCAACTTCATATAGCTAAGCAACTGGGCCTGGTGTATGTTTTTCAATGTTTCCACACTCTTTAGCTCCAATATAATTTCATCCTCAACCAGCAAATCAATCCGATACCCACACTCCAGATATACCCCTTTATATTCAACCGGCAATGGGTACTCTGCCTTACATTCAATACCTCTTAATCCTAATTCATGAGTGAGGCACTGTCTGTATACTGACTCCAGCAAATCTGGCCCGAG
The DNA here is from genome assembly GCA_964344785.1 of uncultured Piscirickettsiaceae bacterium. GTDB lineage: Bacteria > Pseudomonadota > Gammaproteobacteria > Thiopontia. The sequence continues at coordinate 26,031 of CAYFOR010000009.1, forward strand.
CACTTTATGCACATCAATTGCCGCTCCGAGAATTTGATTAGCCAGTTCACTATTACCTTTCAATACTTCATGCTCTTCATGTACTTCATGGTGTAATCTTTTGCAGAACTACTTCGAAGTGAGCACCCAGACACCATCCCACTCTCCTTCCGGCGGGTTCGCCTTCATATGCTCACAACGCTCGATATACATCTGTGAAGGCTTGTCCTTATCGTAGCACTTCAGTGCCTCCTGGAATTGAGCAATCGCCGCATCCCAGTTGGCCTCATTCCAGTACTTGATCCCGTTATTGAAGAGACCGACTGCATCGATCATGTTGGGAAAGGATTCATCATCATGGTAATCGAGCACTTCGAAGACACCGACCGGCTCAGTCTTGCCCTTCACAATGACATTATCCACCTTGCGGGTACGGTAGGTACCCTTACAGGCATCCAGCGTATAGTTACTGACCAGGATGTGGGCACCATACTGTTTACAGGCGCTCTCCAGACGAGCCGCCGTGTTCACACCATCACCAATCACGGTGTAGTCCATCCGCTTGGAGGAGCCGATATTTCCGGAAACGATCGCATCGGTATTGACACCCATGCCGTGGTCGATCGGCGGCTTGCCCTCGGAGGCACGCTTGGCATTGAACACCTTGAGTTCGGTCATCATAGCGATCGCAGCACGCACACCACGATCCGGATCATCATCATGTGGAATCGGGGTGCCGAAGATCGCCATGATCGCATCACCGATGAACTTGTCGAGCATGCCACCTTCACCGGTAATCACATCGACCATCACCTCGAAGTACTCATTGAGCAGCTTGACTGTGCCCTGCGCACCCAGCTCTTCGGTAATGGTGGTGAAGCTGCGCACATCGGAGAAGAGCACGGTGCCGACCCCCTGCTTGCCGCCCATGATATCTTCCTGACTCTGGTCATCCAGCAGCTGATCGGCCAGTGTTGGATCCATGTAGCGGGACATGGTGGACTTCATCCGCTTCTCGTTACTGATGTCCTCCAGCATGATCATGGAGCCGAGGGTCTCACCCTCGGTTCCTTTCAATGGCAACAGAGTGATATTGAGTGAGACGGTCTCACCGCCAAAGGTAAGTTCACGATCCGGCAGGATCTCGATCTCTTCCACAGACTCCAGTTTGTCGGCCAGCCATTGATTGTCGCCACTGAAGAACTCGATCGCATTCTGTCCCAGTACCTCATCCATGCGGTAGCTCTTCATCATGTGGATGCTGGACTGGTTACAGGTGGCAACCTTGCCCTCCTCATTGATGGTGATCACACCATTACTCATCGAGGAGAGGATGCTCTCGTTGTAGTTCATGGTGTTCTGTACGTCGGCAAAGAGCTTGGCATTCTCGATACCGATGGAGATCTGCGAGGTGAATGCCTTCAGTCGTTTTTCATCTTCATCGGTAAAGACACCACCATGCTTGTTCAGCACCTGGCTGACACCGATCACCTTCCCCTCCTTGTTGATAACCGGCACACAGAGCACCGAACGGGTGAAGTAGCCAGTCTGCTTGTCAAAGGTGGGGTTGAAACGAAGGTCAGCATAGGCATAGGGGATATTCATCACCTCACCACTCTGGAAAACTGCACCAGCAATGCCCAGATGGTTGGGGAAGCGGATGATATCCTTCTTGCCCAACCCTTCACCCACCTCGGTATAGAGCTCATTGGTGGCCTCATCATTAATGAACAACGTGGAGCGATCCGCCTCGAGCATGGTGGTGATGGTGGTCATGATCTTGGCCAGCAACGGACTCAGCTCGATCTCCGAGGAGATCTGGGAAACCACATCGAGGAACTCCAACTCCTGTTTGCGTGAAGACTCGATCTGCTCCACAATCACATTACCCTGAATCGCCACTGCCGCCTGCGTGGTCATCGCCTCCAGCAGACCGAGATCCTGGTCGGTAAACCCACCATCCTGCTTGTTGAGAATCTGAGACACCCCGATGGTCTCCCCATTGGGGGTACGCAGTGGCGCACAGAGAATATTCTTGGTGCGAAAACCGGTACGCATATCCACCGATTTGTCAAAACGCTCATCCGAGTAGGCATCGTTGATGACCACCCCCTCGTCGTTACTGAAGACCCATCCGGCAATTCCCTTGGTGTTGAGAATACGGATCTCACGGGTGAAGCTGCCCTGGGCGATTCGGGAGTAGAGCTCTCCGGTATGGGCATCGTTGAGGAAGATGGTGCCACGTTCCGCATTGATGGTGGATGTGGTCAGATTTACCAATCGACTCAACGCATCATCCAGACTTTTACTGGTCGCCAGATCGTTGGTGACCTTGAGCAACATCTCCAGGAAATGCTCTCGCTTGTGGAAGCGATCGTCTAGGCTTGAATCATAGCTCATCATATTCCTCCAATTTGTTCCGTAGCGTCATAATGGTCTGCTGCAACTGTGCTACTTCATTGTTGAGCGCCCGGCGCTCTGCCTGTATCTTGTCATCACAAAGCGCCCGACCGCGCTCCAGCTCTTCACGCAGACGGCCGATGGTGGCCGTATGCATCTTGATCTCCTTGTTGGCAGCTGAAACCGACTTCTGAATTCGCTCCTGCTCCAACTGTTTCTGGCGCTCTGTTTCATCTCGCAGGGATTGAATCATCGCCTTGAACTGGGCAATCTCCTTGTTGCTGGAGGAGACCGCCTTCTGTATCCGTTCCGCCTCTTTCTCTTTCTGCCGCTCCAGCTCATCACGAAGTGACTGCACCATATTGCGGAACTGATGGGTCTCCTTGTTAGCCGCGGAGACCGCCTTCTGCACACGCTCCTCTTCCAGCCCCTTTTGCCGCTCCATCTCTTCACGCAACGACTGCACCATACTCTTGAACTGGGCAATCTCCTTGTTGCTGGCGGAGACCGCCTTCTGTATCCGCTCCTGCTCCTTCTCCTTCTGCCGCTCCAACTCATCACGAAGCGACTGCACCATATTGCGGAACTGATGGGTCTCCTTGTTGGCCGCGGAAACCGCCTTTTGCACACGCTCCTCTTCCAGCCCCTTCTGTCGCTCCATCTCCTCTCGCAGCGACTGGATCATGGTCTTGAATTGCTGGCTTTCGCGTCCCGCAGCTGTACGTACCAGCTGTACGGCTTCATCCTTGCTGATCTCGCTACGCTCGAGCGTATCGCGGAGAATGGTGATGGTCTGCTTCAGATGGGCGACCTCAATCTCCAGCTCACGGTTCAATACCGTTAGTTTTTTCTTTTTCTGCTCAGCACTCATAGATCATCAGGTTTTCAGTAATCCGTTTGCGGTATGCAGCGGCCCACGATAACAATCTCGCTACTCCACCAACCTACTATTCAAGTGTAGTAGCGTTGTTATGGAGCACCAGTACTCGAACCCAATGATCATTACTCTGCATCCGTAATTATTATTGGGTTCGAGTACTGGATATCGGCAAGTCTAATAAGAGAATGGAGCCCTTTCAGCCCCATTGAGCAAAAATGAGGAAAGTCCTATCGGCAGACCTACCGCTCTCTTAGTGCATTTTGCTGGGCCTTCAAGATGGGCTTCAGCAGATAGTCGAGAACCGTTTTCTGGCCGGTGAGCAACTCAACCGTTACCGTCATACCAGTAATGATCGGCAGTGGATTCTCTTCTGTTCCCAGTGCGTTTTTCTCGGTACGGAGTCGCACCCGGTAATAGCGCTCTCCCTTCTCATCAATAATGGTATCGGCACTGATCTGTTCCAGTTGTGCCTTGATGCCACCATAAATCGTCGAGTCATAGGCGGTGAATTTGATCATCGCCTGCTGGTCCGGTCGCAGAAACCCGATATCGGCCGGGCGGATACGCGCCTCAATCAGTAGCTGATCATTCAAAGGAACCACCTCCATGATCTCCATCCCGGGCTGGATCACGCCACCAATGGTACTGACACTGATGCGCTTCACCTCACCATAGACAGGCGAGCGAATTTCTGTACGTTCCAGCCGATCATTCAATGTGCTCTGTTTCTCCTGACTCCGTGAAAGCATGGCCTTGGCTTCACTCAACTCTTGAGATGCCTTGGCAACGAAGGTGCGACGCTCACCCTCCATCTTGCGTTCGATCTCCTTGATCGTCGCCTCGATTCTCGGTATTGCATTGAGGTTGGCCTCGTACTCTGTCTTCAGGGCATGAAGCTCCCGTTCCAGCCTGGCCAGGTCACGTTTGAGTCGAACCATCTCGATCTCCGGCATCACCTTGATCTTGCGTACCCTCTCTGCAATCTCCAGCTCCTTGCGGGCATTTTCGAGTTCACCTTTGGAGAGGTCCAGTCCCAGTTCAAGATTGGAAATGTTGACCCGATTTTCGGCCAGCTCTTCCTGGCGCTGCAGTTGTTGCGCCTTCAACACCTCAAATTGTGCCTCCAGCTCCGACTGTCTCACCTGGTAGGTCGCCCCCTCACTCTCCGCAAACTCGGGATGCTCGGCCATGACCTCTGCAGGAGGCTGATAGGAGGCACCTTTAACCTCGGCCTCCAGTCTCGCAATTTTTGCCAACAGATAGAGCACCTCCAACCGGTTCTGCTTGGCCTCGGAGATGTATTGAGTGCTGGAGAGACGGGTCACGATCTGCCCTTTTTCGACAACCTCTCCCTCTCTGACCAGGATCTCCTCAACAATTCCGCCTTCCAGATTCTGAATCACCTGAACCTGCGAGGAGGGGATCACACGCCCTTCACCTCGAGTCACCTCATCCAGAACTGCATTATCTGCCCAGACCAAGGCAATGAGAATAATCAAAACCACCGCAAACAGCAGAAGGTGGTTGAGTGGACGAATGCGATTACTCGAAACCTTGGCCCACTCCTCGTAGCTGGTTTTTGCCATGATGCCTACCCGAAATTATTTCACCACAACCTCAACCATGAAGGACAACCCTCAAAAACGAAGCCATGAAACAGTTTCATACTTTATTTCTTCATGACCTTACATGGCGGGCATAGACAGCCTTTCACCATAAAGAACATGAAGTTCATGAAGTGGACGTTCAACAACAAGGTGAATCGCATCTACGCAAGAGATGCGTGCTTATCCCTGGATCACCACAGTCCGAAGGATTGTAATGTGTGTATATGCGATTCCTGCTGTTCTTTATGTTCTTCATGGTTTGTGCTGTTACTACATCAGTTTGAATCACATCCCTTCATGGTAAAAAGCTGTCTACCCTTTCTCGGTATGCGTCCAGACACCATCCCAATCCGCTGCAGGTGGGTTGTCTATAAAGTGCTGACAACGATCAACATAGGTCAGCGATGGGCCATCCTTTTCAAGGATGGTCAGCGCCTTGCGGAACAACTGCTGGGCACCCACAAAGTCCATCTCCTTATACTTTTGAAGCCCCTGCAGATAGATTGGTACCACATCAGCCATTGGCCCGGAGGTCTCTCCCTTGCGCTCTATCACGTCATAGACCGTAACCGGCTCTTTCTTGCCTACAACCCGTATTCGATCGAGTTCACGTGTGTCGATATGATCCTTCGCCTGCTCATAGGTAGATTCGGAGATCATCGAGTAGTTCTTGTAGAATTTATTAGCCCCTTCCAAACGCGCAGCAAGGTTCACCGAATCTCCCATCATGGTGTAGTCCATCCGCTGCTGGGAACCCATGTTACCGACAATCATCGGCCCGGTATTGACTCCCATACGAACTCTGAATTCAACCGGCAACCACCCCTTGTCGATTTGTTCCTGACGGAACGGTACAAGGAATTTCTGCTGGTCAATGATACTGTAACAGGCACGCACAGCATGATCCGGCTGCTCCAGTGGTGCCCCCCAGAAGGCGATGATCGCATCCCCTTCAAACTTGTCGATGGTACCGCCATGCTCTGCAATGATGTCACACATTGCTGTGAGGTACTCATTCAGCAGTGCAACCAGCTCTGATGGCGTCAGTTTTTCCGAAATCGTGGAGAAACTGGCCACGTCCGAGAAGAAGGCTGTCATCTCGCGACTCTCACCACCCAGAGACATCTTTGAAGGGTCCTTCACCAGTGCATCCACCACATCGGGAGAGAGATACTGACCAAAGGCTGCGGTCACAAAGCCTTTCTGGTCTCGCTCCTCCAGATAGTGGCGAAGGTTGATCACCAGAAAAGAGAGAAATGCGGCACCCAGCACATAACTCATCGAGAAGACCATACCGTAATCGATATAGAGCATGGTAGATCCGTAAATATAGGCGGTCAACATCGATCCGGTCACCACAAAACTGATGGATGGGCTTGTGATAAAGCTGATCAACAGCATCAGCACCATGATCGCCATCAGCGCCATGAACTCCTGCTGCTGGCTTGCGGGCTGAAGTGGTGTCCCTCTCATCAAGGTGTGGATGGTATCGGCAATGATTTCAACACCGTAGACCATACCCACCGGGGTATCGAACCAGTCGTGCGAAACCTCGGAGGTATCGCCCACCACCACGATTTTGCCATCGAACAGATAGGCCAGATCTTCCAGTTCATCTTCATCGAGATCAAGAATCTCCATTGCGCTCAAACCGGCCGTCTCGTAGAGAAAGGTGGTGCCTGTCGGAAGGGCCGGGAAGTCGATATGGAACTGATTGAGGTGATCGAGTTTCACCTTCACCTCATCACCGATGGTCAGGTAGGTCTGCCCGTCCTCCTTGATCAGTGCAGGCTCCGCATCGTAGTACATTGAAAGTGCCTGAACAGCAAAGGGCCATCCATCCTTTACTTCGATAGTGTCATCCCGCACCTTCAGCTTGGAGAGACTGGTAACGATTGAACTGGAAGAGGAGATATTGGTATAGCCACTTCTGGCCGAATCACGTAACCCCTCTGTCGGGTAGTTCATTCCCTTGAACTCCCCATTGACAATCTGTGCCTGGGATACCAACAGTGCCTTGCCGGTTGCACTGAGTCGCTCGGCAGTCTCAGGGTCCTCTCCATAGGAACTGGGAAAATCCATCAGTACGTCGAGCGCGATCACCTTGGCCCCCATCAGATCAAGCTGAGTAGCAATACGGGCAATATCGGTACGCCGAAGGGGGAAGCTTCCGTACTCCTGAAAGAAGGCCTCATCGGTATTGACCATGATGATCTGGTCTTGGGAAAAGGCGGTCTGTTCAGCCTCCCCGTAACTCATGCGCATGATCTGCCGGAAGGAGAGTGTATGCTCCTCCAGCAGTGCAAAGGTCTCGTTGTACTCCGCAGGGATCATCGCCATGAACACGGCAATGGTGATCAGAATATCATAACGACCCAGAATCTTTTTCACGCGAAGCCTCCTCTCTTTTTTCGATCCACCATGTCGATTCTACAGAAAAAAGATGAATCCAAACCACAAAAAAACCCCACAGGCCAGTAAATCCGACCTGTGGGGTCTATTAACGACTGATCAGCCGGTTTACTCTTCTTCCTGACGAATCAGATTGAAGAGATTGGCCTCTGCCTTCTTCAGGTTACCCAACTTCAGATTGTGCAGATTCTGAATCAGCATTGGGCGCATATCGTTATCATCACGATTGCCTTCAAAGAAGCGGGTATAGAGATCCAGTGAACCAACCATGATCCCCTCGCTGTCCAGCACCATCGCACGCATCAGCTCATCCTCAGGGGCCGCATCCAGAACAGCCTGCTCCTGCTCAGGGGTAAGCCACATGAAAGTACTGCTCTTCTTGGGCTTGTAGACAACCTCTTCCCCCTTCAGCACCTCTACCTTGTAGCTGTGCTTGCCCGGTGCCATATCCTTCAACGTATAGCGCACCATCTTGCTCTCAATCGGGGCAACATCAAAGGTCTGATCATCCACAGTCAGACGATAGCTGTACTCCTTACCTTCATTATTCCAGACCAGATCAGGAAATGTGGTGGAGAGGTTGTAGGCCGCTTTCTTCTTGTGGGTTGCCGTCTTCAGCTTGATCTTGTGATCCTTCTTCACGCCACGTCGTACAGTGGTGTACTTCTGCGCCTTCTTGAAGCGGTTACCCAGGCTGGCCACCAGATTACCGCTGCCCTTGACCGCCTCAGAGAGTGCTCCAGTCACTGCCTTGGCACCATCAGCAGTGATCTCTACAACGGTATTGGCACCAATATCACGGGACATACCGGTATTCTGATTAAGGAACGTTCCCTTGCCATCGGCACCGGTACGAATCTGGTACCCCGGGAAGAGGAACTTGTTGCGGCGTACCTTTTTCCACTTCTTGCCATTCTTGGTGTATTCAATCTGCCCGTCCACATTCATGATCATGGTGACCGGGGCCTTGCCTTTCTTCTTGCCCTTCGCCAGTGCCAGGTCACCCTGAACCACCAGCAACAGAGACATCAAGGCCGTTGCTACAATTTTCATCCATCTGCTCATCTCTATCTACTCCATACTCCTAACGTTAAACAAAAATACAGTCAACACACTCACACCTTCAACATCACGAATCGGTCCGCGTAGCCCCCTCTACCATAAAGAATGCCGACCAGACGTATGGATAATTCCATTCATCGGAGTCTAACATCTCCAATTGGGTATTGCGAAGAGCGGAATGGGCATCCTCACCCTCCAACATGCGCTGATACAACCCGATCATCAACGCCTGGGTACCGGCATCGCTCACCTCCCACAGGGAGTTGACTACAGCACCGACACCCGCCTCCTGGAAGGAGCGACGCAGACCATACACCCCTTCACCTTCATGAATTTCTCCCAAACCGGTCTCACAAGCCGAGAGCACCGCCATACGGGTACCACTCAGATCCAGCCCCAATACCTCCAGTGCGGTCAGTACCCCATCATTGTCTGTATCGATTTCACCCAACAGCTTCGCATTGGCATTCAGGCCGGCAAAGGCGAGCCCGGCACGCAGCAGTGGGTTGTCCCCCGGTGGCGGCACATGGACATTGGCACCACGCTGTAACTTTCTCAGACGTTTCTTCAGGTTATCGTTAGGTTTCAGGAAGAAGCCATGTGTCGCGATATGGAGCACTTCCGGTGGCTGCTCCATCTTGCGCAACAGCTCCTCCTGAGCCTCCTTTCTCTGAATCAGGTGAGTGACGATTCCACTCTCATCTCCGACCGCCGTCTGCTCCTCAATCAGCCGTCCCTCTTTCTCTGCACCCGGCAGCGGATCAAAATTGAGACTGCGCATGCCGTGTGACATTCCACGCATCGCCTGCTGGGCACCGGCAGCGGAGCGCTTGCCCTTCAGGGTTTCCAGCACATTCTTTCCGGTTACCTCATCGGTATCGTAATCCGGCCCGGCCATGATCATGTACCCGCCCTGAGCCATTGGAATATCGGAGGGGATCAGGTCGCGACTGGAGGAGATGGAGTGAAGATCAATCGCAGACAGCAGCCACGCCTCATCCTCCGTCACCATCGCATTGAACGGGAGAATATTGAGTAAACCGTCCGGCACCACATAGATATTCTCAATCTCACCGGTGCGTTCGGCAATGGGCGCCCACACTGCATTGTAGACCTCCATGCCAAACTCCATCACCTCATCATCATCGGCATCTTCATCCTGGATAATCTCACGGAACTCCTTGATCAGCGTATTCATCTCATCAAGTCCCTCATAGAGATGGTGATCATAGGAGATCTCACCCTCCTCTTTTCTCATGATAGCGACCTGCAGCTTGCTCTCATTCTCCTCATCACGGAAAACAAGATAGTCGACCAGTGCAGAGTCATCCGGCATATGTTCTTCCAGCCGGTCCAGAGAGACCTCTTCTGCCGCCTCACGGAAACGAACACTGGCACGCCCCAGCTCCCCTTCCAGTTCACTGATCTTCACCTCAAGTTCATGGATCGACTCGATAAATGTCGTTGCAGTCTCTTCCGTTGGTCCGGAGAGAGTCATTGCAGCCAGCTCCTTGCGGGTATTGAGCAACTCATCACTGATCGCAGTCAGTGCCGGATCATCCGAGAGCTTGGCCACCTGCATGATCTGCGAGGCCACCTGCAGCAACATCCCCTTGCGGAACAGGCTGATCCGCATCAGCTCACGACCTGCATCCTCCGGCTCCAATGCGGAGACCATATTCATATAGCGATAGAGCTCCGGCCGATGGAGTCGGATATAGCCCTCACGGGAATTCTCACTGGTGGCCCAGAGCATCTGATCAAGGAACTTGTTGCGTCGATCAAACAAAATCTTCTGGGTCTCGAATGCCCCCTCAATATCCTCAATCGTGTACTGCAGAATTGCCAGTGTATTGAGCGTCTCAAAGGTATAGGGGTGCAGCTCCCCCAGATTGGCATCCGCCTGCTCCAGCGTCTTCTGCAGTAGCTCCATGGACTCCTCATACCGCTCCATGTCCATATAGAGTTTGCCCAGATCATGCTGGGAACGGAGTACGTCCATATGGTTCTCACCCAGCACATCGATTCTCAACTCAAGGGCTTGGCTGATCAACTCCTCGGCCGCCTCCAGATCACCCAGTCCGTGCATCACCCGTCCAAGGTTGTTCATCCCCTTCATGGTATTCTGGTGACGATCTCCCAGTATCTCCTGCCAGATCTCCAATACCTCATCAAAGATCTCGGCGGCATCTTCATTCCGCTCCTGCAACAGATAGAGATAGCCCAGGTTGTTCTTGACCGCTACGGTATCAGGATGCTCGTCACCCTTGATTCCGCTCATCAGTTCAATAGCCTCTTGATAGAGCGATTCCGACTTGTCGAATACCCCCTGGCTTTCATGCAGTAGCGCAAGGTTGTTCATATTGGCCAGTGTCGTCGGGTGAGTATCTCCCAGCAGGCTCCTGGAGAGCTTCAACGCCTTTCTGAACAGTGGCTCCGCACGGTCATAAAGGCCGGCAGTCTCCAACGTCAGGGCAAGGTTGTTCATGATCGCCAGCGTTGCAGGGGTCTTCTCGCCCAACGCCTCCGTCGATCGTTCCAGCGCCAATTCATACCCTTTTTCCGCCTCAATCAACCGTGACTGCTTGCGATGAATACCTGCCAGATTATTGAGACTGGTAATGGTATTGGGATGCAGTTCTCCCAGCGTCTCCGTTTCGTGGGTAAGAATCTCCTGGGTTGCCACCTCTGCCTCTCCAAAGAGCCCCTGGTCCTCATAGAGCACCGCGAGTATTCCTTTGGCCTCAAAACGCTGGTTTGCCGGGATTTCCTCTTTCTCGACAAGCGAGGTCAGGATGCGCTCAGATTCAGCATAGTCGGCCTTGGAGCGTGCCAGATCCGCCAAAAAGATCTGTGTCTGTACCCATGCCGGGTGAGTCTTGCCTGCAACCTTGCGCAGAATTCCGGAAGATTTTCCATAGGCAAATTGTGACTTGGCATTATCACCCTGGCGGAAACTCATTAAACCAAGCTGTTGAAAACACTCGCCAGTCTGCAGATGAAGGTCTCCCAGCAGTTTTGTTGCTCCAGTGCACCCATTCAGCAACACCTGGGCAGCAGCCGCAAAATCACGTCGCAACTCTTCCGCTCGGGCCAATCGCATGGCAGTATCCAGTGCCTGTGGATGACCTGCTCCCAGTGATTCATTATAGGCCTTCAACGCCCTGCGGTAAGCTGATACGGCCCCATCAAAATCCTCATGCTGCTGCATCAATTGACCCAGCAGCAGCTGAATCATCTGAGTATCGGGATGTTGCCCTCCCAGGCTGGTCGCTGCATCCTGCTCAGCCTGCTGCAGTACCTTGAATGCCTCCTCAGGCTGCCCATTGGAAAAGAGTGCAAATGCATACTTCTGCTGTGTCTTTAAGGTATCGGGGTGACCTGCGCCCAGCTCACTGACAGCCAGATCCAGCAACCGTTCTCCTTCATCGGCCCCCTTGTCGAATTTTTTCTGTTGTACGTAGGCACTCAGCTGATCAAAACCGGCCTGCCAGCTCTTGCTACTCTTGCCTGCTCTGGAGGCCTCCCGCTTTTGTGCCACCCACTCCGGCATGGCGGCGGCCAACTTGAAGACTTTTCGGTTATAGACCTGGATCGCCTCATAGTCTTTCCGCTTCGAAGCCAGTTTTGTTGCCCGATGATAAAAGGGGATGATCTGGACAGGTTGGTTCCCAGCCAGTTCAGCCAGAATCGCGGCATCAATCTGATAGTCCTCACTCCCCGGATCGAGCGCTGCCGCTTTTGCCATATGCTGATAGGCAGCAGCAAACTGCTTTTTATTGTACTGTTCAATGCCTAGTTGGGCCTCCACTGCAGCATCCTGTGGAGTCGCGACAGCTACCTCAACCATGCAGACTACGATACTGAAAAATAGAATCAGTACCTTGTCAAAAACTCTGGACATAGATTACCTCAAACAGAAGCAGGATATGGTCACACTCAACATTTTATGAAACTGGCGTTCATAGATCCGCGTCACCGATAACTATACGCAGTTTGTCGAGAAGGTATAGTCGACTTCCGAAAAAAAGAGAATAACGCAAAATTTCCGCATATTTAGCTATCCAATACAGCACTCTATAACGATTTATTAATACAGCAATAAAATTGTTGACACACAATAAATTACCCCTTATCGTTCAATGGTCACCTGGCAACGATCAATAGACGAAGGGGAGCGTGTATGGCCAATGAAATCAGGTTTGGCGAATACCTGAGCAAGGTAACCGTCCAGCATAATGAGATTAATTACAATCAGTTAACCCCTACTCCAGAGCATGATGCAGAAGGGAACCTGATTCCGATCCAGTCCAAGAAGCTCACTTTCACCCCGATCGACATCTATCGCCTGCTACAACCCTATATCAGTGTACGGGTCATGGAGCAGGTACAAGCCGTTGTTCCGCTGGGCCTCTATCTTGCCCTATTTCAGATTCTCATGCTTCGCGAAAATGTCCAGGACTCCTGGATCATTACCATGGGGCTCGCTGCCGTCATCCTTGGCCTGATGCTCTTCATGGAGGGGCTGAAACTGGGACTGATGCCTTTCGGTGAGGTGATTGGAAATGGTCTCCCCAAAAAGTCCCCCCTACCGGTCGTACTCCTCATTGCATTTCTGCTCGGTATCGGTGTCACCTTCGCTGAACCAGCCATTGGGGCATTGCAGGCGGTTGGCTCCGGCGTGGATGTTACCAAGGCTCCCTATCTCTATACATTATTGAATGACTGGGCCGGGGTGCTGGTGCTGATGGTGGGTGCTGGAGTTGGACTGGCCGCCGTACTGGGAGCACTACGCTTCCTGCGTGGCTGGAGTCTCAAGCCGATGATCTACATGGCCCTTGCTCCTACCCTGCTGTTGACTGCCTACATGATGACCGATCCACACCTGGCCGCAGTACTCGGCCTTGCTTGGGATTGCGGTGCCGTCACCACAGGACCGGTGACCGTGCCACTGGTACTCTCATTGGGGATCGGGATCGCCTCGGCCTCCGGCAAAGGAGATTCTTCACTCTCCGGCTTTGGTATCGTGACCCTGGCCTCGCTCTTCCCGATCATTGCCGTGCTGATCCTGACGCTCTATGTCGCAGGCACCGTTCCTGCAGAGCAGATCATCGCAGCCGCCCAGAGCAGCACCAGTGTCGCCACTCAGCCTGGATGGCACGAAGTGACCCCAGGTGCAGAGATCGTAGGTGGCGTTCGTGCCATCGTCCCACTGGTTATCTTCCTGCTGATCGTACTGATGGTCATCCTGCGTGAAAAGATCAGCCAACCTGGTATCGTCTTCTACGGCATCTTCCTGGCCGTTACCGGGATGATCATCTTCAGTATCGGGCTGAGCTATGGCTTGGCCAAGCTCGGGGGCCAGTCTGGTGGTCTGGTACCCGCCGCCTTCTCTGAACTTCCTTCAGTTGAAAACTCACCGCTATATGATTACGTTACCGGTATCAGTATCGCTCTGATTTTTGCCTGGCTACTCGGTTTCGGCGCTACGCTGGCCGAACCCGCACTCAATGCGCTAGGCATGACCGTGGAGAATCTGACCAATGGCGCCTTCAAGAAGAGCACCCTGATGTATGCAGTCTCCTTCGGCGTTGCCTGCGGAATCGCCACCGGTGTCCTGAAAATCATCTACGACATCCCGATCGGCAATCTGCTGATCCCGGCCTATATCATTGGTGTGGTTCTCACCTTCCTCTCCACCGAGGAGTTTGTCAACGTTGCCTGGGACAGTGCTGGTGTGACCACCGGTCCGGTGACTGTACCGCTGGTGCTCGCAATGGGGCTTGGTTTTGGTAATGCGGTGGATGCCGTCGACGGCTTCGGCATCCTCTCCATGGCCTCGATTGGCCCGATCCTCTCTGTCATGACCGTTGGCCTCTGGGTTCAGTATCAGTCCCGCCGCGCAAAACAAAATGTTTCAACCCAAGCAGCTTTAACAGGAGAAAGCGCATGAGTGCCCGTAATATCACCTATCTTACCGATGTCTCATTGATTACCTGCATCGTACAGCGTGGTAATGCCGACGCAATCGTCAAGGCCGCCCAGGAGGCGGGAGCACAAGGTGCGACCATCAACTTTGCAAAGGGCACCGGAATCCGTGAACGGATGGGAATCCTTGGGGTCGCTGTTGAGGTAGATAAAGAGGTGATCCAAGTCATCGTCTCTACCGAACAGCAAGAGTTGATCTTCGAACAGATGTTTTTGGCAGGAAAACTGGATACCCCCGGTATGGGTATCATGTACATCACTCCATTGGACAAGGCGGCAACCTATATTCCACCCGAGCTGGTCGAAAAACTTGCATAAAGAGTACAGCATGAATATTGAAACCAACAACAAGCTGATTACCTGCCTGATCCCCAAAGGTAAAGGTGTTGAAACGATCGCCGCATTGAAAGATGAAAAACATATTCTTGGTGCCAACGTCTATGGTGGCAGAAGCAACCTGTTCCAAGGCAGCAAAGAGATTGAGTCCGAGACATTGGCGGTTGTTGTGGCAGAGGAGCGCTGCGGAGAGGTCTTTGAGTTTCTCTACGAGAGACTGGAGATCGGTCTGCCGCACAATGGCATCATGTTTCAGAGTGAGCTGGCCTCCTCTACCGAATTCAAGCTCAATTAATCGGCCCGACACAGCAGCAGCGATACCGTAGCCGCACGGGCGTCTACCGGGTTACTTCCATCCCTTAGCAAACAGAACCTTCTTGGCCTGACGTTTGCCCTTGACGGCACGGAGCTTGGCCCCGGTAAAGTCAGCCCCTTCGATATTGGCTCCGGCAAAGTTGGAGCTACCGAGATCGACTCCCCTGAAGTCAGTCCAGGAGAGATCGGCCCCCGAAAAATCAACCCCCTTGACTTTCGCACCACGGAAGTCGGCGGCGGCCAGATCGGCCTTGGTAAAGTTCGAATAGGATAGGTCCACCTTGGAAAAGTTGAGGCCGTACCCCTTCAACCCCTTGGCAGTCACTCCATTCATATTTGCTCCGGTCAGCGTGGCGCCCGCCATCTGAGCACCATTCAACACCGCCATTTTCAGGGTTGCATTACTCAGGTCCGCCTTCTTCAGGTTGGCCTTGGTGAGATTTTTCCGTCCCAAATTCGCCTTAATGAAGGTCGCGCCACTCAAGTCACACCCCTTGCACGCCTTCGACTTTTTTGCCTTCTTTACATCCTTGGGTGAGGCTGCCCAACCTTCAGAGGGTGATACCAACATGCCCCCTATCGAGAGTATCAGAGAAATAATCAGCAGTCGGTGATAGTGAGTGTTTCTCATATTTTCAAACTTTCCACACATCCAGTACTCAACCATTTTACTACAGATCGTCATCTACTCTTTTTTCTTCTTTTTCTTCTTCTTTTTCTTCTTCTTTTTCTTGTCGATGCGCTCGCCACCTTTTACTTTCACGCGCCCGGCCCAAGCTGGTGCATCCTCACCGGTAATGTCGCCATACTCAACCGGCTTGTCCACCTTGATAATGACACGACGGTTTTCCGCCTGATTCTTCTTGATCGGGCGACCACGCTTGTCACGATTTGGAACCTTGGGCGTAGAGTCTGCATAGGCCACCGCCTTCACCCGCTTTGGATCCATACCATGTGAGGTCATGAACTTCAGTACATTGATCGCGCGGATTGATGAGAGTTCCCAGTTGGAGGGGAATTTCGCGGTACTGATCGGATCATCGTCCGTATGTCCCTGAATCTCCATATTGGCACCATCCACTCTGGCAATGGTCTGTGCCAGCTGCGTCAGAATCGGCTTGATCGTACGCTGCAGGGTTGCAGAGCCACTGGTGAAGAGTGAGTTATTGGCCAGCTCCAGCTCAAAGCCGCCTGGTATCGCCGTCATCTTCACAAACTCCTCGACACCACGCTCCTCGACCATATTCTCAACCGCCTTCATCGCCTTGTCGGTTGCACTCTTCTTCTCCTCCTTGGCCTCTTTCTCTTCCTGAGACTCCTCAACCAGCGGTTCATCAATCGCAGTGGTCACAATACGGGCAAAAGCATCTTTCATTCCCTCTGAAACCACTCCATATTTGGTGGGATCGAAGTTTGCCATCGAAAGAAGAAGTACGAAGAAGGCCATCAACAGCGACATCATGTCGGCGAAGGTTGCCATCAACTCATCGCACTCTTCGCAGGTCTCGCATTGTGGGCACTTCTTGGCCATTATCGGGGTTCCGTTTTACTCTCGATCAGCGTGTTCTGTTATTCCGCCACATCAAACCATGCAGGTGGTGCCAGAAAACTGTTGAGACGATCCTGAATCTCTCGTCCGGGGCGTTGCTCAGCCAGCATGATGAACCCCTCCACCAGCAGCAGGTTACGGAAACGAAGCATCTCCTCTTTCTGCTGCAATTTTTCTGCTGCAGGCAGGAAAACCATCTGTGCAAAGATAACGCCATAGAGCGTGGTCAACATCGCAACCGCCATACCGGCACCGAGTGCAGCCGGGTCGCCACCCATATTTCCAAGCATGATGACCAGACCCACCAGCGTACCGATCATTCCATAGGCTGGTGAAAGGGTGGCCATCTTCTTCAGAATGCCTACCTGAATGGTGTTTCGCTGAAAGGAGGTCTCGTTGGCAGTCTCCAGCAGGTCACGCAACTCATCCCCCTTATAGTTGGAGAGTACAAACTTTCCTCCAACCGCTACGAAAGGGTCTGAGGTGTCATCCCCCATCTCCTGCTCCAGTGCAACAACCCCCTGAGTCTGCACCGTCTTGGCCCAGCCAATCATCCGCTCCACGTCGGCCATCAGAGAGAAAAAAGTGACCTTGGTCGGCTGAAACTGAGTGATCATCGCCTTGAAGGCACGATTGACATAGAGCGGCTGAAAGGACATATAGGAACCGGCAATTGCTCCACCAGCTACCATCGCCAGACTCGACACACTGAGAAAGATCCCGGGGTTGTCGGTATTCGCAAGGATGGCCCATAAAAAGAGCCCAAACCCTCCCAAAATACCGGCTAGCGTTCCTATAGACATACAATTTTCCTCTGATTCAACAGTTACTGAACATAATAACGAGCGTTAATTTTATGACAGTTTCTACACAATGGTCCTGATGCACATTTCATACCAACCAATAAAACTGTTACCAAACAAACAGTTAATAAAAAGGGGAGACTGTCATTAACAGGTCTCCCCTATTCACCAGCCAGGCTGATTATCCTAGAATCCTCAGTTGGGCGCGAAAAAGACTCGTAAGATATTGGCGTGCATAGTGAAACGGAAAAAATTGTGGTCACCTTATTGGTGATGAGAGATTTTTCTGTTTTTCCAGGTGCATCAATAGCTTGCGAGGACTTTCGTGAACCAACTGAGAATTCTAGGATTATGTCTTCTCTTCCAACATGCGCTGCATTCGACGGATCAGGCTCAGCACAATCGCACGCATGATCGGTGGACTCTTCCCCAGCATCAGGTTCACATCCTTGCGCGTCACCTGCATGATTTCAGTGTACTCCGTGGCACGAATGGTTGCGCTACGCTTGTCATCGGCCGAAAGAATCGCCAACTCTCCAAAAACCTCTCCCTTGCCCAATTCTGCCAACACCAGCCGCTCACCATCTCGCTGCTCAATATAGACCTCTACCGACCCCTGACGAATGACACCGGCCCACTCTCCTCGCATCCCCTGCTTGAAGACAACCTCATTCGCTGAAAACTTCTTTAATGCTGCGGCCATATCAATCTCACTTTATCCCACACTTAAATTTGTAGGCGTCACCACCGTTAGACAATAAAATGACACCTACCTGCTTCTGAACACTACCCTTCAATTTCCATGCCCAAAACCACCGCCGCCTGGCGTTTCAATGGATAAATGCTGATTTGGCAGTACGTTGAAGCTCCATTTTGCAGGCAACACCTTCCCATCCAGCCGATTAACCCCACCACGACCATGTTCCCCTCCATTCAGCCCCCAGGGGGTTGAATGACGCCGCTCGGTCAACAAGGTGACCGTAGATGGCCGTAGAAACTGAAACGTACGGATCATGCCGTCCCCTCCACGGTGACGCCCACCACCACCCGATCCCCGACGGATGCAGTATTGCGTTACCCGTAGCGGCGTCGACATCTCCAGCACCTCGATCGGTGTATTGAGCGTATTCGTCATATGGGTCTGCACGGCAGAGAGGCCAGCCCCCTGAGCGGATGCACCCACTCCTCCACCGATCGTCTCATAGTAGTCCCAGTGCCGCCCTTCAAACTCTCCCCCCATTGCCAGATTATTCATTGTTCCCTGGCTTGCCGCCGCCAACCGTTCCGGAATGGCCTGTACTAATGCGCCCATCACGACATCGACGACACGACTGCTCGTCTCGACATTGCCCGCAGCAACCGCAGCAGGCCGTACTGCATTGAGCAACGACCCTTCAGGGGCATGCACCTTGATTGAGCGAAAACTGCCTGCAGCAGCCGGGGTCTGCGGCGGCATCAATGACCGGAACAGATAGAAAACAGCTGCTGCAGCCACAGATATCGGGCAGTTTACATTGCCCTCACTCTGCCGGGCTGTCCCATCAAAATCGACAACCACACTCCCATGCCGGATGGTCACTGCTACCTGAATAGAGAGCGAGCCATTCCCCTGCCCGTCATCATCCATCACATCCTCAAAACGATAGCACCCATCCGGAATCGTGCTGAGTGCTGCTGTCGCCAACCGTTCTGCGTAGCGGTTGAGCGCCTCCAGCCCCTGGCGATACAAATCGATTCCCACCCCCTCAATCCATGCCTGCAACCGTTTCAATCCGGCCCGGTTGGCACTGATCTGCGCCTCAAAATCTCCCTGAGATACCGTTGGATTACGCAATCGATTCAGCAACTGCTGATAGTATGACTCCTCAATCCTATCATCTCGCAACAGATAGGTTGGCGGGATCACCACACCTTCCTGCTCCAGACTCCTTGATATCGGCATCGATCCAGGTGTTTCGGCACCAATATCGGCATGATGTGCACGGTTGACCACAAAACCAAGCAGCACCTCTTCCACAAACAGAGGTGAGATCACCGTAACATCCGGCAGATGTGTTCCTCCCATAAAGGGGTCATTGAGGATTACAAGATCACCGGCCTTCCACTCCATCTCCGAGACCACACCCTGCATCGCATAGGCCATACTCCCCAGGTGGACCGGGATGTGGGCCGCCTGAGCACATAACTCCCCGTTTGCATCAAAGATGGCGCAGGAAAAGTCGAGACGATCACGGATATTCGGCGAGAATGCCGAACGACGCAGCACCGCCCCCATCTCATCACAGATCGACTCGATCCTGTTGGAGAAGATCGTCAGTTCAACGGCATTCATATGCTCACTTTCCGTTTACCCACTTTGGTCGGGGGTCTGCCCACCTCTGTGTGCCAGATACCAGAGCCAGCCCCCCAATAGCACCATCGGCAGTGACAGTATCTGCCCCATTGTCAACCAGTCAAAGGCGAGGTACCCGATATGGGTATCCGGCACCCTAACCAGCTCCACTACACTTCTGAAAAGCCCGTAAAAGATCAGGAAAAGGGCCGATGTTGCCATCACCGGCCGTGCCCTGTTTGAATACACCCAAAGGATAACAAAGAGCAATACACCTTCGAGCAGAGCCTCATAGAGCTGGGACGGATGACGCACCAGCAGCATCGGATCGGTATTTGGAAAAACCATCCCCCAGGGCAGATCGGTCTGCTGCCCCCACAACTCACCATTGATAAAGTTACCGACTCTCCCTGCACCAAGACCGATCGGCACCAGTGGTGCGACAAAGTCCGTGACCTGAAAGAAATGCAGTCCAATCCGGCGGGAGAAATACCACAGCGCCAGCAACACACCCAACAGGCCACCATGAAAGGACATCCCCCCCTGCCAGATCCGGATGATATTGAGTGGCTCCTGCAGGTAGGCGGCAAGGTCGTAGAACAGCACATAGCCCAATCGCCCCCCCAAAACAACACCGATTGCCGCAAAGAAGATCAGATCTCCAACCTGTTCACTGTTCCACGGAGCGCCTGCAAGATGTGTACGCCGTATGCCGAGCCACCAGGCCGAAAGAAAACCAACCAGATACATCAGACCATACCAATGAATCCTGACCGGTCCCAATTCAAAATAGGTCTGGATATCAACAATCATCAGCCGACAGGAAGCACTCTGGTAAAGAAGGTTTTGATATAGGCTGTCTCGGGTATTGCAGGGTGGACCGGGTGGTCTGCAGACTGATGCCCCTCCTCCAGAATCACCATATTGCGGTCCAGATGACGACTGGATGCCAGCAGCAGCCCCTGTAACTGTTCACGCTGCAGATGATGGGAACAGGAGGCGCTCACCAGAACGCCATCACGACCAAGCAGGCGGGTCGCCAGCTCATTGAGCCTGCGATATCCCTGCAAGCCGTTCTTCAGGTCCTTCTTGCGCTTGATAAAGGCCGGGGGGTCCACAATGATCAGATCAAACCGCTCACGTTCATCTCGTAACGCCTTGAGCACCTCAAACACATCCCCCTCAATCGATGCCACCTTGTCACTGACACCGTTCAATACCGCATTGTGATGAACCTGTTCAAGTGCCTGCTCTGAAGAGTCGACACAGATCACATCTGAAGCACCGGCAGCGGCAGCCTGTACTCCCCAACCTCCAATATAGCTAAAGAGATCCAGCACACGCAATCCAGCCACATAATCCTTGAGCCGGGCACGGCTGAACCGATGATCATAGTACCAGCCGGTCTTTTGCCCCTGGCGTAACGGGGCCGCAAAGGCAACGCCATTCTCCTCCAGGGACGCCACTTCCGGCAGATGGCCGACAGGACACTCAAAACGTTGCTCCAATCCCTCGACCTGACGGCTTTGGATATCATTTTTCAGTACGATCACATCCGGCTGAACAACTTTCTGTAGTGCAGCGATCAGTGCCGACTCAACCCGCTCCATACCGGCTGTGGTCACCTGCACCGACAATATTTGCCCAAAGCGGTCTACAACCAGACCGGGCAGTCCATCGGACTCTCCAAAGACCAGACGGTAATAGGGTACACGAAAGAGCCGCTCCCGGATCGCAAGCGCCACCTTGAGACGGTGGGTGATCAAGGACTGGTCCAGCCGATACCCCGGATTCCTGCTAACAAGGCGGACTGCAATCAGGGTCTTGGGGTTCACATAGCCATTCCCCAGCACCTTGCCCCCAGATGTCCTGACCTCGACCTGGTCTCCCGGCTGAAATCCACTGAGTGGGGTTACTGCAACATCCACCTCATTACTATAGATCCAGCAGTGCCCCGCCCGGATACGGCGCTCCTCACCTTTTTTCAACTGTAGCGGCGGTAGCTTGCCCATGATCAATATCACCTGAACAAAAAAAGGCGCCCGCCGAGGAGCGCCTTTTTGTCAATTGCCCCTTGTCTCTCTATAGATAGAGGGTCATGGTCTCATTACTGCCGGACTCATCAAAGAAGGTAGATGCCCCGACAAACTCCACACCATCAATGAAATCATTGGTGTCATAGCCGAACAGCTCGACGGTCATTTGACAGGCCATCAACTTGACCTCCATCTCCTGACAGATCTCACGAAGCTCTTCAATTGAAGCAACGCCATGCTTTTTGGTGGTCTTCAACATCATGTCAGTCGCAAATTTCTCAAAGCCAGGCATATTATTCATGAAGATATTGGGGAGCTTTGGTGCCCAGTCAATCTTCTGCAGCCACTGTGGCCCAAAAGGCATTTTCATCGGCATCGCAGGGTTGCCTGCCGGGGAGACACGCAGCACGCTGGTATCTTTCAACAACAGGTTAAGCCCATAGAAGGTAAAGAACATGGAGACCTCTTTACCCAGTGCCACCGCAGTACTGCCGAGAATAAATGGAGGGTAGGCCCAGTCAAGTGTGCCCTTGGTGCAGATCATTGAGACTTTGTTGATATCAGCCATCCTTGCTCTCCTGGATAATTAATATAGAAAAACGGCCGAGGAAGAGTCCTCGGCCGCCTTGCAAAACTGTGGTAGTTGGATCAGGACTTCTTGATCAGAAAGACAAACTTGCCGCCCTCTTCGCCTGAAGAGACCAGCTCATTACCAGTTTGGTTACAGAAGGCTTCGATATCCTTTACAGAACCAGGATCTGTAGCAATCACTCTCAGAACCTGACCTGCATCCATAGTATTGATCGTCTTCTTGGTACGCAAGATGGGAAGCGGGCAATTCAGTCCAGATGCATCCAGTTCTTGATCAAAATCAGCCATTCTTTATTCTCCGTTTCTTTGTAAAATAAAAACTGTAATTATGCACCAATTTACAGTCGAGATACACAATTACCTATCCATGGCGAATTGACTCACCCCGCCTTATTCACCAAATAACCCATAAAACAAGGAGGCGCGCCCTCTATTTGCT
>CAYFOR010000010.1:0-48236 GCA_964344785.1 uncultured Piscirickettsiaceae bacterium
CACGTTGGAATGACGGCCTCGCTTCAGGGCCATTTCATATTGGACAAGACTAATGTTTGACCAACGCATTTCATCCGTGTAGAATCTCGCCTCTTTTCTGGGCTGTAGTAAGCGTTAGTACTGGCCCAACCACAGATTTGATATGGAGTTTCAGGATGTACGCTGTAATCAAGACCGGCGGGAAGCAGTACCGCGTTGCTGAAGGCGACACACTACGTGTAGAGAAGCTGGGCGTAGAGGAAGGTAGTGACATAGAGTTTGATCAGGTACTGATGGTGGCTGATGGTGAAGATGTCAAGGTGGGGGCCCCGCTGGTTGATGGCGGCAAGGTTACTGCGACCGTGGTTTCAAATGGCCGAGCCAAGAAGGTCAAGATCATCAAGTTTCGTCGGCGCAAGCACCACCGCAAGCAGATGGGGCACCGCCAGTCCTATACTGAAGTGAAGATAACCGGTATCAGCGCATAGGGATTCATAGAGAGGTATTTGAAAGATGGCACATAAGAAAGCGGGTGGTAGTACCAGAAACGGGCGTGATTCGGAGTCGAAACGGTTGGGAGTCAAGCGTTTCGGTGGAGAAAACGTGATCGCTGGAAATATTCTGGTTCGTCAGCGTGGAACCCATTTTCATCCAGGTGTGAATGTCGGGCGTGGCAAGGATGATACGCTCTATTCGAAGATGGATGGTGTTGTGACCTTTGAGGTCAAGGGACCGAAGCAGCGCAAGTTTGTGAGTGTCTATCCGGTATAACGGAGCTGGATAAGAGATTGTAAAGGCCCCGTTCTGCGGGGCCTTTTTTTTGCTCCGGATCACCATCAGTAAGACCCAAAGGCAGCAGCACCGTTGTGCGTATAATGTGTAACCATGAAATTTGTAGATGAGGCGACAATTCGGGTGGAGGCTGGTGATGGTGGTAATGGCTGCATCAGCTTCCGTCGGGAGAAATTTATTCCGAAAGGCGGTCCCGATGGTGGTGATGGCGGAGATGGGGGAAGTGTCTATCTGATTGGTGATGAAGGACTCAATACACTGGCAGACTTTCGCTTCAAGAGGATGCATCGTGCGCAGCGTGGTCAAAACGGCATGGGTCGCGAGAAGACGGGATACTCCGGGCAGGATACGGTTGTCCCGGTGCCGACTGGTACCCTCGTTTACGATGATGAGACCGATGAATGTATTGGTGAGGTGCTCAAGGAGGGGGAGCGGTTGCTGGTTGCCCAGGGAGGTTTTCATGGAATCGGTAATACACGCTACAAGAGCAGCACCAATCGTGCACCGCGTCAGGCAACAGATGGCACCCCCGGAGAGCGGAGAGTTCTTCGGCTGGAGCTGAAGGTGCTGGCTGATGTCGGGCTGCTCGGGATGCCCAATGCCGGGAAATCCTCACTGATTCGGGCGATCTCCGCAGCCCGGCCACGGGTGGCCGACTACCCTTTCACAACGCTGCACCCCAATCTGGGTGTGGTACGAGTGGATGATGCGCGCAGTTTTGTGGTTGCAGACATTCCCGGTGTCATCGAGGGTGCTGCAGATGGGGCCGGACTGGGTATCCAGTTCCTCAAACACCTCTCCAGAAACCGGGTTCTGCTCCATCTGCTCGATGTGGCACCGCTGGAGGGGAGAGACCCGGTAGAGGATTTTCATGCTGTCGGGGTAGAGCTGTCCCGCTTCAGCAGTGAGTTGGCCTCGTTGCCGCGATGGCTGGTCCTCAACAAAACGGATCTGTTGCCTGAAGAAGAGCGGCAACAGGTGTGTGACGAGCTGCTTGCCAAACTGGAATGGAGCGGCCCGGTCTATCGCATTTCAGCGTTGCAGAAGCGAGGGACCGACAGTCTGGTCTATGCATTGATGGATGAGCTGGAGCGGCTTTCCGCCCAGGATGGTGAGGGGAGCTGATGTCCGAACAGGATCCAGACAGCAGGGCAAGGCTCGCTGAGGTCAAGCGATGTGTGATCAAGTTCGGTAGTGCGATTCTTACCAACGACGGTTCCGGCCTGGCAAAGGATGCGATTCGTGACTGGGTGGAACAGATCGTTGCACTGCGCAATGCCGGTGTCATGGTCGTGCTGGTCTCATCGGGTTCGGTGGCAGAGGGGATGAAACGGCTTGGCATGAGCCAGCGACCTCATGCCATTCATGAACAGCAAGCGGCGGCAGCGGTCGGTCAGATGGGGCTGGTGCAGGCCTATGAATCCTGCTTCTCGAAGTATGGGGTGCATACCGCTCAGGTTCTGCTGACGCATGATGACCTCTCCAACCGCAAGCGCTATCTCAATGCGCGCAGTACGATACGAACCCTGCTGCAGATGGGAGTGGTGCCGGTTGTCAATGAGAACGATACCGTGGCGATTGACGAGATACGGCTGGGTGATAACGATACCCTGGCGGCACTGGTGGCCAATCTGATCGAGGCCGATCTGCTGATGATCCTGACTGATCAGAAGGGGATGTATGAGGCCGACCCCCGCACCCGGCCAGAGGCAAAATTGCTTGATGTCGTCGATGTGTACGATCAGGCGTTGGAACAGATGGCCGGCAGCTCCGGACGGTTGGGACGTGGTGGCATGGCCACCAAGGTGAGTGCGGCCCGCCTGGCTGCACGTTCTGCCACGGCAACAGTCATCGCACCGGGGCGAGAGCGACAGGTGATTCAGCGTGTGCTTGAGCTGGAGCATCTGGGGACACTGTTTCTACCCGATAGCGGTCGCCATCTCGATGCCAGAAAGCGTTGGCTGGTGGGGCAGTTGCAGCGTCGGGGTACATTGGTGATCGATGATGGAGCTGTCCAGGTGCTACGCAACTCCGGGAGCAGCCTTCTTGCGGTCGGTATCGTCTCTGTTGAGGGAGGTTTTCAGCGCGGAGACCTGGTTGCGCTGCAGAGTCGTTCAGGGGAGGAGGTCGGACGTGGTCTGGTCAACTACTCTGCCGATGATGTACAGAAGATCCTGGGACAGCCCAGTGAGAAGATCGAGTCACTGCTGGGGTATATTGATGAGGAAGAGGTGGTGCATCGGGACAATCTGGTGCTGATAGAGTAACTGTGGCAAGAGGCACCGTGCAGTACATCACCGGCGTAAAATCAGTGCCCTGACTGAGAGCAGAACTAGAATGAGGGCGGCGAGCTGTTCAACCCAGTGGGGGAGCAGGTGGCTGCTTTCGGCCAGTTGTGCTGCGATATCGACCTCAGCCCAGAGGATGATCTGGTCCAGTAACAGGCCGAGTGCGATACTGGAGCTGACCATGCCGATCAGGTAGGCGTAGAGTGCACGCAGCCCCAGCTCCTTCTTGACGATTGCGAGGGTTCCGATATTGGTGGCCGGCCCGGCCAGAAGAAAGACCAGTACCGTTCCTGGAGACATACCGGCCAGCAGCAGGGCTGCGCCGATCGGGGTTGAGGCGGTGGCACAGATATACATCGGAATGCCGATCAGGATCATCATCACCATGGCCGGAAGGCCGCTGCCCCAGGTGGAGAGCAGGTCGGGTGGCGCGATGGTGAGGACCACACCGGCAAGTACAATGCCGATCAGTATCCAGTGGATGATCCCGTCGAGCAGATCGGTAACTGCATACTCGACTCCCTCGATGGTTCTTCGGTAGAAGGATGGAGCGGGTTTGGGAGTGGGGTTGGCAGAGTGAATCTGAATGTTGCCAAATGGGCCGTTGGGCCTGAATGGAGGGGAGGCGGGTTGTTCCGGTTTTAGCAGAATCAGGGCAACCATGCCGGTAAAGATGGCGCTGAAGATTGCAGCGAAAGGGCGAAAGAGGGCGATGAAAGGGCCCAGCAGTGCATAGCTGATGGCGATGGAGTCGACCCCGGTTTCCGGCGTCGCGATTAAAAAGGAGAGCGTAGACTCCTTCGAGGCACCACCGCGACGCAGGCCGACTGCCGCCGGCAGTACACCACAGGAACAGAGTGGGAGTGGAGCACCGATCAGGGCCGCCTTGGTCACCGGCCAGAGTCCACTGCCTCCCAGCCAGTGATTCAGCAGCCCCACGGGAATCCATGATTTGATCAATCCGGCAACCAGTAGTCCGATCAACAGCCAGAGGCTGGCATCGGTGAAAATGGCAAGGGTGTTGAGCCAAAGATCTTCCATACACAGACTATAGCGCCTGGAGGCACTTAGGAAACAGAAAGCGGATTGAATGGGCTGAATCTGCAACAGACAGGCATAAGAGCTCGGCTTTACTTCAAAATTTCTGTTCGATGTGTTTTGGCAATACCTTCAGCGACCTCTGGCGGCACTCCCGATCTGTCAGCGAAATACCTCCACTGCAATACAGTCTCCTGCACTTGTCGGACAATTTCTTCCGCTCGGCCACGTTTCATGGATGCATTTTTCGCGCACGTCTTGAAATCTTCAATCGTGAAATGATCTCGTTTGCTATTGAGTGACATCTGGTGTCGGCTCGTCCAGTCACCTTGGGGATTGTAGCTATAGGTCATATCAAAGGCTGGAGACAGGGACCAGTTACCTGACTTGTCCATCAGGAAAGCAATATTCTTGACGTGATCATCCTGATTACGGCTGATGATATTGAAGGCCATGCGCCGGAACTGCTCTTCAATCATTGCCATCGGCATTCCCAGTTTGCGAATAGTGCGCAGTACCTGCTCATAAGAGTGGGCTCCTGCCTTCTTGAAATCAAAGTGCTCCATGGCACAAAAGGATTGCATATGAATCTTTTGACCAGTATCTGTCCGATCAAAGCGTCTGGTCATGAAGTGGCTGCGGCCGTTTTCCTGTAGCAGTCGCGACTCCTCCATGTCGATTCCGGATTCCCTTGCCATGTGATGGTAGGCATGTTCGATGAGTCCGTAGCCTGCCGGATCTTCCAGTTCTTTGTCCTTGTTTCCAGAAACACCATCAAACTTCAGTAGCCAATAAGAGAAACCTTTCCCGGCCTTGACCTGGCCAGAGCGTACTTCATTGGTCTTCTGGTTCCAGGCAATAATCGCCTTGGCTCTGGCTCCGCCTGCCGAGGTGCCAACCTGTAGAATATCCTGCAAAGAATCTTCTCTAAGCTCAGGATCAAAAGAGCCCTCAAGCGCATTTCGTTGAGTCAAAATCTTGCTGGCAAGCGCAACCAATGCCTTAACATCAACGGATTCGGATTTGCCTGTAAAAGGCCCTTGAGATGGCAAATATTCCAATGCGCCCATGCCGCGAATACCGGTATAGCAAAGGCGCTCGATTGGATTGAAACTTTCAGGCGAACGCCCCTGACGGGCAAGCCAGACATTAATCAGCGCGTTACCAAAATCATCCGGTAATGAATCGGCAAGCAACCCTGGTAGACCATGAAAGGTCTCTCGAGGCAGAGCCGGGAACGAATAAATCTGTTTTGAAAGTGGCATCGTCAGTGGTGCAACCTCAATGCCACTGTGAATAAAGTCAGACGCATACTCAAAATGGGCGAGTCCTGCACCCTCATCCCAACTTGCCGCCCCAATAGATTTGCCCCAAAGCTTTACCTCGGCAACCGTCACTCTTCATCTCCCCACGACCATGGCGTTTCCTTTTTTGATTTTGTGGATTTTTTTGAAGAGGCTCTTTGGCGCTGTTTACCCTGCATTTTCAATTGCTGGACCGGACTCACCGCTGGCTCCGGGATTAGAGTGTCAAGATTTTCTACCAGTTGCAGTGCTCGCAACACACGAATGATGCTCGAAGCCTGAACCGAATCACCATGTTCAACCCGGGCTATGGTCCGATTTGAAACACCGGCCTCCTGCGCTAGCGCAGCCTGGGTTTTATCCTGATTCAGACGATATTGTGTGATGCGATTGCCAATTTCCTTTAGCACTGCATCATCTGAAAGATCATTCATGAATTTCATAAGTTGCCTGTTTTGTCTTCTTGCTGGGTATTATTCTGGTCAATGAGCCATATTTGCCACGTTATATATTTTATGTTGTTGTGTCAATAAGTCGCATCTGTCTTGTTAATATCGGATCTGATAATTAATATGCCTGATTTGACCTGTTGATCCATCTTTTGATCATATATTGCCTCTTGGCCGCAGGGTATGGATCGAAAGATCAGATGAATGGCAAGGGTGTTGCCAAAGATCTTCCATACCCAGACGATAGCGTCTGGGGGCACATAGGGAACAGAAAGCGGATTGAATAGGCTGAATCTACAGCAGGAAAAGTGTAGCAAGCCCAAGGAATGAGAGAAAACCGACCACATCGGTAACGGTGGTCAATACCACATAGCCTGCCAGCGCCGGATCGACCCCGATTCTTTTCTGCACGATGGGAATGACCACACCGGAGAGTGCGGCAACCACCAGATTGAGCAGCATGGCTGCAGCGATCACCAGACCCAGTTGCGGGTCGTTGAACCAGAGCCAGGCAATGGCGCCGACAACAACGGCCCAGACCGAGCCATTGAGGACGCCGACCGCCCCCTCTTTGGCAATCATCCAGCGGGTGTTGGAGTGGCTGATCTGGTTGAGTGCAAGTCCTCGGACCACCAGTGTGAGGGTCTGTCCCCCGGCAATTCCGCCCATGCTGGCGACGATCGGCATCAGCACAGCCAGTGCGATCACCTGTTGCAATGTCTGTTCGAACTGTCCGATCACCCAGGAGGCAAGGAACGCCGTTGCGAGATTGATGCCGAGCCAGACGGTCCTTCGGCGAACGCTGACGCGGACCGGTGCGAACATATCCTCATCCTCATCGAGGCCGGCACGGCCCAGGATGGAGTGGTCGGCATCTTCCCGGAGAACATCCACCGCGTCGTCAATGGTGATACGACCCAGCAGTTTTCCCCTTCTGTCCAGTACCGGTGCAGAGATCAGGTCGCGGTTCTCGAACAGAATGGCCACTTCACTGTCCTTCATGTCGGCACTGACCACCTCGCACTCTCTCTCCATCACATCTTCCACCTTGGATTCAGGGTCCGAGGTGAGCAGGGTTGAGATCGGCAGGATGCCGAGGAAAGTGTTGTCTCGATGCACCACCATCAGACTGTCGGTGCTCTCCGGAATGGTACCTCGCATACGCAGGTAACGCAGCACCACATCCAGCGTGGTGTCCGCACGAATCTCGACGGCGTCGGTATTCATCAGACCACCGGCACTATCCTCCGGGTAGGAGAGGATCTTCTCAACCAGGCGACGGTTGAGGTCGTCCATCGATTGCAGTACCTCCTGGGTCTGGCTCCAGGACATGTCCTGCAGCAGGTCGGCCATATCGTCGGCATCGATCTGTGTGGCGGCCTCTGCAATCTCCCGACTGTCCATCTCTCCCAACAGGACACCACGTACCTCATCATTGAGGTGCGGCAGGATTTCGGCGCGCTGGTCGGTATTGAGCAACTCCCAGATCTGGGGGCGTTCTTTGGGTGGGATCGATTCAATCAGATGGGCACAGTCGGCCGAGTGGAGTGACTCGAAAAGCTGATCAACCGGCTCCAGGTCACCATGCTCAATGGCAAGGGTGACCGTGGCAATCCACTGCTTTTGGGTGTCCTGATCGAGACTGGGGATCATCTTGTCGGAGTATTAGTGCCTGATTGCATAAATATTCAACATATTACATCGGCCTGACAAACCGATAGCGGTGTTGAACAAACTTGAAATAGATCAACGGTTACTGCACTTGTTCGCCTTGCTCTCGGCCCGTTATTCTCGCTGTAATGGTAGCCGAAATTCATGCAATCAGGCACTGGCTATCCGTGTTCACTGTGACAACGGTTGATCTCTTCCGCCAAACGGCTGATCTCGTCGTGGAACGGGGTTTCCAGAAGCTGCTCAACCAGCGGTTCGACAAAATCCAATCGGGTGTTGAGAATGGCCTGTTTCACTTCGGTCAGCATGGAGGGGCCCATGCTGAACTCCCTCAGTCCCATCCCCAGCAGCAGTCGTGTGTAACGGTCATCACCCGCCAGTTCACCACAGAGCGAGACCGGGGTCTGATATTTCAGCCCGGCCTGGATAATATGGTTGATCAGTCGTAGTGCCGAGGGGTGCAGCGGGTCAAACAGGTAGTTGACCTGGTCATCGGTTCGATCGATCGCCAGGGTATACTGGGAGAGATCATTGGTGCCGATCGACAGGAAGTCGAGTCGCTGGGCAAAGCCATCGGCAGCCAGAGCGGCGGCAGGAGTCTCGATCATCGCCCCCACAGGCAGTGCAGGATCGAACTCGATGCCCCGGTTTTTCAGATTGCGCTTCTCCTGCTCGACATGATTCTGGATCTGCACCACCTCATGCAGGTTGGTGACCATGGGTACCATCAGTCTGATATGACCATGTGCACTGGCACGAAGGATGGCACGTATCTGGGGAACCAGCAGGTCGATGTGTTTGAGCGAGAGGCGTATTGCACGGAGTCCAAGTGCAGGGTTTTCAGCGCTCTCCATGTCGACAATCGCCGGAATGAACTTGTCTGTGCCGATATCGAGGGTGCGAATGGTGAGTGAGGCGTCATCATCGAGCTCTTCGATGACGGAGCGATAGACCTCGTACTGCTCCTCTTCAGAGGGGAGATCATCGCGGTTGAGAAAGAGAAATTCGGTTCGGAAGAGGCCGATATCACGACAGCCGGCCTGGCGCATTGCCTTGATCTCTTCGGACAGCTCCACATTGGCCTGCAGGGAGACCTCGACATAGTCACGGGTAATTGCTGCCTGGGATCTGAGCTTGCTTAGTGAGGCCTTGTGCAGCCGCTCTTGTTGTTGCAGTTGCTGATAGTGTGTGGTGATGTTCGGATCAGAGTTGATCAGAATGATGCCGCTCTCCCCATTGATGATCAGCGGTTCTCCATCCTGCAGATAGCGTTGGCTCTTGCCGGCACCCATCACCGTGGGGATATGGAGACTGCGGGCGAGGATGGCGCTGTGTGAATTGGGGGCACCATGTTCGGTAATGATGCCGGCTACCTGCTGCTGGCTGTAGAGCAGGATATCGGCTGCCGTCAGGCTGTCGGTCACAATGATACGGTGGGCATCCTCTTCATCGGGCTCCAGCAGCTCCTGGGTATCATTCTCCTGTTCCAGCAGCAGGTTCATGATGCGATTGATAACATGGTCGATATCATCCTTGCGGGTTCGCAGGTAGGGGTCTTCCATCTCGTCAAAGACCTGAACCAGGGTGTCTCGCTGCTGCTTCAGTGCCCACTCGGCGTTGCAGTGCTGGCGGCGGATATGCTTGACAGGCGCACGGCTGATCGCACTGTCTTCCAGCATCAGCAGGTGGGCCTCGATGAACTCGCTGACCTCGCCGGGAACCTCCGCGGGAACCTCGGTGCGCAGTCGGATCAACTGGTCACGTGCTCCCTCCAGTGCGGCGTTGAAGCGATCGATTTCCGGATCGACCAGATATTCCGGAATGGTATATTCAGCGATGTCGAGTTGGCCGTGTTCCATCAGATAGGCCTTGCCGATGGCAATCCCCTTGGCAACGCCAATACCGTGTAGCATGATGCTCATGTCAGAGGTCTCGATGGTAGAAGTTGATCTTGCACTGATGAACCCAGCTATTGTCGCTGTTTTTCTTCTGGGTGTCTTGCAGATTCTGTATCCACTGTCCCAGCTGCTCCACCATATAGACAGATCGGTGATGACCGCCGGTACAGCCGATCCCGATGGTCAGATAGCTGCGCTCACTGTTGAGGAAACGGGGAATGGTTTTACCGATGTAGTCGCTGATCTCGCCCAGGACTTCACGGGTCAGTGTCGATTGATTCAGGTACTGGGCAACCGGCTGGTCCAGTCCGGAAAGTTCACGCAACTCCGGCTCCCAATAGGGGTTTGGCAGGCAGCGGACATCGAACAGAAAGTCGGCATCGCTGGGTGATCCGTGCTTGTATCCGAATGATTGCAGCTTGATGAACAGTTGCGGTTGATCGGTCCCGGTAATCGCATTGAGCTGCTCACGTAGCTGGTAGATGCTGATATCGGATGTGTCCAGACGGACCTGGGCGGCGGCGGCAATGGGAGAGAGTCGTTCAATCTCGAGCTGGATGGCATCCTCAAGAGAGACACCCTCCCGGCTGAGCGGATGGGGACGGCGTGACTCGCCAAAGCGACGAATCAGGGTTTGCTGGTTGGCTTCAAGAAAAATCAGGTAGAAACTGGTGGCCTGCTTGTCCGGGAAGAGTGTCTTCAGATGTTCCGGTAGCTGTTCCAGCTTCCGGGAACTGTTTCGTGCATCGATGGAGATGCCGATCTGGGTGTAGCGCCCGATCAGTGAGGGGAGGATCTCGCCGGCAAAGTGGGGCAGCAACTCAATCGGCAGGTTATCAATGCAGTAACCGCCCTGGTCTTCAATGGAGTGGAGGGCAACACTCTTGCCTGCACCGGAGAGTCCACTGACGATATAGAGGTTCATGGGAGCAGTGCTACATCTACTGTGCAGGTGTTGAAAGATGGCGGCTAGGAGTAGCCGCCATCTGCCTTGTGATCAGCTCACTGTTGGTTAACGGCGGCTGTTGGTTTTCTCCTTGTGTTTGATGACCTGTCGATCCAGTTTGTCGATCAGTCCATCGATTGCAGCATACATGTCTTCATCCGTGCACTCTGCAAAGAGGTCGGCCCCGCTCACGTGGATTGTGGCCTCTGCCTTCTGTCGCAATTTCTCAACTCCCAACACAACATGGACATTGGAGAAGTTATCGAAATGGCGTTCCAGCTTTTCCATCTTGTTGGTTACAAAGTCATTCAGAGCAGGCGTTACCTCAATATGGTGACCGGTAATATTCAGCTGCATGGTGTGCTCCTTCTTTGCTAATGGTCAATGTCAGATTGACCGTTTACGTTCATTCGACGGAGGAATCGAAAGAATATCCCTGTACTTGGCCACTGTCCTCCGGGCCACTTTTACTCCCTTCTCGGCAAGCATCTGTGCGATACGGTTGTCACTGATGGGCTTAGCCGGATCCTCATCATCCACAATCTGGCGAATCATCGCCCGTACTGCGGTTCCGGATGTTCCGTCGCCATCTTCCGTGTTGAGCTGGCTTGAGAAGAAATATTTCAGCTCGAAGATCCCCTGGGGGGTCTGAGCATATTTGTTGGTCGTCACTCTTGAAATGGTCGACTCGTGCATTTCGATTGCATCGGCAATGGTGCGCAGGGTTAGGGCCTTCATCTTTGCCGGGCCCTCTTCGAGAAACTCGGACTGCTTTTCAAAGATATGGGCAGCCACCTTGAAGAGGGTCTCGTTGCGATTCTGCAGGCTCTTCAGGAACCAGCGCGCCTCCTGAATGTTGTGGCTGATGTACTCCTTCTCCTCGCCATTGCGCGATTGGCTCTTGAGGGATTGATAGAAGGGGCTGATGCGCAGTTTGGGGCTGGTCTCGGGGGTGAGTTCGATCTCCCAGTGTCCGTCCCTTTTCTGTACGATCAGGTCGGGCACCACATATTCGGTTTCTGCGGCAGCGATCTGCTCCCCCGGTTTGGGGTCGAGCGTACGGATCAGCACCAGTGCCTCACTGACGACATCCGGGGCGGCCTTCAGCTTTTTGCTGACCTGCTCCAGCGTCTGTCTGGAGTTGAGTGTGGCGATGGTCTTGAAGTGATGTTCGACCCACTCCTGTGCAATATCAAGCGGTTCGGAGTCATCATTGATCTGGTGCAACTGAATCAGCAGGCACTCCTGCAGGTCACGGGCACCGACACCGGCCGGGTCAAACTGCTGAATCTGCTTGAGCTGGGTAACCATCTCCTCCATTTCAACCGGCGGGTCCTGGTCGAGGGATTCAGTCAGTTGTTCCAGAGACTCCTCCAGATAGCCCTCCCCATTGATGGCGTCGATGATGGTCAGCGCGATGCTGTAGTCACGATCCGACAGCGGCAGTGCATTCAACTGCCACTCCAGATGGTCTTGAAGGGTAGTCGAGGCGGAGTGGGTGTCTTGAGGCTCAATGCCTTCGGGAGCACCGCCACTACTACCCAGCATGGAGGGAATATCGTAGGTATCCTCCCAATTGCTGTCACTCTCCAGCTCCTCCGGGATCACCTGCTCCTGTTCGGTGGATGGGGTCTCCTGCTCACTGCTGGTGGACTCCGCTTCACTGCCGCTATCGGCAGACTCCTGCTGTGGCTGCTCTGCGGACTCGGGGAATGACTCCTCCTCGCCCTCTCCCTCCTCCAGCAGCGGGTTGCTTTCGAGAATTTCCTGAACCTCCTGCTGAAGTTCGATGGCTGAGAGCTGCAGCATGCGAATGGCGTGCTGCAGTTGGGGGGTCATCTTGAGTTGTTGACCAATGCGAAGGTTAAGCGATTGATTAAGCATTGAGTCGATAGTAATTCAATGAAAAAGGTTGTTCCATATGTACTGTTATATCACATCTGGAAATGATCACCTAGGTAGACTTGTCTGACCTGTTCATGTTCAAGAATATGGTCCGGTTCCCCCTCGGCAATGACCGTGCCTTCACTGATAATGTAGGCACGACTACAGACACTGAGCGTCTCCCGGACATTATGGTCGGTGATGATCACCCCAATGCCTCGTGAGGCGAGGTGACGCACGACCTTCTGGATGTCGATGACCGAGATCGGGTCCACGCCGGCAAAGGGTTCATCCAGTAGAATGAAACTGGGTGCAGCGGCCAGTGCCCGTGCGATCTCAACCCGGCGCCGCTCTCCACCGGAGAGGCTGAGCCCCTTGGTGTGCCGGATGTGGGAGAGATGGAACTCCTCCAGCAGGTTCTCCAGCTCTGTAGCCGCATCCTCTTCATCCAGCTCCTGGCGGTACTGTAATATCGCCAGGATGTTCTCCTCTACCGTGAGCTTGCGGAAGACCGAGGGTTCCTGTGGCAGATAACCGATGCCGGAGCGCGCCCGCTTGTGCATCGGCATCTTTGTAATGGGGCGCCCATTCAGTTCAATGGAGCCGTTGTTGGCGCGAATCAGTCCCACGATCATATAGAATGAGGTGGTCTTGCCCGCCCCGTTCGGACCCAGCAGCCCTACAATCTCGCCGCCAAAGACCTCGAGTGAGACATCCCTGACCACCCGTTTGCGACCAAAGCGCTTCTCCAGATTTTTGGCTGCAAGATGGACCTCTTCGGGTGGTGATTCCGAGGACTCCTCTGGTAGAAGATCAATGTCGGTTGTCTCGCTCATCGATAGGGAGACCGGATGTGGTCACAGCTTCCAGGTGCCGTTTCAGGGCGGAACACAGAACGGGTCCGTGCCTTCGCCTTCATGATGTCCTTTTCAATATCATAGGTCATTCGCATCCCTTTCTGCTCGTTGCCTTTCTGGCAGAAATACGCCTCTTCCTGTTTGGTGCCGATCAGCCGGATCTTGTCATCACTGGCCTTGTAGATAATGCGGTTTGCAAGCCCACGCACCAGCTTTTCACCGATGTCGGGCTGTTGCTGAAAATAGGCCTGTTTGCTGGCACTGCCGTAGATGGTGGCCCGGTCCAGCTCTCCGTTCATGAAGTACAGTTCGACCTTCTCGGCATCAATCTCCAGAGAGCCCTGCGTCATCCGCACGGAACCGGTATAGACCGCATATTCCTCCTGGTCCCTGAATTCGGCCATTTCCGATATGATCTCAACCGGTTGATCCTTGTCGGTAGGTAGTGCAAAACCCACTGCAGGGATGAGAAGCAGGGTGAGTGGCAATAGGGTTGGTCTAATCATATCTTCACAGTTCAGGTTCGGGTTCAGGTGTGCGCCGTGGTTCATAACGGCCGGCGGCATTACTCAAAAGCAACAGTCGGCCACTCTCCATCCATCCCTCTGCTCCAACTGAGGTGGTTACGGAGTCCTCGGTGGTGATTTTGATGGCCAAGTCCGTTTTGAAGTACTCCTTCTTTGTATAGAGATCCATGATTTCGCTCTCTACCATGGTGAATTTATCGCTGTCCGGGTAACGCTGGTTCGCGACCACATCGCCGGTGAGCCTGACCCAATCCTTCTTTTCGAACTGGACACCATGATCTGCCCTGACAAACCAGGGGGGGCGCCCTTCACTGTATGAGATGGCCCTGGGTTGAATCATCTTGGTGGCCTCCAGACCGGGGTAGTGGTCTGCACGCTGGGCGTGGAAAAACGTACTGATTGTACCGTTGGTATCCATCTGCATGCGATCAAAATCAACCAGAAAATAGTCAACGGGCGCGTCTTTTTTGGGGCCACCCGGTTGTGGGGGAGGAGCAAGATACCAGGTTATCGCTACCGCTACGACAAGCAGAACGGTGATCAGGTTCCGCATCAGTTGGTCACTCCGCGAACCTGGCCATCTATCATCGCCTGCAGTGTTCCCTGTGCCTGCATAATCAGGTCACAGACATCACGGGCACCGCCAAGCCCTCCCGCCTTGGGGGTGACCCAGTCTGCTCGGGCGATCACCTCCTGGTGGGCATCGGCTACCGCAATGGCGAGTCCGACCCGGTTCATCACCGGCAGGTCGATCAGGTCATCCCCAACATAGGCCACCTCTTCCGCTGAAATACCCAGTCTCTCCACCATCTCTTTAAACGCTGGAACCTTGTCGGACTGTCCCTGATAGAAGTGGGTAATGCCGAGATTTTCCATTCGGTGGGCAACCAGCGGTGCATTGCGTGCGGTGATGATGCCGATCTCGACCCCGCTTTTCATCAACATTTTCATGCCGAGACCATCCTTGGAGTAGAACGCCTTGTACTCCTGCCCATCATCCCCAAAGTAGAGGCGGCCATCGGTCAGTACACCGTCGACATCAAAAATCACCAGGCGGATGCCTGATGCCCGGTGCTGAAGTTCCTGTTCCGTCAATGCCATTCAGACCGCCTTTGCATGGAGCAGGTCCAGCATGTTGAGGGCGCCGATCACTCTGTTGTTGTTATCGACAACAAACAGGCCATTGATATTCTTGCTATCCATCATCTGCAGTGCCTCTTCTACCAGAAGACCTGAAGATGCCGTTTTTGGAGAGGAGGTCATGACCTGATTGATGGGGGTGCTTTGAATGTCCAGCTGCTGATCCATTGTACGGCGCAGGTCGCCATCGGTATAGATACCAATCAATTGCTGGTCATCATCAATGATCGCGGTCATCCCGAGCCCCTTGGAGGTCATCTCCAGCAGTGCCTCCCGAACCATCACGCCCGTTGCTACGGCAGGGATGCGTTCATTCGTGTGCATGATATCGTCAATACGCAGCAGCAGGCGGCGACCCAGTGATCCGGCCGGGTGTGAACGGGCAAAATCCTCGGCGGTAAAGCCTCGCTCCTCCAGTAGTGCGACGGCCAGAGCATCGCCCATCACCAGCGCAGCAGTGGTACTGGAAGTGGGAGCCAACCCCAGCGGGCAGGCCTCTTTCTCCACACTGACGTTGAGATGAATGGCGGCGGCCTGTGCCAATGTCGATTCAGGTTTGCCGGTCAGCGCAATCAGCGGGACGCTGAGCCGCTTGATCACCGGCAGAATCATCAACAGCTCACTGGTTTCGCCTGAATTGGAGAGGGCCAGCACAACGTCCTTATCGGTCACCATGCCGAGATCGCCGTGGCTGGCCTCGCCGGGATGGACGAAGAAGGCAGGGGTGCCGGTACTGGCAAGTGTGGCTGCGATCTTGCTGCCGATATGGCCCGACTTGCCCATGCCGATCACCACAATCCGTCCTGGACAGTTCAACATGGTACTGCAGGCCTGGGTGAAACTGTCATCGATTCGCTCAAGCAGTGCTCCGATTGCACGAGCCTCTTCACGGATTACTGCTTTGCCCAGTTTCAGGGTAGAGTCATTGCGGGTCATGCGGTTATAGCCTCTCTATAGAGTATCCAGAGATAATAGAGGAAACTGCCGAGCAGTAGCACCCCCTCGATTCGACCAATGGAGCGTCGCTCACTCTTGAACAGCATGGACATCGCGTAGAGTGCGACGGTGAGCAGTGCCATGATCAGATAGTCTCGGGTGAGTACTTCCGGGGCGATTGTGCTCGGCAGGATGATGCCGGGCAGTGCCAGTACCGCCAGCGTATTGAAGAGGTTGGAGCCGATGATATTGCCGATCGCCATGTCGTGCTCCTGCTTGAAGGCGGCAGTGATGGATGCGGCCAGTTCAGGAAGGCTGGTGCCGATGGCAATAATGGTCAGGCCGATGATCAGCTCACTGACATGATAGGCATGGGCGATCTCCACCGCGGCCCAGACGATCAGTCTGGAGCTGATCAGAAGCAGGATCAATCCTATCAGTGTCCAGAGGATCGCCTTGTTCAGAGAGAGGTCCTGTGGTATTTCATCTTCCACCTCAGGTGGAAAGGTATCCTCATCCTGATGTTCCCGATTGGTTCGTATGAGCCATGTCATCAGCACCAGCAGGGAGGTGAAGAGTAGAATCCCGTCCAGGCGGTCAAGCGAGCGGTCCAGTAGCATCAATCCAGAGGCGGCGGTTACGACCAGCAGGACCGGGAACTCTCGTCGCAATACTTCGGAGCGAATGGCTATTGGCATAATCAGTGCTGTTGTCCCCAAAACCAGTGCAATATTGGCGATGTTCGAACCAATGGCGTTGCCGATACCGATTCCGGGGCTGCCCTCAAACGCAGCCAGGGAGGAGACCATCATTTCAGGCGCACTGGTTCCAAATCCCATGATGACCAGACCGATGACCAGAGGGGATACATTCAGATACCTGGCAGTGATGGCAGCACCGATGACGAAACGGTCGGCACTCCAGACCAGTAGGGCGATGCCGCCGGCAATTGCGATCAGATATTCGAACATGGGCATGTAGTATACTCAAAGCAGTTGGAGTTTCCGCAAGGCGGCAAGCGAGTGAATTTCCGGAAGCATAGGTACACTATGTGACCGGGGTGAGTGAGCGTAGCCAACACCGCAGAAATTTCAAGTGCGAAGAGTATATACTGTAGTGATGCCGTCAGAGAACAATCCACAGCTCATTCAGGGAACCATCGGTTGGATGCAAGGTTTCGAAAAGGCTCGGTTTTATCCGGATGATCTCCCTGCAGACTGGCATCTCACCTATCTGTCCAATGAGCTCGACTGTGTGGCGGTTCCTCTGGAGGCGTTGCTGGCGGAGGATGAAGAGGAGATTGCCTGCTGGGAGGAGGATACACATGAGGGGTTCCGCTTTCTCCTGTACGTTGATTCAGATGGGCAGACGCCGCCGGTAGCGCAGCTACTGGAGCGACTCAAACCCCTGCAGCAGAAGTTTCAGCGTATATTGAGTACCGATCCAGAGGCTGTCGGCACATCCGTTGAGCAGTTGAGCAGTCGCCCGTTGGAAGCGGAGTGGGAGGGCGAGATTGATCGCCTGCTGCTGGGTGAGCGCACCGCAGTGGTTACGGCAAAGGGTGAGCTTTCACCGATGCGGATTCGACAGTTGCTGGAGCGGCTGCGCCAGGATGATATCGATACACTGTTGTGGAGTCCCGGTGTCGGGCTGGTCAGTAATCTTGCCAATACCGAGACCATCTCCTCCCTGATGGGGTAGCGGTTGGGAGCTTTGCACAACAGCTCTTTGTACTTTCTATGGTGTTGAAATCGTACTCAATCGGTCATTCGTCTCGATGCCCTTCATGGGTGCTCCATCTACCCAAAAGCAAAATCATCTTCTGTACAAAGCTCTCAAGTTATAATTGCGCCATGTCCCCACCCCGCCATAAATCGAGAAACCGCTCCCGCAGCCGTGCTGCAGATGTGCTGGTGCGTGTTCGTGGGTTGGAGTTTTCCCATCAGGATGGAAGGGGTGTGGAGGTGCCGGTCTTTCGAGGGGTTGATCTGGACTTTCATCGTGGCAAGATCGTGGCCATTCTGGGGCCCAGTGGAACGGGCAAGACCACCTTGCTGAAATTGATTGGAGGGCAGTTGCTGCCGGATCAGGGCTCCATTCAGGTCGATGGCGAGGAGGTGCCGCAGCTCAGCCATCGTGCGCTCTATCAGTTACGGAAAAGGGTGGGAATGCTGTTTCAGAGTGGTGCGTTGTTGACCGACATGAACGTATTCGACAATGTGGCCTTTCCCATTCGCGAGCACACTCACCTGCCTGAGAGCATGGTGCGGGATTTGGTGCTGATGAAATTGGAGGCGGTTGGATTGCGCGGTGCGCAGCAACTGATGCCGTCCGAGCTTTCCGGTGGCATGGCGCGGCGGGTCGCACTGGCAAGGGCGATTGCACTGGACCCGATGATGGTACTTTACGATGAACCCTTTACCGGCCAGGACCCCATCTCGATGGGGGTGCTGATGCAACTGATTCGGGAGTTGAACCGGGCGCTACGGCTGACCAGTGTGGTGGTCTCCCACGATGTCGATGAGACCCTGTCGATTGCGGACTATGTCTATCTGCTGACCGATGGGCGTGTGGTGGGTAAGGGCACTCCACGTCAGATTCGTCAATCCGGTTCGGCTTGGATTCGACAGTTTCTGCAGGGTGAGGCCGACGGGCCGGTACCCTTTCACTATCCTTCCACACCCATGCCCTACGAGCTGCTGGAAAATATCGATCCATCATGAATCAACTGCTCGGTATGCTGCAACGTCTGGGACGTGGCGCACTCTTTCTGGTTCATCTGCTGCTTGGCATGAGGACGTTGTTGGGCCGGTTTGGCCTGGTGGTTCGCCAACTCCATGAGATCGGGGTCCACTCCATGCTGATCGTGATCATTGCCGGGCTGTTTGTCGGGATGGTGTTGGGGTTGCAGGGCTACAATACACTGGTCGATTTTGGCGCAGAGGAGTCGTTGGGTGTATTGGTTGCACTCTCACTGCTGAGGGAGTTGGGGCCGGTCGTCGGTGCGCTGCTCTATGCCGGGCGGGCTGGTTCCGCCCTGACCGCAGAGATCGGGCTGATGAAGGCGACCGAGCAGCTTTCCGGGATGGAGATGATGGCCGTTGATCCGGTTCATCGTGTCATGACCCCCCGTTTTGTTGCGGGTGTCATCTCGGTGCCGCTGCTGGTTGCCATATTTACCGTGCTGGGGGTCATCGGCGGCTATTTTGTTGCGGTACCGCTGCTGGGCGTGGATGGTGGGGCGTTCTGGTCGCAGATGCAGGCTCGGGTCGACTTTTATGATGATCTGGTCAGTGGTGTGATCAAAAGTGTTGTTTTTGGTTTTGCAGTAACCTGGATCGCCCTGTTTGAGGGGCATGATGCGGCTCCGACCTCGATTGGGGTGTCACGTGCCACGACAAGGACGGTGGTCAATGCCTCGCTGGTCGTGCTGGGGCTCGATTTTGTGTTAACCGCTTTGATGTTTGGTGCATAGATAGATGATACAGAACAGAACAGTTGAGATATGGGTGGGTTTCTTTGTCGGGCTGGGGTTGGTGGCACTGGTGGCACTCGCCTTTTATGTGGGCAATCTGGGGAGTTATCAGCAGGGCTCCGGTTATCGGCTGGAGGCCCGTTTTGATGAGATTGGCGGGCTCAAGGTCCGTGCGCCGGTCACCATTTCCGGCGTGCTGGTCGGGCGCGTCACTGCCATCCATCTGGATAATCAGGAATATCGAGCGGTTGTACGGATGGAGATCGATCCGGAAAAACTGCCGCTGCAGCGTATCAACGAGCACGGTGAGCAGCAGTTTGACGAAGAGGGCAATGTGTTGCTCTGCCCCGAGGATGGTGTGGCCCCGGAGTGCTCAACCATCCTCTACCAGGATGCTGCTGCCAGCATTCTGACCGCGGGCATGTTGGGTGAGCAGTATATCGGCCTGGAACCGGGTGGGGGGGCGTTGCATTTTCTCTATCCGGGAGAAGAGATCCGGATGACACAGTCCTCCATTGCGCTGGAGCAGGTGATCGGCCAGTTCCTGTTTAATCAGGTGGATAAAAAAGAGTGATCCATCCGTAACATTTTGTAGCTTGCCTCGATCAGGCTTTGCAACGAGAATAGCGATCCTTTTCAATCGATTTTATTCAAAGTGATGACCATGACTTCAACAATTCGTTCCCTGTTTATCGGTATGGTGCT
The DNA here is from genome assembly GCA_964344785.1 of uncultured Piscirickettsiaceae bacterium. Lineage (GTDB taxonomy): Bacteria > Pseudomonadota > Gammaproteobacteria > Thiopontia. Next base: position 19,890 of record CAYFOR010000010.1, read on the forward strand.
GGGCTTCGCTTCCCTGCAGGTTTCCCAGGCGGCAACGGAAGGGGAGACACCGGATGTCACCATGCAGCAGTTGACACAGAAGATTTTTGCACGGCTGGAGGAGAAAGAGGCGTTCATGCGTTCCAATCCGGACCAGGTTCATACGGTGGGTCGTGAATTGGTGGATGAATTTGTGCTGCCACATCTGGATATGAATCTGATGTCACGTTGGATTGTCGGCAAGAGCTGGCGCAGTGCAACCGCAGAGCAGCGTGAGCGCTTCCAGGCCGAATTTACCAACATGTTGATCCGTACCTATGCCAATGCGCTGCTGGAGTTTCGTGGCAAGGAGATGGTCTTTCAGCCATTTCATCATGATCCGAAGCGGAAGGATGCAGTTGTAAAGGCGGCGTTCAAGGGGGGCGATGGTGCACCTCCTGTACCGGTGCTGTTTCGTGTGCTGCGTAATGGAGAGGGTGTCTGGAAAGTGATCGACATCATTGTGGATGGTGTCAGTCTGGTCAAAAACTACCGCTCCAGTTTTGGTGCAGAGATTCGCAAGGTGGGGCTGGATGGTTTGATCAAACGCCTCTCCAGCCATAACAAGGGGCAGAAAGAGGGGTGATGAGTGATCGTTCCCCTGTGCTGACGCTGAGTCGAGAGGGTGAACAGGTCAGGTTGAAGGGGGAGATGACCCATGCGACCGTGGTGGATGCATTGCAGCAGTCCGAGTCGATCTTCTCTCAGACGGATGCCCTGATCATCGATCTGCAGGAGGTCAGAAAGGTGGATAGCGCGGCACTCTCCCTGATGTTGGAGTGGGTTAGGCGAGGACAGCAGCGTCATCAAGAGGTTGCGTTCACCCGGTTGCCTCAGGCATTGCATCGACTGTCCAGGATTGGAGGTGTTTCAACGCTGTTGCCAATTCTGGAGCAATAGGCGATGGGTATACCCGCACTTGAACTGATTTCGATTGAAAAGCGCTATTCAACCACTCATGCGCTGAAAGGGGTTGGTTTTACGGTAGAACAGGGTGAGTTCTTCGGGCTGTTGGGGCCCAATGGGGCGGGCAAGTCGACACTGATCAATATCATGGGGGGGCTGGTTCGGGCCAGTTCCGGGCAGGCCAGGGTGATGGGCTACGACGTGGTTGATGAATATCGCAACGCCCGTAACCGGATCGGCATTGTTCCGCAGGAGTTGGTCTACGACCCTTTCTTTACGGTCTGGGAGCTGTTGACCATTCAGTCCGGCTATTTCGGTTTGGGTCGTGAGAATCATCCCTGGCTTGAAGAGTTGCTGGAGACCCTCAATCTGACCGATAAGCGGGATGAAAACCTCCAGCGCCTCTCCGGTGGAATGAAGCGCAGGGTGTTGATTGCACAGGCACTGGTCCACTCGCCTCCGGTTGTGGTGCTGGATGAACCAACGGCCGGGGTGGATGTGGAACTGCGCAGAGCGCTCTGGAAGTTTGCGCATCGTCTTCATAAACAGGGGCATACCATTATTCTGACTACCCACTATCTGGAGGAGGCGGAGTCGATGTGTGACCGCATCGCCGTGCTGAATCAGGGTGAGCTGGTGGCACTCAATGACCAGCAGGCCCTGATTGCCCAGTACCCGCACTGTATCGGTGTGGTCGACGGTGCACTGGATGGGGTATTGCCGGCGGAGATTGAAGGAGCAATCGTGACCCGCAGCCGGAACCGCACCCAGATCCGTATCCCGAAAACGGAGGCGCTGCGCCACGAGATGTTTCAGCTACTCTCCGGTATCGGAATCGTCAGGGAGAAGGTGACCATTCGGGAACCGACACTGGAAGAGGTTTTTCTCGGATTGACCGGAGGGGGGCTCGAATGAGACGAAACCTGTTTGGCTGCTGGACCCTTTTTCGCAAAGAGGTGTGGCGCTTTCTGAAGGTATCGATACAGACCATTCTGGCGCCAGCGGTCTCTACACTGCTCTATCTGCTGGTGTTCGGGGTGGTTTTCGAGGAGGCCGTGGTGGTCTATGAGGGGCACAGCTACAGCAGCTTCCTGATCCCCGGGTTGGTACTGATGACCTTGACCCAGAATGCCTTTGCCAACAGCTCGTCGAGTATTCTCCAGTCCAAGATGAATGGCAATATCCTGTTTATGCTGCTCTCTCCGCTATCACCGATGGAGACCTATCTGGCCTTCCTCGGGGCGGCGATTTTGCGCGGCATCATCACCGGCGGTGCCGTGCTGTTGATTGCTTCGCTACTGGTTCCGGTCTCGATCCACTCGATCGGGCTGGTGCTGCTGTTTGCGCTGCTGTCGAGCGGCGTGTTGGGCGCACTGGGTATCATTGCCGGAATCTGGTCCGACAAGTATGACCACTTATCAGCTTTTCAAAATTTTCTGATTCTGCCACTGACCTTTCTCAGTGGGGTCTTCTATTCGATTCAATCCCTCTCACCCTTCTGGCAACAGGTATCCGGCTGGAATCCGGTGTTCTACCTGATCGATGGCTTTCGATACGGGTTTCTCGGGGTCTCCGATGTCTCCCACCAACTGAGTATGTCCATTGCGGCGCTGTTCCTGCTGATGTTGACACTGATATCCGTAGTCATGCTCCGTTCCGGCTACAAACTCAGGGGGTAATGTGGACAAGCTTCGAATTGTAGGCGGACGCCCGCTGCAGGGGCGTATTCGTATCTCCGGTGCAAAAAATGCAGTACTGCCGATCATGGCAGCCTCTCTGTTGGCAGAATCACCGGTCTCCATCCGCCGTGTGCCGCAGCTTCGGGATGTCAGCACCATGATGAGCCTGCTCTCCGATATGGGAGTGGGGGTTGTGCTGGAGGGGGCGACCGGGTTGCGTGTGGATGCAATGGAAATCATCAATCCTGTGGCCCGCTATGACCGGGTCAAGACCATGCGTGCCTCGGTGCTGGTACTGGGACCGTTGTTGGCACGGGTCGGTGAGGCGCGAGTCTCATTGCCGGGAGGGTGCGCAATCGGTGCGCGCCCGGTCAATCTGCATGTGGACGGCTTGAGGGCGATGGGCGCCAGTGTCGAGATCGAGCAGGGGTATATCCATGCCAGCGCGACAAAACTGAAGGGTGCCCATATTCTGCTGGATTCGGTGACCGTCACCGGAACCCAGAACCTGATGATGGCCGCGGCCCTGGCGGAGGGGAGAACGGTGCTGGAAAATGCGGCACGGGAACCGGAGGTGTCCGATCTTGCCAATTTTCTGATTGCGATGGGGGCGCAGATTCGGGGAGCGGGAACCTCCACCATCGAGATCGATGGGGTTCCTTCCCTGCAGGGTGTGGAGTACAGTGTGATTGCGGACCGCATCGAGACCGGTACCTATCTGGTCGCAGCGGCCATGACGGGAGGCTCGATCGAGCTGATTGATACGGATCCGCTACTGCTGGAGTCGGTTCTGCTGAAACTGGAGGAGGCGGGTGCCTCGATCACCACGGAACAGAGCAGGGTTTCACTTGAGATGAACGGACGGCGACCGAGAGCCGTCCATTTCACCACGGCCCCTCATCCCGCCTTTCCGACCGATATGCAGGCCCAGTTCATGGCGATGAATGCGGTATCCAGCGGCAGTGGTATGATCTCCGAAACCATTTTCGAGAACCGTTTCATGCATGTGCCGGAGCTGCAGCGAATGGGGGCCAATCTTCAGATCAATGGCCATACGGTGATGGTCGAGGGGGTCGAGCGACTGACCGGTGCACGGGTGATGGCGACCGATCTGCGCGCCTCGGCGGGATTGGTGCTGGCCGGGCTGGTAGCGGAGGGAGAGACTCTGATCGAGCGCATTTACCATATTGATCGCGGCTATGAGACCATTGAAGAGAAATTGATGCAGCTGGGTGCCGAGATTGAACGGATTCCCTGAGCACAGGGTGTACCGAATGATGTGGGTCGTAACGGTTCACCGTGACCCGTAACTGATTTGGATTGCCCCTGAAATTCGCCAGATCAAGACAAGGAATATGAGCTTTCATTTGCACCCGAAAGGGCATCGAGATAAACAGTTACGTGGGTTTTAGGTACAATTGACCAATGGATAAACCGCTTACCATTGCCCTCTCCAAGGGGCGAATCTATCAGGATACATTACCGTTGCTGGATGCCGCCGGCATCTACCCGGTGGATGATCCGGTCACCAGTCGCAAGCTGATCCTGGATACCAACCTCGACCATGTCAAGGTGGTGGTGATTCGTGCCACCGATGTACCGACCTTTGTAGAACGAGGAGTGGCGGACCTCGGTGTTGCGGGCAAGGATGTGTTGATGGAGCATGGGGGTGAAAACCTCTATGAACCACTCGATCTGCAAATTGCCAAATGCCGGATGATGACTGCAGCAGTGGTTGGGGCTGAACTGCCGAAAGGGCGGAGGCTTCGTATTGCCACCAAGTATGTCAACTCCGCACAGAACTACTTTGCCTCCCTGGGGCAGCAGGTGGAGATCATCAAACTCTATGGAGCGATGGAGTTGGCCCCGTTGGTAGGGCTGGCAGATCGTATTGTTGATCTGGTGGAGACTGGAAACACCTTGAAGGCAAACGGGCTTGAACCGCTGGAGGAGATCGCTCATATCAGCTCTCGTCTGGTGGTCAACAAGGCCTCGATGAAGATGAAAAGTGACCAGGTCAAGGCGCTGATCGAGCAGATGGCCCAGGCGGTGAAGGAACAACAGGGCGATTAGATGATGAAAAGACTTCAATATTCAGATCAGGGCTTCTATCCCGCACTCGATCAACTGCTGGCTTGGGAGGGAGTCTCCAATGAGCAGGTCAACCGGACCGTACGGGAGGTGATTGAGGCGATTCGCAGCCGTGGAGATGAAGCGCTGATTGAATTTACCAACCGTTTTGATCGACTGCAGGCAACCGGGATGTCTGCGTTGACGCTGCCAACGGAGCGGCTGCAACAGGCACTGGAAGCGTTGCCGCAAGAACAGCGGGATGCGCTGGAGTTCGCTGCAGAACGGATCCGCAGCTACCATGAACATCAGAAGATGGAGTCCTGGAGCTATACGGAGGAGGATGGCACGCTGCTGGGACAGCAGGTGACTCCGCTCGACCGTGTCGGTCTCTATGTGCCGGGTGGCAAGGCGGCCTATCCATCCTCGGTATTGATGAATGCGATTCCAGCGAAGGTGGCTGGGGTTGAAGAGCTGGTTATGGTGGTGCCGACCCCGGATGGGGTGGTGAATGAACTGGTGCTGGCTGCTGCGGCTATTGTCGGGGTAGATCAGGTCTATACGGTGGGTGGAGCACAGGCGGTGGCGGCACTTGCCTATGGCACTGAAACCGTACCACAGGTCGACAAGATCGTCGGTCCCGGCAATATCTATGTGGCGACCGCCAAGGGGATGGTCTTTGGGGCGGTCGGTATCGACATGATCGCAGGGCCATCCGAGATTCTGGTGGTGTGTGACGGTCAGACCGACCCCGACTGGATTGCGATGGACCTCTTCTCCCAGGCAGAGCACGACGAGGATGCGCAGTCTATTCTGGTTTCACCGGATGGTGCCTTTCTCGATGCGGTCGAGCAATCCATCGATGCACTGCTCGACGGGATGGAGCGTAGCGAGATCATTCGAACCGCATTGGCTGATCGTGGTGCACTGATTCAGGTCGAGACGATGGAGCAGGCGCTGGAGGTCACCAACTACATCGCCCCGGAACATCTGGAGTTGTCGGTGGAGGACCCGCAGGCACTGCTGCCGCAGATTCGTCATGCCGGTGCCATCTTCATGGGGCGTTATACCGCCGAGGCGTTGGGCGACTACTGCGCTGGTCCGAACCATGTACTGCCTACCTCACGCACCGCGCGCTTCTCCTCGGCGCTTGGGGTCTATGACTTTCAGAAGCGCTCCAGTCTGATCATGTGCTCTGCAGAGGGTGCATCCGATCTGGGCAAACGTGCCTCCATACTGGCACGGGGTGAGGGATTGACCGCCCATGCCCGTTCTGCCGAATACCGCATCAAGTAAACTCACCATGAAAAACTGGATTCGCCCCGAGATTGCGGCGCTCTCCGCCTACCATGTGCCTGACCCCGGAAACTGGATCAAGCTCGATGCGATGGAGAATCCCTACGCCTGGCCGCAGGAGCTGCAGCAGGCGTGGCTGCACTCACTGCCTGAGGTAGAAGTCAACCGCTATCCAGACCCGGCGGCCCGCGAACTGGCCCAGGTGCTGGCTGAGGTGATGGAGGTGCCGCAAGGACAGCAGATTGTGCTCGGAAACGGCTCTGATGAGTTGATCCAGCTATTGATGATGACGGTGGCGGCACCGGGGCGCACCATACTGGCGCCGGAACCGACCTTTGTGATGTACAAGATGATTGCCCAGTTTGTCGGTATGGAGTTTGTCGGGGTACCGCTGGATGAGCAGTTCGGGCTTGATCTGGCTGCGATGGAGGCGGCGATTGAGACTTATCAGCCAGCGGTGGTTTTCCTTGCCTACCCCAATAATCCGACCGGCAATCTGTTTGAGCGGACGGCCGTGGAGCGAATTCTGGAACTTGCTCCAGGTTTTGTGGTGGTGGATGAGGCCTACCACGTCTTTGCAGAGGACAGCTTCATGGCAACACTGCCTGAATATGAGAATCTGCTGGTGATGCGCACGGTCTCCAAGATGGGACTGGCAGGGCTGCGGCTGGGGCTGATGGCCGGTGATCCGCGCTGGATCGAGGAGATCAACAAGGTGCGTTTGCCCTACAACATCAATGTGCTGACACAGCATGCAGCAACATTCATTCTGCAGCATGCCGATGTGCTGGCGCAGCAGGCCGCCACCTTGCGTTCAGAACGGGAAGAGATGATGCAGCGGTTGGGTGGGCTTGCCGGAGTGGTGAAGGTCTATTCCAGTCAGGCCAACTTCATCCTGTTTCGTGTTGGAGAAGGGAGAGCAACCGAGATCTTCGAGGCATTGAAGAGCGCCGGGGTACTGATCAAGAATCTCTCACCCGGCGGGGGAGTACTGGCCGATACCCTGCGGGTCACAGTGGGTACACCGCAAGAGAACCACAAGTTTATCGATTCGCTGGCACAGTTGATTTAGTCACTATTGGCTGGCCGGAATCACCCGGACCTTCCACTGTACCACCCGTCCATTATGGATTCCACGCAGCTTCAATGTGGATCCCAGCGGGCTGTTGAGGGCATAGTTGGCAACCTCTTCCCCGGTTTGCACCGCCTGACCATCGATATGGGTGATGATGTCGCCTGGAGAGAGACCTGCCTGGGCTGCGGGGCTGTTGCGGTAGACTCCGGCAACCAGGGCACCATGGGTGGTGTCGAGACCAAAGGAGTCGGCCAGTTGCGGGGTGAGGTTCTGCATCTCGATCCCGATCCAGCCACGCTGCACCTGACCATGCTCGATGAGCTGCTTCATCACATATTGGGCGGTCGAGACTGGTATGGCAAAGCCGATTCCGTGAGAGGCACCGGTCTTGGAGAAGATCGCGGTGTTGACACCAATCAGATTGCCGAAGGCATCGACCAGTGCACCACCCGAGTTTCCGGGATTGATGGCGGCATCGGTCTGGATGAAGTTCTCCTGGTTGCTGATCCCCAGTTGGCTGCGGTTGGTGGCACTGACGATCCCCATGGTCACGGTCTGGCCCACACCGAATGGGTTACCGATTGCCAGCACCACATCGCCAACACGCAGGTTGCCGGACTGACCGAAGGTGATGGCAGGTAGCGCCTCCATTTCAATCTGCAGCAGGGCGAGATCGGTATCCGGATCACTGCCGATCAGACGGGCCTGGGCCGAGCGTCCGTCATGGAGAGAGACCCGAATCTGGTCGGCCCCCTCGATGACATGGTTGTTGGTCAGAATATATCCCTCCCGGCTGACAATGACGCCGGAGCCGAGGCTGGTCTCCAGACGCTTGCGGGGTACAACACGTAACTGGTCGCCGAAAAAGTGGCGGAAGATCGGATCATCAAACAGGGTAATCGTTCGCTCGGTGACGACCTTGGCGGTATTGATATTGACCACGGCCGGAGCAGCCGACTCGACCGCGTCGGCATAGGAGCTGGGGCCGACCATCGCTGTTGAACGCTGCTTGCTCTGCTGGATCTCCACGACAGGGGCAGGTGCCATGAACAGCTCCGGGCGAAGCAGGATCAGTAGAAAGATACCGATCAGGGCAACGGTGATGAGACGGGTCAGAGCCTGTGTTGATTTGGGGTGCATAAGGGGATCATACTTGCTTTATGTTACAAATGTGCCGAAGTACTCGACAGGATGAGGGCAAATGGATAGAAATCAACTGATTGGACAGATAAATACCCTGCTGGATATTGACCGCTACAAGGACTACGCACCCAATGGCCTGCAGGTGGAAGGGCGTGATGAAGTGCATACTGTGGTCACAGCGGTAACCGCCTCCCAAGCGGTGATCGAACAGGCGGTCGAACTGGGTGCCGATCTGCTGCTGGTCCACCATGGCTACTTCTGGAAGGGGGAGGACCCCAGAGTCATTGGCCCGAAGCGCAGGCGTCTGCAGCAGCTGTTGAGCAATGAGATCAACCTTGCAGCCTACCACCTCCCGCTCGATGGTCACCCGGAACTGGGCAACAATGCACAGTGGGGGAGACAGCTGGGCTGCCGGATAGAGGGGACCCTGGAGCGTGCTGAACTGGTCTGTTACGGCACACTGGACGAGCCGGTCACTGCGCGGGCATTTGCCGAATCAATTTCCAGTGTACTGGGTGGACGGGTACCCATGGTGATTGAGGGGCATGGTCGTCCCATTCGACGCGTCGGCTGGTGCAGTGGTGGCGCACAGGGTTATATTGAACAGGCGGCAGAAGCAGGGCTGGATGCCTATCTCTCCGGCGAGATCTCCGAACGGACCTACCATGAGGCGAGAGAACGGGGTATCAGTTATTTTGCCTGTGGTCACCACGCCACAGAGAAGGGTGGGGTGCTGGCGCTCGGTGGCTGGATCGAAGAGCAGTTTGGCCTTCCGTGCCGGTTTGTAGATGAGGATAACCCGGTCTGATGAATGTGACAGACACTATGCCCTAATAGATGGAGAAGACGTCCTTTTTATCTTCCACGAAAGGGGGGACCCTGCCGACCAGAGACTCCAGCAGGATCAACTCATCATCGGTATGGTTGATGACCGGCATCGGGGCCATCAACTCCCCGGCCGGATAGATGTTGTAGGGGGAGTCGTGATGTTTGGTCTTGATCCGCATCAGTTCCTCACCGGTAATCGAGGAGCTGATCACGCCAGAGCCGTAGCAGAGGCAGATATAGCTCTTTTCAGGGTGTGACTCCACATAGCAGCCGGTGCCACGGATACCGATCTGGGCAATCGGTGTACGAATGGTGACGGCCCCCGGTGCAAATACCGAGAGCAGTGCCCCCTCTTCCAGCTCTGCCCGCAATGTGTTGTCGGAATTACGCCTGAAGATGAGTCGGCTCGCCTCCCGCAGCAGATAGGCATTGCGTTCCCGAATAAAGATTGCCCGGCTGTCGATACTGGTCTCGATGACCTTGTTGTCCGGAATCGGTGCCCCCGGCTCGACCTCCTTGCCATCAACCTCCAGTTCTCCTTGCAGTTCGTGCAGTCCTTGCTGTAGTCGGTTGCCTTTCACGTTGCCGGTACCACAACCTGCAGCCAGCAGAGAGATGGCCGTAAGCCGCAGCAGTGTCAGGCGTCGTTCTTTGGAGAAAGCGGTTTGCATGGTGCGATCCATTGATTTGGTGGTTGCACCTGCATTGTTGCTGAAATCCGTTCGATTTCATAGCCAAGGATTAAAATCAGTTGGCCATTCAATGGTCAGGTGCAAGGCATCGTATTCCGTTTACTGGCGGCGTGCTGCTTCAATCTCCTCTTCCAGTGCGGCAAATGCCTTGCTTGCACGCAGTTTCGCATGGGCACGCTGATCCTGTTTTACCCCTTCCAGCAATACCTGGTTGATCTCTCCAAGCGGATACTCCAGCAAGACAAAGGCACGGTATCCGCCGCGAACCTTGATCAGCTTTTTCTCCGTAACCCGATAGCCCGCAGTATTGACGTCGGTAAATACTGACCGGCTCACCCGTTCCATCTGCTGTACAAACTCGCGATCCTCGACGCTACCACTCTCTTCGATGAAACGCTGCAGCTTGCCATTCATCTTGCTGTTGAGCCGGTCTGCCAGATTGGTCTTGGCATCCATCACCGCCTTGTCGATGGAGCCTTGAAGATCTGACGAGAGGGCGGTTGCAGCGATGTAGAGATAATCTCCCTCTGCCGGTGGTTCTGTAAACCAGTCCGGTGCCTCTTCCATTACCTCAACGCGCTCCTCTTCACGCTGCTCTTTCCGGTACTGGGTAAATTCGGGAGTGCCGGGTTTCGGGACTGACGAGCAGCCTCCCAGCAGGCCAGCCATTATCAGTACAGCTACCCCTGTTTTGATCATCTTCAGTTTCATTATCTCGCTCCTTTCCGTTTGCAGTTATCTTTGTTCGGGGTTAACCGGATATCGAGGTATCCACTGCCTGTTTGAGCCCCTGTTGCAGATGTTCGATATGGTTTTTGATTCGGACGTTGCGTCTATGACTCTTCTGGAGGTCCGAGAGATCGGATATCACCTGTTCGACCCGGTCATAACGTGACTGTTTCAGATAAAACTCACCTGCATTGTTAAAGTGCTCGATTGCACTGCGCAGATCTCCCTCGTTGTAGTCACTGACTGCCAGGTTGTACCAGGCAAAGCCATTCTCCGGGTTGTGTTGCAGCGCCAGCCGATATGAGGCACGGGCTCGATCAGGGTTGGAGCGGATCGAATTGACATAGCCAAGTGCCGCATAGTAGCGGTCGTGATCAGGGTTGTGGGCAATGGCCTGCACCAGGCTCTGATCGGCTTCATCCAGACGGTCAAGATGGATCAGCATACGTCCCCGAAGAAACCATGATTCAGCATCCGTTGGCTCTCGACGGGATGCCTCGCTGTAGAGTTCCAGTGCCCCTTCATAATCTCCTTGCTGTTGACGCAATTGACCCCAGGCCCGGTAATCGCGAGCCTTTTTGCCGAGTGTGGTCAGGCGGTGATAGAGCTGTTCCTTGTGCAGATTCGATAGTGGGCGACTGCGGACCAGATTGCGGATGACGGTTGTCTGCTCATCCCTGGGGATATTCTTCAGGTGTTGCTCTAGATCACCATTCCAGGTGGCCTGGCTTGACTGAAACAGGCCATCAATCCGTTCATCATCGTTGAAGCTGAACGTCACCTCGGGAAGTGTATGCACCAGCCTGCGTGCCAGGTCATCCACCACACGCAACATCTGTTCATCGTCCACGTTGCGCGCAGCACTGAACAGGCCGGCTGCGATACTGATCGGTGAAAGGGGCAGTCCCCCATCCTCCAGTGATGCATGGTGCTCGGCCTCCCACAACAGGGTGTCATTACTGACTCGAACCATCTGCAAACGGGCATGCACTTCGACCTTGGAATAGATCCCATAGAAGCGGCTGTCGTGATTGTTGACCTGGCCGATGATAACTGCATCGCAGTGGAGCAACTCTCCCAATGCTGCCCGATCTGCCGCCGAGGTCATGTCGAGCCCATTGTGCCGGATTACATGGTCGATCCTGGGGAGTTCAATGTCGCGAAATCCATGGGGAGAGAGGTGTGCATAGAGGGCACGTCGTACCAGCTCCATCTTGTTTGGTTCAACCTTCCCTCGCAGTGGGAGTACCGCGACACATTGCGGGACAGGTTGGTGAAATAGATCGTGAACCTGATAGAGTACCTTGGGGGTGAGCGGGTTGACCTCTTCTTCATGGTGGTGGCTCTGATCCACATAGCGGGTGGAGCAAGCGGAGAGCAATACCGTCAAAGTGAGCAGTATGCCGGGTCCGAGGCTGGGGGAGGCTGATGGATTCACAACTCGTCTCCTTTCATCTGTCGTATGACAATCTGGTAGGGAATAAACAGTTCGCGACGCTGCTGCAAGGGAATCTCATTGAGGATTCGGTGAAAGGTCTCGATGCTCATCTTCTTCGGGAAGGGAATGGCTGATCGGGTTGCGACAATGATCAGCTCCTCTGATACACGTGATCGTTTCTCGGGCAGTTCAGCGACCCACTGATAGTGATTGCGCTGTTGATCGGGAATGGTGCGTACCACCTCAGACAGAATATATCCATCTGGCTCATAGTCATTGGGAAAGAGACGCCACACCCGTTCCTGCTGCTGCAGATAGGGAAGCATCTGAAGGACCGTGATGTGCATCGGCTGTTCGGGGTGAAGCGTGAGTGCCATGGTCTCACCCTCTCGATAGCGGATCTGATTGAGGGCGATCTGCTGCTGCAATGGTGGAAAGGTGGGGTCCCGTTCACCCTGTGCACAGTGTACTTCAAGATCCGCTTCTACATCACAACGAAACAGTACCCCCTCTCCGGCAATCTCCACCGGCGTCACCTGCTGCTCCAGCATGCTGAAAGTGGTCACTGCCCCGGCTGTAGTCTCAAAAAGAAGATGCTCGATGCTGTCTTGCTGTTCACCACGGACTCGTAGTACCCCACCCGAGAGGCTGCTGCCACATTTTCGGTGGATGGCCTCCAGTTTCAGTTCAACAACCGCACGTTGACATCCCTCCTCGGCACTGACCTCTGCGGTAAACAGATGTCCATGGCTGACCGCCTGTGCGTTACCAGCGGCTGAGAGGAGAACCAGTACTACTGCAATCAGGGGCATTACATCTCCTCTCTCGGCAATGCAGGGCGAGCCACGGCAATCTGCCAGCGACCACGGTCACTTCGGCATGCGGTACCCTGAAACTGCTGAAGATGGCTGGAGCCACGTCGCTCCATACGGTAATCACGACAGAATCTCCCTGTAACCGTCTGGAAGGTACGGAGCAGAGTGATCTTTCTGCCATGGCGATCATGTGGGTCGGTCCATTCGCTTGTTTCACCTGATGGTATGGCCTCTAGGCTCTGCTGGAAGTGGTGTTCTGCTCCGTTGCCTCCGCCGCTCCGGTGAAGGTCCGAGGGGATAGCGGCTACCATTTCCCTGCGGCGTTTTAAATGGCGGCGGTATTTCGTGGGTGCATACTCATCCTGCTGAAACACATAGTGTCCGACACTGGGTGCGTAGTACCAGGTGCGGGTTTGCATCCAGCGCCCCATCACACTGGTGCGCCGACATTCGATCTTTTGGGTTTCAAATCGACCTGCGGCGACCTCTATCCGTACCGCTTCCTCGACATGACAGCGCCAATGGTGAATATAGCTTTTGGTGCCCGGACTGGGTTTGTCCTGTACGGCGACGATGGTCGACAGAAAGGCGGACTTCCCTTGCTGCAGTGGCCACAGCAGATGCTTTTCACCACTGTACTGGTTGGTTACCCGCTTTTGATGGGTCTCCCACTGCAGTTTGGGAATGATGAAGTTTCTGTGGCGAGTGAAACTCATGGCACCCCCATGCGACTCCCAATGGATCAGTTCCCCCTGAGTACTGACTACCTTTTCAACACTGCCATCATCAAATATATAGGTATCCCCGGCCTGATAGGATGGAAGTTGGGGCACATCATAAAGTGTAATCTTCTCTCTGTGAGGTGAGCTTTCACACCCTGTCAAGGCCAGAACGGATAGCAAACTCATGGTTGATATGGTGCGTATCATGAGGCACCTCCTTGCCAAATCTGCGCAATCTGTTCCCGTCCATAGTATCGACGGGCCCAGTAGGTCAGGGTCTCCTGCAGGTATCGCTCCAGCTCATCCATGTCGATTGCGCCATCCCCGTTTCCATAGGGGGGCTGGTCGGCCTCTCCACTCATCGCATACAGGTAGTATTTGGTAAAGAGTCCATTGGATCGATCCTGCTCCCAGGAGGCGATCTGATCGCCGGCACCAGCCGAAATCACCGTGATTCCCTCAGGCACCTTCGATGGGGTGCGTTGGATAAAGATGGGTGAAGCGTGAGTGATGATCTGGCTCTCCTGGGAGAGGCCAGAGAAGCACGCCTCCAGTACCACGGTTACTGAGCGGGCCTCCAGCTTTGACAGGTTGTGATAGAGCTGATCGATCGGATACCCGTTGAGTGCAAGTCGATTTGCATCCGCGTCTGCCGGAACCAGATAGTTGCCGGATTGCTGATCCACCCCCGGCGCGCCATGACCGGAGAAGTAGAGGTACACCCTGGATTTGTCCCGTTTGACCCAGTCATAGAGTTCTCCCTTCGGATGCTGTTCGGACCCGAACAGGCGAATCATCTGGGCCTGGGTAGCATCGGTAAGATGCATGACATTCCCCTCACGAATGCCAAGACCGTTGCGTGCATAGTGCGCGAAGGCCTCGGCATCTGCATAGGCCGGGGTTACATTGGGGACTTCACTGCCGAATTTCTGGTAATTGGCATTACCGATGATGATTGCAATATCGTGATCGGTGTTGACCACATGCTGTCGGTAGTGGAGCTGTAGGCGGTCGTGAGGAAACTCAACGGTGGCTTTCTTGTTCAGGGGAACTTGCGTCCAACCGGGGGAAGGGGGTGACGAGACTGCAATCATGCGAGTTGTGGATATCGGGTTGTTCCACTGGGACGTGATCAGGGCCTGCTCCCGGGACTGGCTCAAGACCTCGGATATCTCGTTTGGCTGAAAGGTTGTGACTATTCCCTCCCCATCGGCCAGCCAGTCCAGGAAGTGGTCATCCTCAAACAGGTCATCACCACCATCCGATCCATCTCCACTCTCTGCAGCGTGATCGCTACCACCATCTTCTCCTCCATCGTCGCCCCCATCATCACCATCCCCGTCACTATCTCCCCCATCCCCGTCACCATCAGCCACTGCATAAGGGACAGCTCCGCCAACAAACAGGCTGGAGGTTGCCACAAGGATGGTCATTATCAGCATGATCAGAACGGCTCTCTTCATCATGAAGATGAATGCTATGTATTCCAACCTTAAGGTTTTCTTAAGGCTGGCCTCCTATCCTCTTTTGAAACCGTTTTTTCATGATATTTGGAGAGAATCAAGATGAGATGTTTCTATCTGTTGTTGGCACTGGCCTTGTTTCTGCCCACGATTGATGCGTTGGCCGATGGAGATGAGTGGGAATATCGCCGCATGATGCCGCCACCGAGTGCTGAACAGCAGCAGTATCGGGAGGCGTGTGGCGGCTGTCATATCGCTTATCCCCCACGCTTTCTGCGGGCGGGCTCCTGGAAACGGTTGATGGCGGGGTTGGGGGATCACTTTGGGGAGCGTGCCGATCTGGAGGTAGATGAACGGGAAGAGATTCTGCAATTTCTAACCAGTTATAGCTCGACCAGTCGCTGGTACGAGTTTTGGAATCAAGATGATAGCAAGGCACCACTGCGTATTACCGAGACCCGGTATTTCCGTCATGAGCATGACGATATTCCGAGGAGAATGATCGTCAACAACCCTGATATTGGTTCCATCAGTCAGTGTGACCGTTGCCACAGGAACGCGGCTGATGGATCATTCAGTGAGCATCAGATACGCATTCCGGGGGTGCGTTTCTGGGATGACTGATCAATGGAGGGTGATGCATGAGACTGCTGCTGGTTGAAGATGATGCGCTGCTGGGGGATGGATTGAAAGCCGGGTTGACCCAGTCGGGGTATCGGGTCGAGTGGTTGCGTGATGGGCAGCATGCGCGTCAGGCACTACAGCGAGAGCACTTTGATCTGGTGGTGCTTGATCTTGGGCTTCCGAAGATTGATGGTCTGGCACTGCTGAAAGAGGCGCGTGAGCAGGGAGATGAGACCCCCATCCTGATCTTGACTGCCCGTGATGCACTGGAGAGCCGGATCAAGGGGCTGGATTACGGGGCGGATGACTATCTGGTCAAGCCCTTTGATCTGGGAGAACTGAATGCGCGCCTGCGGGCCATCCATCGCCGCCGCCGGGGAAGCGCCTCCCCACTATTGCACTATGGCGAGATCACACTCGACCCGGCCTCTAGTCAGGTGGCGAAAAGTGGTGAAGTGGTTGAGTTGACCCGACATGAGTTTTCCATTCTGGAGATATTGATGGGCCATCTGGGGCGCGTGGTAACGAAAGAGCACCTGGAAGAGACCATCTATGGTTGGGAAGGTGGTGCCGAGAGTAATACCATTGAGGTGCATATCCACCATCTGAGAAAGAAATTGGGGAAAAAGACTATTCAGACGGTACGAGGTATTGGCTATCAACTGTCGGAGGTCGACCATTGATACGGCTGAGTCGTCGCTCGCTACGTCAGCGCCTGCTGATTCTTTTGCTGGGGTCAGTCACCTCTCTGTGGCTGCTGTTCGGAGCGCTGATCAGAGAGGAGGTAAGACATGAGGCGGAAGAGGTGTTTGATGCAAATCTGGTGCAGCTATCCAAGCTTCTGCTGGTATTGGTTGAAGGTGAGTTGGGGGAGCGTGTAGAGCATCGCTGGCATCTGATCGGCCCATATCAACTGGATGAAATTGCCCGGCAATACCACAGTTATGAGCACAAGGTAGCCTTTCAGATATTTGATGCTGAGGGAGAGGTGTTGCTGAAGTCGCCACAGGCCCCCTTCGAACCCCTGTCAACCCGGTTGGGGCAGTTTGAAGAGCGTTTGATCAACAGTCAGCGCTGGCGCACTTTCAGTCTTGCCCACCCCCAGGCGGTGATTCACGTTGGTGAGCTGATTGAGGTACGGGACGAGGTTGCCGAAGAGGTGACGGAGCATCTGCTGGAGTTTGCACTGTTGAGTCTTCCGATGCTGGCATTGATGATCTGGTGGGCTGTTCACAGTGGACTTCGGCCGATTACCCTGATCAGCCGGAAAGTGGCGGCACGTGACAGCCATAACCTGAGACAGATCGACTTTGACACCGCTCCACATGAGTTGCAGCCACTGATTGATGCACTCAATCGTCTCTTTCTCAGACTACAGCAGTCGATCGAGAAGGAGCGGCGCTTCACTGCCGATGCGGCTCATGAGTTGCGAACGCCATTGGCCGCCATCCGTATCCAGGCCGAGGTTGCACGGAATGCGGAGGATGGTGACGGCAGGGTACATGCATTGGGGCAGATCATTGAGGGGGTTGATCGTACTACCCATCTGGTGGAACAGTTGCTTGCCTTGTCGAGAATTGACGGTGCAGAGACCATCGATCCTGATATGGTATCTGTCGAGCTTGAGCAGATTGCACGGGAAAACATCGAGATCCTGCTGCATCAGGCAGGCCAGGTCGGCGTTACCCTGTCACCACTTCATGTTGAAAGGATCGACACACATATTCATGGCAACCGTGAGCTGATCTCAACGCTTCTGAGAAATCTGATCGACAATGCCATACGTTACACACCGGCAGGTGGAAATGTTTCGGTGTCGATCCTTCGTTCCGCACAGGACAGTATGCAGATTGTGGTGCGTGATACAGGACCTGGTATCCCGGAGATGCTCAAGGAGCAGATCTTTGAACGCTTCTTCCGTAACAGTTCAGTGGTCAGTGGGTCTGGGCTCGGGCTTTCGATCTGTCAGCGAATTGCAGAAATACATACTGCCGGAATCAAATTACAGAATCGATCGAATCCAGATGGCCTGGAGGTTACAGTCACTTTTCCCATTGATAAGATACCGTCTGATGGAGACACTTTGTGATCAACTGGCTGGAGTACTGGGTATGGTCGCCGAGATGGTGTGCAATTCGTACAGGATCACTGATTTCTGAGGTGGACGATCTGACGGTAGATTCTGCGTAGATAGTGATCACTATAAGGGCCATGGTCTACATCAAGCAGCGGATAGATGTTCTGGTCGCTCTCCTGCCTTACGGCCAGATCACTGCGGAGCAGAACCGCCAGTTCGACCGTATGAACCTGGTCCCAGTTGTCGATGGCATCGGCATCCAGATAGCGGTCAATCGAGCCATCCTCATCGATGTCAGTGCCGTAACGAATCTGCAGGCCATCGACCCCGCTGGTCAGGGTTTGAGGTGTCGGGCTGGAGTCGCCATTGCCATTGCAACGCACGTCGGCCTCATCCAGATAGTAGGTGATGGTTGTGGATGAGGAGCCCGCACAGTCTTCACCGTCCTGATAGCTGATGGTGAGACTGTCACTCTGGGATTCACCATCACCATTGCTGCCATCGATAGGGAACCCGCTGAAACTGCTTTTCGGATACCCCGCTTTCTTCAGTTCACTGGAAAGAAACTGCATCAGGTGGCGTCCCCGCTCATGTAACCCCTGCCACTCGGCATGGTATTGGTGACTCCCTCTGGTCTCCACGAAGAGACGGGTGGTGGCAACCAGCAGGGTCGCACCCAGGGAGATGGCAATCAGCAGCTCAACCAGCGTGAAGCCAGTCATCGACCTTCTGCCTAGAGTATTCATGGTTGAAACTGCAGGGTGTGACTTGACTGAGATTCACCATCGGTCCACTGGATGGTCACCTCGTACAGCCCGCTGGTGGAGGCAATGGAGCCGATACCGGAAGGCAGCAGTAGACCGTTGTGTCGGTTCCACTCACGAAAGTCATATCGGGCCATGCTTGTGGCGTCACAGCTGACGTCGCTACAGTCATCCCCCGCAGGAGAACCGGATAGCATCAGATAGGTACCGGCAGTGACCGCAATCGGGTTGGCTCGAATCCGTTCGACCAGATTACGTGCCTGCAAAGTTGCCAGGTCGTGATGGATGGCCTCCCGACCGGCTACCAGTGCATGCCCCGACAAGGTGATCAGCCCAAGCAGTGCCGTGGTCAAAATGGCCAGTGCGATCACCGTCTCGATCAGGGTATAACCGGGCTGTCTGTATAAGATGGATTTCATGATCGAATCAGGAGGCTGTCCGAGAACAGAAGCCGTAGCGAAGGGGAGCTGATTTGAGACAGATTTTTTCATCGTTTGAGGCGAATAGTGGGCACTATTTAACGAAAAGGATGGAAAAATATAACCAAATTCAGCTTTACTACAGTAGGTTCTCTATTATCGGACAGCCTCCTGGATCATACCTGCTATTATTCGGCGATATGAATGAGTCTCTTGATGGATTTATCCGCACTCTGTTGGGGAGTGTACGCGATCTGGCACCAATCATTCTGGTGATCGGTTTCTTTCAGTTGGTGATTCTGCAGCAGCCGATCGACAACCTGCATGAGATCGCCTTTGGTCTGGTGCTGGTGGTGCTGGGGCTCACCTTCTTTGTCTATGGGCTGGAGATGGGGCTGTTTCCGATCGGTGAGGCGATGGCGGGAGCATTGGCCCGCAAGGGGAGTTTGCCCTGGTTGATGGCCTTTGCCTTTCTGCTCGGTTTCGGAACGACCGTGGCCGAACCGGCACTGATTCTGGTTGCCACTGAAGCGGCTGAAGTGGCAGCCGCAGGTGGGATGATCGGCAATGGTGTTGAGGACAGGACCGCGTATGCGGATGGACTGCGCTATACCGTAGCGGTTTCAGTCGGAGTAGCGATCCTGATCGGGGTGATCCGTATCCTCAAGGGGTGGCCGATTCACTATCTGATTATTGGCGGCTATTTCGGTGTGATTGTAATGACCCTGTTTGCACCGAAAGAGATTATCGGTCTGGCCTATGACGCCGGTGGTGTAACGACATCGACGGTAACCGTGCCGCTGGTGACCGCACTGGGTGTCGGCCTTGCCAGCAGTATCCGTGGCCGCAACCCGATGACCGACGGCTTCGGACTGATTGCATTCGCCTCATTGACGCCGATGATCTTCGTGATGGGATATGGAATGGTAATCTGATGGGTTTTCTGCAGGAGTTTCAACAATCACTGATTTCAACGGCAGGTGACATGCTGCCGATCGTGGTGATCATCTTCGGTTTTCAGTTTGCGGTCATCCGGCGCAGGGTCCCCAACCTGAGACGGGTGCTGATCGGTTTTTTCTATGTACTGCTGGGGCTCTCTCTGTTTCTACTGGGGCTGGATCAGGCGATCTTCCCCCTGGGTGAGCAGATGGCGATCAAGCTCTCCAACCCCGCCTTTATCATGGAAGGCCTGACGCAGTCGGTTGATCAGTTACAGTGGCATGACTACTACTGGGTCTATCTGTTTGCCTTCACTATCGGCTTCTCCACCACCATTGCGGAGCCTTCGCTATTGGCGGTGGCGCTCAAGGCACAGGAGGTTTCGGGTGGCACGGTGGCGGCCAACGGCCTCCGGGTTGCGGTGGCACTGGGGGCGGCGACCGGAGTGGCATTGGGAGCACTACGCATCGTGACTGGAATTCCACTCTACTATTTCATCATTGCCGGTTACGTCATCGTGATGGTCCAGACCTACTACGCACCCAAGTTCATTACCGCATTGGCCTATGATTCGGGGGGCGTCACAACCTCGACTGTAACGGTCCCACTGGTTGCGGCACTTGGGCTTGGATTGGCTACCTCGGTACCAGGGCGTAGTGTGCTGCTGGACGGGTTTGGAATGATTGCCCTCACTTGTCTGATGCCGATTATTGCGGTGTTGGGTTACGTGCAGCTGTCAGAGTGGTGGGCACAGCGTGGAGAACAGAGAGATGGATAATCACTGGATAAGGAGAGTGCGATGCATTTTAAATTGCTGATTGCATTGGTGGAGGAAGAGGTGACCGACAATGTGGTGTTGGCGGCCAGAGATGCGGGCGCAACGGGTGCCACGGTGATCAATCATGCCCGTGGCGAGGGGCTCAAGGTGGCCAAGACCTTCTTCGGTCTGGCCCTGGAGACCAATCGCGACATGGTGATGTTTATTGTGGAAGAGCATCTCAGCCGCGAGATTCTGGAGACGATTGCCGAGGAGGGTCAGTTCCAGAAGCCGGGTACCGGGATGGTGATTCAGCTTGATGTGGAGGATGCGATTGGCCTCTCTTCACAGATCGAAAAATTGACCGATGTAGTAGAGGAGAAGATCTGATGACGAACAGACAGGTTGTGCGTGTGCGTGATGTGATGAAGAACAGGTTTGATCTGGTTGACGGCCTGGCGACCATCTCCGAGGCGTTGGACGAGATGCAGCATGTGGATAACAAGTCACTGATTGTGAATAAACGTCATGAGGATGACGAATTCGGCATGCTACTGATCTCGGATATCGCCCGTCAGGTGCTGGCCAAGGACCGGGCACCGGATCGGGTCAATGTCTATGAGGTGATGTCCAAACCGGTCGTTACCGTCGATGCCGATATGGATATTCGCTACTGTGCCCGTCTGTTCGAACGCTTCAACCTCTCTCGGGCACCGGTGGTGGAGGGGCGAGAGGTGGTTGGTATCGTCAGCTTTACCGACATGGTACTGAAAGGGATGTGCGAGCAGTGGGGAGACGGCAATAGCGATAATGGGTGAACAGTTACCGCTCAGCCTTGGAAAAGACGGTTGGTTGCAGGGGGTGACAACAACACCCTCTCCCAACTTTGATGCACGTCCTGCAGGTGAAACCGTCAGTCTGATCGTGATCCATGGCATCAGTCTGCCTGCAGGGGTATTCGGTACCCCATATATCGATGATCTCTTCTGTAACCGGATTCGTGGGGATGAGGTGCCCGGATTCGAGTCGCTGGCGGATTTGCGGGTCTCCAGTCATCTGCTGATCCGACGTGGAGGGGAGCCGATACAGTATGTCTCATTGCATGATCGAGCCTGGCATGCGGGGGTTTCCAGCTTTCAGGGGAGAACGCACTGTAATGATTTCTCGATCGGAATTGAGCTGGAGGGAACGGATGAGACCCCTTACACCGACGCACAATATCAGTGCCTGTACGCTGTTGTGGGGCTGCTGCTGCAGCAATTTCCCAATATTACCCCGGAGGAGCGTATTGTCGGCCACTGTGATATCGCACCAGGGCGCAAGAGCGATCCTGGTCCCGCCTTCGATTGGCAACGTCTGAGAGAGGCAACCCTATGACGCTACTGGCCATTCTGATTGCGCTGGGGATCGAGCGTTTCTATACCGTACTGGATGAGTATCGCGGGATGGCCTGGTTTGCCCGTTGGCGTAGCTGGGTGGAGGGCAATCGCACGCTGGATCGTCCCTATGGTGGACTCTTCAGTACGCTATTGACGGTGTTGGTCCCGCTGCTGATCATACAGCAACTTGGTGAGTGGATGGCCGATGGCGGATGGCTGCCGGAACTGCTCTTCAGCATACTGGTACTGATCCTGTCGATCGGCCCGCGTGATCTGCGTCTTCAGGTGGAGTCGATTCTGGAGAGCTGGTCAAGAGATGACATGGAAGGGGGTATTCTTCAGTCAGAGGGGCTTTTGGAGGGTGAGATCCCCGAGCAGAAAGGGCGGTTGATCCGCACTTTAACCGAGGCGGTATTGGCCGAAGCCAATCCCAGGCTCTTTTCGGTACTCTTCTGGTTTATTCTGTTGGGTCCGGCGGGTGCAATCCTGGTGCGAATGGCGCTGACACTGGAGCAGTTGCAGCGTCAGACTGATGGTGAGGTGTTGGAACGGATCACCCTGTTCAATCAGCTAGTGGCATGGCCATCGGCCCATCTGGTAGCACTGAGTTACGCGCTGGTTGGTGACTTTATCTCTGCCAGCCGTCAGTTGAGCCAGCATGGTGGAGACTGGTCCAGTAACCGTGAAGCGATGATTTATGTTGGGATCGGTGCAATCCGTCTTGATCCGGTGGAGGATGAACGGCAGCCCGACCTGCAAGAGGTGTGGGATGCATTGGAGATGGTGCGCCGTGCCGAGATTGTCTGGATGGTGTTGCTGGCACTGTTGGTTCTGGTTGGAGTGATGCAATGATCCTAAAATCCTCAATTAATCGCTCACAAGTGCAATAAGATTATGAACCAATAGAGCAACCAGCAGTTGATCCAGTTCGCTCAACGAATGAAACACGCTACAGGCCAAATTGCACATCCAGGTGCACACATGACTGCGTTGCAACTCCTTGCAATAGTTTACTATTCCGCGTCGTTGCGCCTTGTTCTGCGCACACCTGGATGCACACTTTGGCCTGTTTAATTGAGGATCTTAGGATGATGGACGACACGGTTACAACAACGGTGGATCTGCTCAGACATGGAGAGCCGGTTGGAGGGCGGCGGCGCTATCGCGGACAGACTGATGATCCGCTCAGCGACAAGGGGTGGACACAGATGCGCACCGCGATCTCCTACCACCACCCGTGGGAGCGGATTATCAGTTCGACCTTGAGCCGCTGTCAGGCCTTTGCCGAGGAGCTGTCCAAACGACATCATATCCCGCTGGAGCTGAGCGATGCCTTTGTAGAAATCGGTTTCGGAGCATGGGAGGGTAAGACAGCGTCGGAGTTGATGCAAGAAGACCCGGAGATTCTTTACCGCTTCTGGAATGATCCACTCAATAACACGCCGCCGGGTGCCGAAACCCTGACCGCATTTCAGCAACGCATTACTGTCGAGTGGGAGCGCTGCATCCACGACCATGCCGGAGAACACCTGCTGATTGTGGGCCATGCAGGGATGATGCGGATGATCCTGAGCCATGTGCTGGGTATGCCGATCGACCGGATGTTTCGTATTCAGGTGCCCAATGCGGGGATCAGTCGTATACAGGTTGATCACACCCCACAGGGTAATCTGCCACGGTTGATGTTTCATGCGGGGCAGCTCTCCTGAATCTCACGCTCCAGCGTGGAAGTACATACTGGGAACCCTGCTGTATGTTGTCATGGCTGCTCTTTCCTATTGGATTTGATTCCACCCCACTACCTTTACGTCATTGTGGATATAATGGTCGGAGCCCCCGTAGACCAGTGTGGGTTGGGTCACCTGGCCACCTGCCATATTGATCCAGCGCTTCAATCCCGTGAAATAGTCCGGATTGATGGTTTGGCCCGACTTGATTTCGACAGGCATTAAGTGGGAACCGGTATCGATCACAAGGTCAATTTCATTGCCATTGCTATCGCGCCAAAAATGCAGCGGTGGGGGCTCCCCTCTGTTGAGAAAGAGTTTCTGCCATTCAGAGACAATCAGGGTTTCAAAGATATGCCCTCGCAGGGGGTGTACCGCCAGCTGACCCTGCTCCCGGATACCCAGTAACCAGCAGAGCAACCCAACATCGTAAAAGTAGAGTTTCGGGGTTTTCACCAACCGCTTGTTAAAGTTTTTGTGGTGTGGTCGCAGCTGAAACAGAATATAGCTTGCCTCCAGCACGGAGAGCCACGCTTTTGCAGTATTATGGGTCACCCCGCAATCTGCCGCCAATGAGGAGAAGTTGATCAACTGACCACTGCGGCCTGCACAGAATTGTACAAAACGCTGGAATGTTTCGAGGTCTTGTACGTTGGTCAGCTGGCGAACGTCTCGTTCAACATAGGCGGTGACATATGCGGGAAACCATTGGTTCGGGGCAAGTTTCCGGTCATACAGTACAGGGTATCCACCATTGAAGAGCATTGCATCAAGTGTTTGCGGTGCCTTTCCTGCTGCTGCGAGTTCATTGATAGAGAACGGCAGCAACTCAATGAAGCCGGTTCGCCCAGCCAATGATTGAGTAATTCGGGATACCAGTCCAAACTGTTGTGAACCGGTTAGCAGGAACAGCCCCATGCGGCCATCCGTATCCACATGGGATTGCAGATAGGAGAGGAGTTCAGGAGCCTGTTGAACCTCATCAAGTACACCACCATCAGGCAAGCTCGAGAGAAACCCACGAGGATCATCTTTCGCCCTCTGACGAACATCAAGGTCTTCCAGTGAAAGGTAGGGTTTGCCTGAAAACACCTTTTTGGCAAGAGTGGTTTTCCCTGACTGGCGCGGACCTGTGATGGTTACGATGGGGAACCCTTGTAACAGCTCTGCCAATACCGTCTCGGCCTTGCGTGTGATCATGAGGGAGAGGGTAGCATAATTTATGCAAATTGATAGTTGTATTGACAATTTGCATAAATTATCTCTCGTTCCCATGTAGGAGCATGGGAACCAGGAGTGTTTTCATTCTCGGGGTACTGGATGCTCAGGCTATGTGGATTTAGCCATGAACAGACTGGTTTTGCTGCGGTAAAATAGGCGGCATTGATACTACAGAGTGAGATGATATGGGTTGGGCTGGTAAGCTGCTGGGTGGTGCATTTGGCTTTCTGTTGGGCGGGCCGCTGGGCGCACTGGTTGGTGCCGCCTTTGGTCACAACTTTGACAAGGGGATGGATCGGGTTACGGATGCCAAGGGCATCGAGTGGGGGCTCGGTAACCAGCAGCGGATTCAGACTGCCTTCTTTACCGCCACCTTCTCAGTGATGGGGTGTATTGCCAAGGCGGATGGGCGGGTCAGCCCGGATGAGATTCGTCTGGCGCGTACCGTGATGGATCATCTGCAACTCAATGCCCATCTTCGCAAGGCCGCAGAGAAGCTCTTCAACGAGGGCAAGAAGTCCGACTTTCCACTGGACGATCTGCTGCAGCAGTTTCGCAGCGAGGTGGGGCGGCGCACCACCCTGACCCAGATGTTCATGGAGATCCAGCTGCAGGTGGCCTATGCGGATGGCACGCTTCATCCGGCAGAGCAGAAGATATTGCTCCATATTGCCACTTCACTCGGTATTTCCCGTGGACTCTATGACCAACTGGAGTCGATGGTTCGTGCCTCATTGGGGCAACAGGCGGGTGGGGCCTCCGGCCAGCGGCCAACGCTTGAGTCGGCTTACGAGACGCTGGGAATCAGTGCGGATGCCACCGATGCCGAGGTGAAGCGTGCCTACCGTCGCCTCACCAGCCAGCACCATCCGGATAAACTGGTTGCGAAGGGGTTGCCTGAGGAGATGATGAAGATGGCGGCCGAGAAGACGCATCAGATTCGAATCGCCTACGAGACAATACAGCAGGCAAGGAAATCAGAATAGGTAACCGAATCAGTTGTAACGGTTGGTGAATAGTTACCGGGATAGCATCTCTAGGGAAGGAGTGGATTGATGGAAAGTTTGCACGTTTTCAGGTCGCAGCTGGAGCAGTTGCAGCGCAACAAGCTTTTCGAGTCGGTAGTGATCCTGATCATCGTCATTTCGGCACTGGCCATCGGGGCCAGAACCTATAACCTGAGCCCGGAACTGACCCTGTTGCTGGAGTGGCTCGATATCGGGGTAACCCTCTTCTTCGTGCTGGAGATCTCGGTACGGATGCTGGCGGAACGACGCTTTCTCAACTTCTTCCGTTCCGGCTGGAATGTGTTCGATCTGATTATCGTGATCGGCAGCCTGATCCCGATGGAAGACAGCGAAATGGTGCTGCTTGCGCGGCTGCTGCGTATCTTCCGGGTATTGCGACTGGTATCGCTGATTCCTGAATTGAGAATGTTGGTCAGCGCCCTGTTCAAGGCGGTGCCGAGGATGGGGTATGTGGTGCTGCTGATGTTCGTGATCTTCTATATCTATGGAGCCATCGGCAGCATTCTGTTTGAAAAGATCAACAGTACGCTCTGGGGAGATGTGGCAATCTCGATGCTGACCCTGTTCCGGGTCTCCACCTTCGAGGACTGGACCGATGTGATGTACGAGACCATGGCGGTCTATCCGCTGAGCTGGATCTACTATCTCAGCTTCATTTTCCTGACCACCTTCGTCTTTCTCAACATGATGGTCGGCATCGTGCTGGATGTGCTCACCCGTGAACATCAACGCTTTGATCAGGAGAGCGGTGAGGGGGAAGCTGGTGAGGTCCACTGGATTCGAGAACATGCGGAGTTGATGGAAAAGCGGTTGGAGAGGATTGAAGGGCTGTTGGTGGATCGGACATCAGACAGTAAACAGAGATAGGCTATTGTCTCGTTTTATCCGGCTCAGTTATCTCAACAGATCAGTGGCCCACTCAGGCAGTGGCTGCTGAATGGTACAGTGACCATTGCGAATGGTTGCGACCTGCTGGAATGGATTTTCAGCGCTGGAATTGTTCAGAATACGCACATGGTCGCAAAGTGGGAGTACGGCCTTGACCTGCTGAAGTACTCTGGGAATACGGCTTGCAATCTTCTCATCCGGTACGGTGTGCCCCCCTTCATGGACCCGCTGTGCAACACGCGCCTTATTCAGGGTGATATTGTCCAGATGGATAAAAATCAATACCACTTCATATCCCAGTGCTTTTGCTTCTGCAACAAAGTCTACCTTTGAAGGGTGGGAAAAGACTGTTTCAAAGCAGAAACTACGCCCTTCATGGATCATTTTGGTGCGTAAAGTGGCAGCAATCTGTGCAGCATCATAGCTGTGTTCCTCCGGTGTTTCAGGGTAGAGCTCTCGGGCTAGAGTATCGGCATTGATAAAAGGAAGCCCCAACGGGGCAAGCTGTGTACGGTAGAAGGTACTTTTTCCTGCTCCGTTGCCACCGGCCAGTATCCAGAGCTGTCTCTTTTCCGCTTTCATCCTCCGTCAAGTTCGGCAGGAACAAACTGCCCGTTTTGGAATTGCCCTACCTTGATGGTTCCCTCTGGAGTGATCTGTTCCAGATAACCAGGGTGGGTTGAGGATGCCTGGTAGCGTAGCGTGTTGCCAGTGATCGCCTCACTCAATGTGCCCTGTTTGCGTTGTTGCTCGAGCTCTTCAAATACTGCATCGGGGCTAACGGCTTGGCCATAGATTGGTTCGACCTGTACTCGTGCAAGGCCGGATATCACCGAGAGCAGACTATCCGGGTCCAATACCGATGAAACGCGCCGCCCCAAATCGGCCCAGTACTCCACCTGTTCAGCGGTACTACGGTGAAAGCGTGCACCAGTTTGTGCGGCAGCTTTCATTAAGCTCTGTTGCAGGCGAATCGGGGATGCAGCTTTTGCCATGATCGGCTCCGTTCAGTAGTTGTATAGAGAGACTGTAGCATACTGCTACAGTCGATGCTGGATGTGCTTACCCGCGAACAGGAGAGCAGTGAGGGCGAGACTGGTGAGGTCCACTGGGTTCGGGAGCAGTTATTATCTGTTGATTTTTAACATTGATATTTGAAATGGTTCAAAAAATCATGGAGTGCAGTAGCTGCATGCTATTACTCTCCACTGTTTTTTGGACGAATGCTCTCTACCTGTGTGCGCAGCAGGGCGTGGACTGCCTTTTGCAAAGGAGTGGGGAGGAGGGTGTAGAGTTCTACAATCTCTTCCATTTGCTGGTAGGAGGCATAACTTTCTTTCGTCAGGCCCTCATCCTTGACACCATCTCTGCTGTAGTCATAGTCACGATGTCCTCTTCCTGTCGCCAGCCATTCAAAATTAACCTTTAAAATGCAGGCGACTTCCGCCAGATGCTCGACGCTGGGCGCGGTGATGCCTCGCTCCCACTGGCTGCAAGAGGTGCGAGTGATTCCTATCCGATCGGCAAGTGTCTGTTGGGAATGACCCATTTGCTTTCTACCGATGGTGATACGTTCACCAATTCCCATGCATCAATAGGATAGTATCGACTCCTCATGTATATGAAGGTATATCTTTTCAAGATCAAGTA